>DASWNK010000177.1:0-3418 GCA_036399275.1 Bacteroidia bacterium | reverse complement strand
GAAAGGTTTTTATCAAGACTGTGCGATTCGCTGCGTGCATTCGCCCAGTTCAATACCAGGTTAGTGGTAGGAACCAGTTCCACTTTCATGATGTATTTATTCAAAGGATATTTTCCTGGTCCGTAAGGCTCATTCCAAACTCCTTTATGTCCTTTCTCGAAAATGTTACCATGTTTGAATTCGGATCCGCTTGTATCTTTTCCTTCTAAACCAATATACGAGATCACTACGCCCACATGTCCGATCGGGATTTCTGTCATCGGAATTTCTTCGATCTGCACAGCCCATGGATTGATGTTGTATGAACCAGCCAAAACAATTTGCGGCTGCAAACCTCTGTTACCATTGTTTTTCAGGAAGAGATCAAAATCCTGGAAGTTATTATGTCCGTCGATGAATTTACCGGCAATTTGTCCTCCTTCAATTGGTGTTCCGTCCAATGTTGTTACAACACCTACCATGCTTTCGTGGATCTGGATCATGTCAACTTCACTTACCGTGAACAGCAATGTATTGATACGGTAGGAGCCGGCAGTGATATAAGCCGATTGACGGCCTTTTTGTCCGTTACCATTTAAAAATTTCTCCGCATCCTGAAAATTGTCACATTCAACCTTACGTCCAAGAATGGCTCCGGTTGGGATCTCATCACCATCTTTAGAAAGCACCAAACCGATTTTTCCTTGGGGAATCACGATGAAAGGTTGTTGAGTAATATCATATTGCCAAACCCACATTCCGAAATACAAACCGGGCGCAAGGGTCTTCGCCTGAAATCCGGCTTCTCCTTTTGTTGCCACCATCCTGCTGTCGGACATTTCTTTGAACTCACCGAAGAGAACGAATTTTTTTGTTACCAGGCCGATTCTGTCTTCGGGTATAATGACCATTCCAAACAGAATGCGTAGAATAACTTTATACAAAACGATCATTAATACAAGCAGGATTACCCACCAATAATGTGTCAGGAGTGTCATAGGGAATTGAGAGTTTAGTTTCTTCAGCTCAAAATAAGCCGAATTATAAAGCAAAGGTAGTTTGATTTTCAGGTGTGCTACTACATAAGGGGGGGATAATATTCACAAACTATTAACCGAGAATGAATAGGCGGCTTTTTTAATTAAAGCCTCTTAATGGCTTACTGTTTCAAGCGCTTTGGGGTCGTGTTTGTGCTTGAATAAGATTGAAAATGCAATAGCAACTATTAAGGCATAAATTGCGAAGGAAAGCCAGATAGATTGCCAGTCTCTTACACCCTCGGTAGTAAAAAACCTGGTAATCACATAACCGCTGACTTCACTTCCAAGAATAGCTCCAAAACCGTTCGTAATCATCATAAACAAGCCTTGCGCGCTGGAACGCATTTTCGGATCCGTGGAAGTTTCTATGAATAAAGAGCCTGAAATGTTAAAGAAATCGAAGGCCATTCCGTAAACAATGCAGGACATAACGATCATCCACGCCCCTCCTGACGGGTCTCCGTAAGCGAAGAATCCGAAACGCAGAACCCATGCGATCATTGAAAAGAGCATGACCTGCTTGATCCCAAATCGTTTTAAGAAAAACGGGATGGCCAGAATAAACAAGGTTTCTGAAATCTGAGAAATTGACATTATTATTGTTGAGTATTTCACAACAAAGGAGTTCTGATATTCCGGAATCCTCTCAAACTCTGAAAGAAACACATCCCCGTACATATTGGTTAGTTGCAAAGCTGCACCCAAAAACATGGCGAAAATAAAAAACAATGCAATTTTTGAAGTGCCAAAAAGCTTAAAAGCATCCAAGCCTAATTTTTGCACCAAGGTTGAATCTTTAGAAATAAGTTTTTGTGGTGGACATTTAGGCAATAAAAAAGAATAAATGCCTAAAGCAATTGCAGCGACCCCTGAAATATAAAACATGTTGGCAGATGCTTTATTTCCGGAAAGATTGGTGATCCACATTGCAGCGATGAAACCGATGGTGCCCCAGACGCGGATGGGCGGAAACACTTTAACAACATTGTAATTGTTGTTTTTTAGTATGGTATAGGCAATGGAATTAGATAAGGAGATAGTGGGCATATAGCAAAGCATTGCCATTAATATCACCCAGAAAAATGCAGCTGATGAATCTACCTGCGGAATGTAACAAAGTATTATGCCTCCTAGAATATGTAGAATTCCATATAGCTTCTCGGCATTCATCCATTTGTCGGCAATGATCCCGGTTATTGCAGGCATGAGTATAGAAGAAATACCTAAGGTGGAAAATATAGCACTGAACTCAGCTCCGCTCCACTGTTTTGTTGCAAACCAGTAGTTTCCAACCGTAATTAACCAGGCGCCCCAGATAAAAAACTGGAGGAAACTCATAATAATGAGGCGACTCTTAATACTCATAGAGTTATTATTGGAGCAAGTGTATTATGATTTTTTGCGATTGTTCAGCTCATCGCGAATGCGTGATGCTTTCTCGTAATCCTCTTCATCCAATGCTGCCTGCAGTAATTGCTTCAGCTCCTCTGTTGATTTTTTGATGTAATCGGTTTCTTCAACTTCTACCAGTTCTTCTTTTTCAGCAGTTTCGCCGCTTGCAGCAAGCGCTTCGTCATCCAATAAAATTCCGGCCTGGGACAATATAAATTCGTATGTATTGATTGGGCAATTAAATCTTACGGCTAAAGCAATGGCATCGGAAGTACGTGCATCGATCTCCACTTCTTTATTTCCGTCGCTGGTAATAAGCTTTGCAAAGAAAATCCCTTCTACAAGGTTATAGATGATGACTTCGCTCACATTGATGCTGAATCCTTCCGCGAAGCTTTTAAAAAGGTCGTGAGTAAGTGGACGGCTCGGGGTCATTTTTTCCAATTCGATGGCAATGGCTTGCGCTTCAAATCCTCCGATGATGATGGGCAACCTGCGTTTCCCTTTGGTCTCACCCAATACAAGGGCGTAGGCTCCTGTTTGAGTTTGACTATATGATAAACCTACAATTTCTAGTTTGACTTTTTTCACCGGTACAATTTTTTTTCGATCCCTCTGCTTTTTTTGTAAAAAACGATGCCTGAAACCGATTAAACTAAGTTACAAATAAATATCTGATTAGTTGTGATTTGCTTTAAAATGTTTTACTGCCTCTATTAGTTTAGGCACTATTTCAAAAGCATCGCCCACAATTCCATAATCGGCCGATTTAAAGAAAGGAGATTCTTTGTCGGAATTGATCACAACAATGGTCTTGCTTCCGTTCACGCCTGCCAGGTGCTGGATCGCTCCGGAAATTCCGATAGCAATGTATAAATTCGGACGAATAGCAACACCGGTCTGGCCAACATGCTCATGATGCGGGCGCCAGTGCATATCAGCAACCGGGCGGGAACAAGCTGTTGCTGCTCCAAGCTCTTTTGCCAATTCTTCAATCATACCCCAAT
>DASWNK010000176.1:0-28581 GCA_036399275.1 Bacteroidia bacterium | reverse complement strand
GAAAGGCTAATGCTGCCAGAAAACCTATATGCCCCAATGAAGTAACCATTGGAATCGTATTGAAAGAATAGTCGCTGGATAGTGGATGAGGGAACAGCAATAGCAAAAAGTATTTTCCCATGATCATAATGGCTGTAGCTTTCTGCTGAATAACATCGTTTGTAAACATTAAGGAATTATCAATCACAGGAATGTTCTTGATGCCAATACTGCCGATTATTTTCAGGTGCAAGCCCATGTACAAAACAGCAACGATGGCCATCAATGCCGTTGGCTTGATAATTTTTTTTATCGGCGTATCAGTGAAAAAATAAATAAATAAAGGGGCAAGGGCCACATATACGATGGCTGATTCTTTTGAAAGCAGCGCAAGAAAGAAACATAGCAATGAACTGCCCAACAAAAGTATTTTATTGTTTTTCAAGTACCCGGAAATGCAAAGAAGCGATAAGAGTAAAAATATCATGCTGGAAATCTCGTCCCGACTTTTAATATTGGCGACAACTTCCGTATGTATGGGGTGAGCGGCAAAAACAAGGGCGGTTATGAATAAAATATAGATATTGATTTTTGTAAATCGCAACAGAACAATGAACAATAGCACGCAGGCTAATGAATAGAGAAGGATGTTGATGATGTGATGAAAATGCGGATTGTTTGGAGATAGTTGCCATTCAATCGCGAACATGGCCTTCGTTAAAGGTCGGTATAGGTTGTTCTCATTGTTTCCATATCCTTCCCTATAGCTGTTTGAAAAGATCTTTGCAAGGGAAGCCGTCCCACCTTTGGTCAGCTGATTTTCCTTGATTACAGAATAATCATCCAACACAAATCCGTGTTTTATGGTATTGGAAAATAATAGAAATGCAAACAAGGCAATGATGAGCGACAATTTAACGATCAGCTTTTTATCAGTGACCAAAACAGGTTGTGCCTTCTCTTTATGCCCTTTGTGTATAGCAGGGTTGTTTTTTTTTGATGACATAAGTCTTCTATCTATTCAGCACCATAGATCTTATCGATCAAATCTTTATTAGCAGCCATAATTACTTTACGCTTTAAGGAAAGCTTCGGTGTCATTTCATTTTTATCGATGCTCCATTCGCGTGGCAACAATTCCGGGCGCTTGATACTTTCATACTGTGCCAGCGTTTTGTTGACCTTTTCCACTTCTTCCATGATCCTTGCTCTGATCACAGGATTCTTGATGATCTCTTCATTGCTGGTGTATGGAATTTCCTTTCGTTTGCAATATTCCCTTAAGAATGTGAAAGCAGGAACGATCAATGCGGACGCGTATTTTTGATTTTCCCCAATTACCATCACCTGTTCGATGAATGGTGATTCCTTCAATTTGTTTTCGATCATTACAGGAGCGATGTATTTCCCTCCTGATGTTTTAAAAATTTCCTTCTTACGATCAGTGATCTTTAAGAAGCGGTTTTCTACCATAATACCGATGTCACCTGTATGGAACCATCCGTTACTGTCTATCGCTTCAGCAGTAGCATCCGGGCGGTTATAATATCCTAGCATCACATTCGGTCCTTTTACTAAAATTTCTCCATCATCTGCAAACGAAACAGTTACACCTTCTATAACGGGACCAACCGTTCCGAAGCGGATACCATTTGGTAAGAAACTGTTTACAGCAACAACAGGAGATGTTTCGGTCAAGCCGTATCCTTCCAGCACTTTTATTCCGCCAGCCTGAAACACACGGGCCAGGCGAGGTTGCAAGGCCGCGCCTCCCGAAGCAACAGCAACCACATTTCCTCCCAATGCCTCACGCCATTTTGAAAATATCAGCTTATTGGCAATCTTTAATTGGAATTCATACCACCAGCCATTCGCTCCATCCACTTCATAGCGCAAGCCTAGGTCTAAAGCCCAGAAAAATAATTTCTTTTTCAATCCTGTAAGCTCTTCACCTTTTGCTACGATCTTATCGTATACTTTTTCCAATAAGCGTGGAACCGTTCCGAAAATCTGAGGCTTGATTTCTTTTAAGTTGTCACCAATCGTTTCAATACTTTCTGCGTAGTAAACAGAAACCCCAAGATAAAAATAAAGTGTGCTTAACATTCGCTCATACACGTGGTTAAGCGGCAGAAAACTTAACGCTTTCCAATTGTGCTGAAATGGCGCCAATACCTGACAGGCGATGGAATTACTGATCAGGTTATTGTGAGATAACATCACGCCTTTCGGATTTCCGGTGGTGCCGGAAGTGTATAAAATTGAGAACATATCGTTTGGCTTAATGCTGTTCTTGATGGCTTCGATTTCTTTTGCTTTGGGGTTCTTCTTCCCGTCTTCCACCAGCTCCGACCAGTGTTTTGCCCCATTTACTTTATCGAAAGTGTAAATTCCTTTAATTGCCGGAATTTTATCAGCAACAGCTTTTACTTTATTATAAAGGTCCGAGTTGGAAACAAAGATATACTTGATCTTAGCATCATTCAGGATAAAGGTTAAGTCATTTTCACTGATGGTAGGATAAATCGGCACGCTGATAGCACCTGATTGCTGAATAGCAAAATCTGCAAAGTTCCATTCAGGGCGATTGTTTGCGATAATCGCGATCTTGTCTTCACGTTCCAGTCCTAAGTTATACAAACCGTAACTCAGGTAATTGACATTGTCTACAAAGTCCTGAGTAGAGTAGGTGATCCATTTGCCATTTTCTTTTGAAGCCAGAGCATTTGGTTTATTATACTTTTCCAGTAATTGCGGTAAAATATCGAATATGCGGGTAACAGCCATAGTGTTTTGTTTTAATAATGAGGTTAAATGGGATAAAATGAGGCAATGTTTTAAAATTGCCTAATTTTACAATTCCAAAAATAAAATTTTTTGTCGATTCTGCAATAATAAAACCACTCAAATGCAAACAAAACTCAGTAAAATTTTATCCATAGATTTCCCAATGATCATGGCGCCGATGTTCCTGGTCAGCAATGAAGCGATGATAACGGAAGGAATGAGAAGTGGAATTGCAGCGTCTTTTCCTAGTCTGAATTACAGAAACGAAGGGGAGTTGGAGCAGTTGCTGGATAAATTGAACAAAGAAAAGGCTGCATTGACTGTGAAAGGAACATACGGAATCAACCTGATAGTGCAAAAGACAAATCCACTTTATGAGAAGCATTTGAAGATTTGCATAGATAAGAAAGTGCCTTTTTATATTACTTCACTGGGAAGTCCGAAACAAGTAATAGAACAGGCACATGCTTACGGAGCGAAGGTATTTTGTGATGTAACCAACCTTGAGCATGCAAAAAAATGTGCAGAGTTGGGCTGTGATGGTTTTATAGCAGTAGGACAAGGTGCGGGCGGACATGCAGGCCCAAATCCTTTACAAATTCTCGTTCCAGCCCTGCAGCACGCTTTTCCGCACGTTCCCGTTATTGCAGCGGGTGGAATAGCAGACGGAGCGGGAATTATATCCATGCTGGCGATAGGGGCTGCAGGAGTTTCGGTGGGAACACGCTTTATAGCAAGCGCAGAAGCCGGAGTGAGCCAGGAATATAAAAAGGCAGTTGTTGATTCGAAAATGACAGACATTGTGCTGACGGAGAGGATTTCAGGAACTCCCTGTACGATCATCAATACTCCTTTTGCCAAAAAGATCGGCTATAAGCAGAATTGGTTTGAGCGGATGCTATCAAATAACTCCACTACCAAAAAATATTTTAAGATGTGGGTTCAGCTGAGTGGCATGAAAAAACTGGAAGCATCCGTTAAGCCGGGTAATTACAATACATTGTGGTGCGCCGGGCAAAGTGTGGAGCTGATCAATGATATATTACCCTGCAAGGACATCGTTGAACGAATGAAGAAAGAGGCGCAAGAATCCTATCTTCAACTCAACAACGTGATGGCAGAGTGATATCCCACCTCCGTAAACTATTAATAGTCTCCTTTCAAGTTTTTTGTTTAGCTTATTGAGTTTTTTCAATACAGGCTTATTTTCGGCAATTTTTATCGCCTACTTATCGACATTGCTAATAATTTTATCGTCGATTAACATAATTATAACGATAAATATTTGTTTTGTATTCGGAAAAGAGTACTTTTGCACTCGGAAACAAGGTAACAATAATCCAAAATGAAAACAATTTTATTCTCTTTTTCTCTATTAGTAAGCGTTCTAACCATTTCTTGTAAAAAAGAGAATGAGGTAAAACCACAAGCTCCCGAAGCAGCCGCAATAATTGATGTGGAATACCGAGTTGCATGTACTTCAGGAAGTTTTGTAGTTGATTACCTTGCTCCAAATTCCAGTGGAACACTCGAAATGAAACATGATGAAATCAGCCGAACAGAAGAGACAATCAGTTTTAGCTTTAAAAGCGGAAACCGTTTTGTCATTTCCGCTTCCAATGCAATTCCTTCTCATGATGTAATTCAAGTTCAGATATATGTAAATGGAGTATTAAAAGTGGAAAATTCAACCACCAATCCATCGCAGAAGGCAGTTGCCGAAGGCAATTTTTAGTAATTAGATTTAGTTTAGAGAGATTTTATCTAATTCAAAACCCATTACAGAAATGTAATGGGTTTCTTTTTTGCTCCACGCCCATTTATTTTTTAACATTTATGCAAATTCGCTTTTTTTCTTTTATTTTTAGAAAAGATTAAACTCGCTGCCATGGCTAAAAATTATAAATTAAAAGATGTGAAGGTCTATTCCTCGGATGAGTGGATGGCTAATGCAACGAAGAAATACCGAACTGTTTTTGATAGGATGGAAACAACCTATCTGCGCACCGAGTTTTCTTTCTACAATAAATTGTTTGATGAAGCAGAATGGAGCGCGAAAATCACATTGAAATCATTCTCAGATGAAAGCGGTACCCGCAAGGAATTATGTTCGATTGATTCTACGATCACCATCAAAACGGATGAAAATATTGTGTATGTTAGAGATGGTTGGGGAACGCCCAATGAGGGCACTTTTTGGTTGAAAGGCGACTATGTGTGGGAAGCATATATTGACAACGAATTGGTCGGCTCTAAAAAATTCTTTGTTGAAGATGTCGGGAAGGTTACAACAACCAATAATCCATATTTCTCTATTGAATCTGTTAAATTATATCCTGGTCCATTTGATGGCTGGAATATTACTAACAGAACCTATTATAAAAAATTAAGCCGTAACTCAACGCCCTATTTATGGGTGGAGTTTAAGCTCAAGACAAAAACAAACAACGATTGGAATTACGAATTTTTCTTTAACTTTTATGATGATGCAGGCCAGCCGAAAGGGCAAAGCCAGCGAACAGGCCGGGTTGAAAAAGGACAATTGGATACTGTAGTCGCATTAGATGCTGGCTGGGGAAGCGAATCCGCGGGATCCTGGAAGGATGATAAATATACGGTGGAAATCGTTTTTATGGATACGCTTGTAGCGCTTGTGCCTTTTGAGATGGGAGAGATCAGTGAAGAAGGCGTGATGGCGCCATTGATTGCTGCCGAAGCTGCATTGCAAGTAGCAACAGTTGTAACAGCAACACCTGTGGAAGAAGAAACGATTGAACAATTGTTTGCAAAGATCGATGAGCTGGTGGGAATGGAAGCTGTGAAGAAAAACATCAAAGATCATATTAATTATATCAATTTCATAAAACTTCGAAAAGAAAAAGGCTTTGAAGACAGTGGAAAGATTAGTCTCCACAGTGTATTTACCGGTAATCCGGGAACAGGAAAAACAACCGTGGTAAATATGCTCGGTAAGCTGTATAAAAAAATGGGCTTGTTAAGCAAAGGACATGTGAAGGAAGTCGATCGTTCCGATTTGGTTGCGCAGTATATCGGGCAAACGGCACCCAAAGTGAAAAAGATGATCGAAGAAGCGAAAGGTGGAATTTTATTCATTGATGAGGCTTATTCCTTAACCCGCGCGAAAGAAGATTCAAATGATTTTGGACATGAAGTGCTGGAAATCCTTATAAAAGAAATGAGTGATGGAACAGGTGATATTGCTATCATGTGCGCAGGTTATCCGAAAGAGATGCAAAATTTTATTGAAGCCAATCCCGGATTGAAATCAAGGTTCAGCCATTATTTCCATTTCGACGATTATTTGCCGGAAGAAATGTTTGCTATCGCCGAACTTGCGGCTAAGAAAAAAGGCGTGACAATTACTGCAGAGGCAAAAACATTCATGGAAGAAATGCTGGTAGAAGTGTATCGGACCAGAGATACTTCTTTCGGAAATGCCCGCTATGTTTATTCATTGGTAGATGAAGCAAAAATGAATTTAGGTCTTCGTCTGATGAGCCATCAGGATGTAAATAGCCTTTCCAACGAAGTCCTTTCCACAATTGAGCTTCCCGACATGCAGAAAGTATTTGCTGCACAAGGTAAAAAGAAACTTAGTCTGGAAGTGAATGAAAAATTATTAAAAGAAGGATTGGCAGAGTTGAATGCGCTTACCGGAATGAATTCTGTAAAAGAAGAAATCAATGAACTGGTGAAGCTGGTTCGTTTTTATAAAGAGACGGGGAGAGATGTGCTGAATAAATTTTCCTTGCACAGCATCTTTACAGGAAATCCAGGAACAGGAAAAACAACTGTTGCGCGGATTGTTGCAAAAATCTATAAGGGCTTGGGTTTGTTGGAACGCGGGCACATTGTAGAAGTGGACAGAGAAGGTTTGGTTGCAGGTTATACTGGACAAACTGCAATTAAAACAGGCGCAAAGATCGATGAAGCGCAAGGAGGCATTTTATTCATTGATGAAGCTTATGCATTGGCAGGCAAGAATTCCAATGATAGTTTCGGGCAGGAAGCCATACAAGTGATTTTAAAACGAATGGAAGATCTGCGTGGACAGTTTGGTGTGATTGTGGCAGGCTATACAGACAATATGCATGAGTTTATTGAGTCCAATCCCGGTTTAAAATCTCGTTTCGATCGCACCTTCCATTTTTCGGATTATTCATCGGATGACATGTATGCGATTGCCACTTCTATTTTAATAAAAGAAAAAATTACTCCGGACGCTGAAGCCGAAGCACATCTGAAAGCCTATTTTGCACACATTCATGCTGCAAGGGATAAACATTTTGGAAATGCCCGTACTGTTCGTCAGGTAGTTGCAGAATCGATTAAGAACCAGAATTTGCGTTTGGCGGAAATGCCTGCAGTTGAAAGAACGGCTGCTCATTTAGCTTCCTTGACATTAAGCGATGTGAAAGAATTTGAAATCGGAACTGAGCGCGCCAAAGGAAGCAGCCTTGGATTTAAGATCGGTGGGTAATAACTATAAGATAGTAATAGAATAATGTCGAAAACAGCGAAAGGGCTACTCATCATACTTGTTGTATTAAACATCGTTGTATTATTGGGCCAGGTTTGGCCGGAAGGAGCTCCGCCTTTTGCAAGGGCAGTTAACATTCTGTTTCTTTCTTTCAGTCTGCTGTTTTTTATTTATTTGCTGAAAAAAAATAAGTTGTAAAAAATATTTATAAAAATTAACACTATGCAATCAAAAGCAAGCACGCCGGAAGAATATATGGCGGAATTACCGGAAGACAGAAAAGAAGCCTTGAACAAGCTGCGCAAGGAAATCATTAAAAACCTTCCTAAGGGTTTTCAGGAATGTATGGGATACGGGATGATCGGTTATGCAGTTCCTCATTCAATTTATCCTGATGGGTACCACTGCGATCCGAAACAGCCTTTGCCTTTTGCAGGATTTGCCAGCCAAAAGAACTTCGTTGCTTTTTATCACATGGGCATTTATGCAGATCCAAAGTTGCTGAAGTGGTTTACGGATGAATATCCAAAGCATACCGATGCAAAGCTGGATATGGGGAAAAGCTGCATCCGATTTAAGAAGCCGGAGAAAATTCCATTTAAATTGTTTGGTGAGCTAATGAGTAAGATCAGCGTGAAAGACTGGATTGCTATGTACGAAAAAGCTTTTCGATCTACAGCCAAGAAGAAATAGATTTCGTGAAAGCGGAATTGAGGGGATTTGTGCAAATCAATTCATTGCATGAATTACAGCCGCATTCCGATCATAAATAATAAATGTGCATCCCGGATATTCAGGCTGTTTGAATTATTGTCTCCGTTATAATGGATCCGGGAGATTCCACGGCGGTAATTAATTTCAAAGTATAAGGCCCTTGCGGAGCTTCTCATGTTTCGTTGTAAACCCAATCCAAGCTGGAAGTAAGCATTTAGGCCTCTTCGCTGTAGTTGATTCTCAAAATCAATATTGTCTTTTGCATCATAAACAGTGATGCCTGTGGAATCATTCGTGATAACACTGTAAGAACTGAAAATATATCGCATTCCAAAAGCTCCTGTAATATAAGGAGTGTATGAATGATCTTTTTCGATGTTAAAGTTGATTTTTAAGGCAATTGGGACATCCACTTCCTGTATACGGAGTTCATGCGTGTAGGCATACGTTCTGTCAAACAAATAAGTGTATCCTGGTTTTTTGTAATATCCCTGAAACGTTAGTCCATGGCTCATGTATTCCAAACCAAACATAAGATTTGCTCTGCGGCTCATAAAGATCTCTGTTTTGTAGGCAGCAGTATAGCCGAATTTTGATTTTGTATTGATAGTGTGTTCAGGATGATTGATGTAAAATGATTTGACCAGGCCAACACTCAGACGATGCTTTACTTTTCCTTTTCGGTAAGCATAGCTGTCCTGAGCAACAGAAAGTGATGCAAGGCAGATAAAAACAAATAGAAATACTTCTTTGTATGCTTTCATTTTATTTGCCTGAATAAACTTTCTCGCCATTTACAAATGTGTACACTACTTTTGTGTTTGGCACTTTATCTATATCACATTTCATAATATCATTATCAAGAATCACAAAATCAGCGAACTTCCCTTTTTCAATACTTCCTTTTTCCTGTTCTTCAAAATTAGCATACGCGCCCCAAATAGTCATTCCACGCATTGTATTCTCACGCGATAAAGCATTCTCCATTTGAAAACCTCCTTCCGGAAATCCTTTCAGATCCTTACGTGCAACGGCTGCATAAAAGGTGTACATCGGATTGATATTTTCCACAGGGAAGTCTGTTCCCAGGGCGAGCATTCCTGCAGCCTTTAAAAGATCATTATAAGCATAAGCGTATTTAACGCGTTCTGCGCCTAAACGCTCTTTTGCCCAATACATATCGGAAGTGGCGTGAGTCGGCTGAACAGAAGGAATGAAATTCTGAAAGAAGGAAAAATCATTTTTGTCAACCACTTGTGCATGCTCAATCCGCCACCGCAGGCTTGGATGCTTTTCAAAAACAAATCGCCAGCCTATTCGACTGATGATTCTTACGGATGAATCACCAATGCAATGCGTATTCATCTGAAAACCTCTTGGCGTTAATTTGATTGCAGCGCTGTCGAAATGTTCCGCTTTGCTTAGCAAAAAGCCTTGTTGCTCCGGTTTGTCGCTGTATGGGTGCGACAAGCAGGCACCACGAGATCCCAATGCGCCATCGGCATAAAACTTAAAGGAGCGCACATTTAAGCGATCTGTTTTGTAAGGCCCGGTTTTTAAATAATAATCAGAATTCTCTTTATTGTCAGTAAGCATTGCATATATGCGCATTTTCAATTCGCCGCTTTTTTGCAATGCATCAATTTTTTCAACAATATTTTTTTCTAAGCCAGCATCGTCAATAGTTGTAAGACCTACGGCAAAGCAGTTCTTCTGAGCAGCCAGTAATGAATTTTGGATGCTCTTCTCAGAAGGCTTCGGAACTACCTTTTGCACAATATCTACGGCATTGTCGATCAAAATCCCACTTGGTATGGGTAAAGGATAGTGCATTCTTTTTGCTTCTCTGCTGCCAGCTAAATTCAACCAATTATCTTTAGCGCCTTGCTCCTCGGTAATAAGATCAATTTCAATGACGCCTCCACTCACTTTAGTGTTAGACATAACTTCCGCTCTTTTTAATGCTTCTGCATTGGCAAGTGCTGCATGCCCGTCTACTCGTTTTAAGAACACAGGAGTAGTCGGAAACAGCTCGTCCAGCAGGTAACGATCCGGATATTCTTTTATTTCCCAATCATTCTGATCCCAGCCTCTTCCGATGATCCATTCGTTGGGATTCGTCTTTGCATATTCCTTTACTTTTTCAATAACTTCCTCAAACGATTTGGTGCCGACAAGATTCAATTCTTGTAATCCCTCACCATAGCCATAGAAATGACAATGAGAATCAATTAATCCCGGGTATACCGCTTTCCCTTCTGCATCAATTATTTCTTTTGCTTCATACTGCTCAAGGATTTCTTTATTGCTGCCAACGGCTATGAATTTTCCATCCTTTACTGCAAAACTTTCTGCATTGGAGAAGCTGGAATCAACGGTGTAAATAATTCCGTTGTGAACGATCAAATCAACCTGTTGTTTGGAAGAACAAGAGATAAGCGTTAAAAGGAGGAATATTCCCAACAGGGAGAGACAAAGGAAAGGATGTTTCACAGAGTTTTTCATTTTCTGATTGCAGTAGTTGAATTTGCCTGGACTGTCGGCATAATAATGATATCATTGATATTAACATGAGAAGGACGGCTGGCTACCCAATACACCGTTTCAGCAATATCTTCCGGTAATAAAGGTTGTAATCCCTTGTAAACATTTTTTGCACGCTCTTCATCACCATTAAATCTTACAACAGAAAATTCTGTTTCCACCATTCCCGGATTGATCGCTGTTACTTTTATATTGTGAGGAAGCAGGTCGATGCGCATTCCTTTATTTAATGCATCTACGGCGTGTTTTGTAGCGCAGTATACATTTCCGTTCGCATATACTTCTTTCCCGGCAATGGAACCAATGTTCACGATATGACCAAAGCCGTTTGTTACCATAATAGGGGCAATGTTGCGGGTCATATAGAGTAATCCTTTGATGTTGGTGTCGATCATTCGTTCCCAGTCATCAATATGTCCTTGCTGAATAGTGTTGAGTCCGGCAGCTAAACCAGCGTTATTTAAAAGCAGATTGATCTTTTTCCAGTTGTCAGGAATAGAAGATATGGCTGCTTCGACCTGCTTTAGATTACGCACATCAAAATTTAAGGAAAGAACATCTACTTTATAAGTTGATTTAAGGTGAGCAGAGAATTCATCCAGTCGTTCTTTTCTGCGACCAGTAATAATAATGTTATATCCGTTCTTTGCGAACAATTCTGCAGTGGCTTTTCCTATTCCTGCTGTTGCGCCTGTAATGAATGCTATTTTTTGGCTCATAGGGTTATTCGTTCGTTCATTGGTTGGTGCCTGCCATTCAACAGGGAGTATTACAAATATACGATTTACCCTTCCATAATGCTGGAAGAATTTGATTGAAAGATTAGAGTCGGGAATTGTTTTATTTATTCATGAACTCGCAAAGCAGGCGATGGAAATGATGGGTGCCGGTTTCTCTTGCCGGGGAATAGCGGCCACTGGTGTAAAAGCGCGAGCGTACACCTTTCTGCACATTCTCCACAACAGCTTCATCTTCACGTTCTACCTTATCCAGCATATTGCCTGCTCCCTGATCCAGCTTGCTTTCATCATAAATGTAGGTAAGAAAAGAAACTTTGGTCAGTTGCGTGTTCATTGGTTTAATGATGTTCACCGACAATCCCCATGGATAAAAATTGAACATGATATTCGGAAAAATCCAATAATAATAAGCCGACACATTCTTTCCATAATCGGGCGAGTTTTTTGGAAGGTCAAAAACATCTTCTCCTCCTTTTGATAAGGCGAGCTGTAAATTAGAATAGCGATATAACTCAGTCGTGTATGTTCCGTAATCAATCACATTATTCAGCGAGTTATGAATAAAAGGAATATGAAATCCTTCTAAATAGTTTTCACAATACAATGCCCAATGCGCTTTTACAAGATAGTCGCGGGAACGGGCTGGTTCTAATTTGTATTGATTGATCGGCAGGAATGATAATCGCTTTTTCATTTCACCGATCGCATCATCCAATTTCATTTCAGGATGAATGGATGCAAAGATTAATTTCTCCCAAACACCAAAAGGGACTTTTGTAAGATCATCTTTTTCGGTAGGGAAACATTCTACATTGTCGAATTCCGGCATTTGTTTGAATTTTCCATTCAGGTCGAATCTCCGGCCATGGTAGCGGCAACGGATCTGACTTTCGGTACAAGTGTTCTCAACCAGAATATTCCCGCGGTGAGTGCAAACATTGGAAAGGCAATTGAGCCGGTCTTCCTTATCACGCACAAGCAATACAGGTTCGTCCATAAATCCGGGAAGAATAGTATGTGGCACCAATTGACCGGAGAGGCGGATTTCATCGGTATCGCCAATGAATTGCCAGGTACGCTCGAATATTTTTTCTTTTGTTAATTGAAAGCATTCTTCGGAAGTATAAAACTCCGAATCGATGGTTGATGCTTTTCGTATGTCTTCTTCAACAAAAAAATGCTTCATGAGAACAATAATTATTTCGCCAGCTTGCTGTGGGTTCTGCTGTATAAAAAGTAGACAACCAAGCCTACCGCTAACCATACAGAAAACCAGATCCAGTTGGATGCAGCCATGCCTGTTAAAAGATAACAGCAGGATACAAGCCCCATAACGGGAATTAAGGAAAGGTTTTTTAAGTAGGATAAAACGGTCATGATGATGCAAACAATAAAAAATCCGATCATCGGTAAATTGGATCCAACTGATTCGGAGCTGAAATTAAATGTATCAGCAAAAAATTGCGGAAATGTAATGATCAGAAAAGTGAAGGTTGCAATGATAATTACCGGAAAAATAAATTTAGCATTAATGTAAGGCAAACGGAATTTCCCTTTTGTTGCCTCGGTCAGATTTTTCTCTTCGCTGGTTTGAGAAGGAAGCATCAAAACCCCACCGCACACAAGTACGAAAGCAAACAAGGTTCCGATGCTGGTAAAATCAAGAATGAAACTTTCATCGGTAAAGAACATTGGAAGTCCAACCACCAAACCCGTTATAATGGTAGCAAAGCCGGGTGTTTTATATTTAGGATGAATGTTCGAAAAACGTTTTGGCAATAATCCGTCACGGCTCATGGTCATCCAGATGCGTGGTTGCCCCATTTGGAAAACAAGCATCACACTGGTCATTGCAACCACCGCAGCAATTGAAACAATGTATAGCATCCATTTTACGCCTTTTAGGGCGAAAATTTCTGCCAAAGGATCGCTTACGCCTAACAACGTATACGATACCATTCCGGTAAGAACAAGCGCGAGAATAATATAGACAATCGTGCAAATTACAAGAGAATAGATCATTCCTTTTGGTAAATCGCGTTGAGGGTTTTTTGCTTCTTCTGCTAAGGTAGATACTGCGTCAAAACCAATGTAGGCAAAGAACACAGCAGATACCCCCGCCATTACTCCGCCAAATCCATTCGGCATAAATGGAGTCCAGTTGTCAATATCGATATAGAAAAAACCAACAATGATTACTAATACTACCACGGTTAATTTAATTATTACCATTAAATTACTGATGTTGCGGGATTCTTTTGTTCCGATATAAACCAGCCAGGTAATCAGGATATTGATCATTACTGCAGGGAGATCAAAAATTAACTTTAATCCGCCGAGCTGTGGAGCATTGGTCCAGGCATTCAATCCTTCACCAGCAGCATTTTCTGTAAAAGCACGGTGGGCAGCGGTATAATTAATCGTAAGCCATTCGGGAAGATCAATTCCAAAACCATGCAACAGATTTGTGAAATATCCGCTCCAGGAAAATGCAATGTAAATATTTCCAATAGAATACTCCATTAACAGAGCCCAACCAATGATCCAGGCGAATAATTCCCCAAAAGATACGTATGCATAAGTATAAGCACTTCCGGAAACAGGAACGCGAGCGGCAAATTCAGCATAACACAATGCTGTAAATCCGCAGGCAACTGCACAAATCACATACAATAAAATAACTCCAGGTCCGCCGGAAAAACAAGCGTTGCCAATCGCACTAAATGTTCCTCCTCCGATGATTGCTGCAATTCCGAAAAAAGTTAGATCTCTTACATTCAATACTTTATGCAATCCGGTATGTTCGCCATCTCCACCTTGTTGTAAAACGATATTTGCAGATTTTTTACGGAACAGGCTTTTAAAACTCATAGTTGGTTGTTTAGGGTTATCGGACAAATTTAAACTAATTTATTAATTCAACATTTTTTTTAAAGCAGGAAGCTTTTTGACCAGCTTGTCCTTGTCAAGAATCAATAAAAAAGCAATCAGAAGAAATGGCAAGGCGATGGTTTTGTAACGGGCTATAGCGCCCAGAACAGGAGTTGTTTCGCCAATGATAAGAAATTGTATCAAAACAAATGAAAGGCAAAATAGCACGTATCCCCAATGAATGGCAGCCAGTGGCTTTGTGAAAAGCATGCAGAGGAGAATAAATGCAATGATGAATAAATTTTCCATTCCAGCCATTAGCATTAAAGGTGATTTCGATTCCCATATGTAAGGGCGGAATACAGTGTTAACGATCGCCTGTGGGCTGTTTCGGATAAAAGAAAAAAGCGCGGGTTCTAAATCATTTATTTCGATCAGGCTATTGGCCGGCGGTATGGGTTTATTATTAGAATCGGAAAGCTGACCATACGCAAGCTGTTTGAATTCATATTGTTTCTGTGACAGTGTTACAAGCGGATTTTGAATGGAGGTGAAGCGGTCGATGTTCAAGCCTATTGTGCCGATGATCAAAATGATGAAGGCGAATTTCAAAAATACGCCTGAACTATTCCGCTTCATCCAGATTATTAAGAGTAAGCCGGGACAGATTGCCAGCCAGACATAAAACTTTGAAAATGCGAGTAACAAACCAACGCCAATGCAAATGAATATTGATTTTATGCTGAATAGTTTATTGCCATAATAGATCAGGAGTCCCAAGGCAAAAAAGATAAGGCCTTCTTTCAATACGCCTGATCCCCAGAAGAGGACGGATGGCAGCAGGAATACAGCAAAAAGAAGTGCGGTTTTTTTATCCGACAAGTGCATAACAAATGTTTTGTAAATAGCAGTCAGCCCGATCAATGAGAGGAAACAAATTACAACCGTATGCACATTGTAATAGCCGAAAGAGAATAAGCGGACAAGCGCATTAAAACGGATAATCGTATGACTGTCATTATAAATACTGCTATCTACTTTACGTGCCCAATAATTCATTTCAGAATAATAGTGGTCGAAAGCGGGCGTATTGTTGCCGATACCAAAAAGAATCTTGAAATAATCAATCGGGTGCGTTCTTAAAGCATTAAAAATGACTTTACTATCGTCAAAATATTTGTAGATGTCTGCAGTAGTCCTATCGGTATAGTAAAAAGTATAGACAGCCCAGAGCGATAGTCCGGCCAAAAGCTTAAGAATGAACAAGTAAGAGAGGTTGCGCCTTGAAATACCTTCCACTTGAAAGAATTTCATCTTTTGGATGAAAAAGATGAAAAGTGCTGTGTATGTTATGGTTAGAAGTATTTCCACTTTAAAACAGGTGCTGTTCTTGATAAATTTCACCAAATATAGCAATTCAAAAACTGTTGAAAACTCAAAATAAATATTTAAGGGCAATCGGGCGGTTTTACGTAAATTTGAGCTCCTTAAAAGGCCCTGAACCTGTCATGGAATCGGGGAAATAATTAGCAATTAATTTAAAATAGCATTAACGAAAGAAGATATGTCAGCAACAACTCAGGATCAGTTAACAACAGTTGAAACAGCAAAGAAATTAGGTTTATTGCCGGATGAATATGAGAAAATTAAAGGGATACTGGGTCGTACGCCTAATTTTACGGAGCTGAGCATCTTTTCTGTTATGTGGAGCGAGCATTGTTCCTATAAGAACTCTATTGTCTGGCTAAAGAAATTGCCTAAAAAAGGTCCTTTCATTCTTGCAGAAGCAGGAGAAGAAAATGCCGGCTTGGTTGATATAGGTGATGGCTTAGCTTGTGCTTTTAAAATAGAGTCACACAATCACCCCAGCGCTTTAGAGCCTTATCAAGGTGCAGCAACAGGGGTAGGAGGGATCAACCGCGATATTTTTACCATGGGTGCTCGCCCGATTGCTCAGTTGAATTCATTGCGTTTTGGTGATATTAAACTGGATCGTACCAAATGGCTGGTAAAAGGTGTTGTTAAAGGGATTGGTGATTATGGCAATGCATTCGGTATTCCTACCGTTGGTGGAGAAGTGTTTTTTGATGATTGTTATAATGTAAACCCTTTGGTAAATGCCATGAGCGCAGGGATCGTGAAGACTGGCGAAACCATTTCAGCGACTTCTTATGGTGTGGGAAACCCCGTTTATATTGTTGGATCGGCTACCGGAAAGGATGGTATCCATGGTGCAACCTTTGCTTCGGCGGATATTACAGAAGATTCGGCGAAAGATTTGCCCGCAGTTCAGGTGGGCGATCCGTTCCAGGAAAAATTATTGCTGGAAGCAACATTGGAAGTTATTAAAACCGGTGCCGTAATTGGAATGCAGGATATGGGAGCAGCAGGAATTACTTGCTCTACTTCCGAAATGAGCGCTAAAGGCGAGCATGGAATGGAAATATGGTTAGACCGGGTGCCTACTCGTCAGGCGAATATGCAGCCGTTTGAAATTCTTCTTTCTGAATCCCAGGAACGCATGCTTATTGTTGTGAAAAAAGGAAGAGAAAAAGAAGTGGAAAAAGTTTTTGAAAAATGGGATTTGAATTGTGCCTTGATCGGAAAAGTGACAGACACCAAACGTATACAATTTTATGTAGGTGACGATATGGTTGCGGATGTTCCAGCGTATGACCTTGTTTTGGGCGGCGGAGCACCGGTGTATCATAGAGATTCTAAAGAGCCTGCTTATTTTGCAGAGTCTAAGAAATTTAAGATTGATTCGATTGAAGTTCCGAAAGATCTGAATGCAGTTGCGAAATTTTTAATCGCGCATCCCAATATTGCTTCCAAGCAATGGGTGTATAATCAATACGATTCAATGGTAGGAACAGTTAACATGAGCACCAATGCTCCTTCGGATGCTGCTATTGTAAATATCAAGGGAACGAATAAAGCCATCGCCTTGAAGGTAGACTGTAATGCGCGCTATGTGAATGCTGATCCTGAGGTGGGATGTGCAATTGCTGTATCTGAAGCAGCCCGTAATATTGTTTGCAGTGGTGGTGAGCCTTCTGCGATTACGAATTGTCTTAACTTCGGAAATCCTTACAATCCTGAAGTGTACTGGCAATTTACCAATGCTATTAAAGGGATGGGCAGTGCTTGTATCAAGTTTGAAACACCTGTAACGGGTGGAAATGTGAGTTTCTACAATCAATCGTCTTATGAAGGGCCTGTTTTTCCAACTCCTACCATTGGTATGTTAGGAGTGTTGAAAGATAAATCATTGCGCATGACCCTTAATTTTAAAAATGAAGGTGATTCTATTTATTTAATCGGCAGTTCTAAAGATTGTATCAACTCTTCGGAATATTTATATTCATATCATAAAGTGAAAAATTCGCCGGCACCATTCTTTAACCTGGATGAAGAATTTGAAGTTCAAAAAGCTGTAAAAACGTTGATCAAAAATAAAATTATTCAATCAGCTCACGATTGTGCAGACGGAGGTTTGTTTATTACCCTTCTGGAAAGCGCCATGCCAAACGGGCTGGGCTTCGATATCGGTTCGGATGAAGATATTCGTAAAGATGCATTCTTATTCGGCGAAGCACAGAGTCGTGTGATTGTTTCTGTTAAAAAAGCAGATGAAGATAAATTTATTGACCTGATGATGGCTTCAAAGGCAGAGTTTGAATACCTCGGAGATGTTAAAGGAAAGGAAATGATTGTTGATGATGAATCTTTCGGTACGGTTGCAGAAGCAAAAGCAATTTTCGATTCTGCTTTAGGCGATTTGCTAAAATAGATTATAATTTTATTGAGCTAAGTATTAAAAGCAATAACAGCAGATGTTATTGCTTTTTTTATATGCTTTTATCTGCGAATGGCGGTTTTTTTAATATCGGATAGATTTATTTTTGATTCAATCCGATATTATGTATATTTGTGGGATGGAATGGGTTAAAAATATAGGAGAAGAACTTTTAAGCTTCAGGGAAACCTTTGAGATTAACTTCGAGCGGATACAAATGAAGAAGCGGGAGCTCGAAAATAAAAGGCCCCTGCCGGCTATGGCATTGCAGCGCATCAAAGAAGATTTGTACATTGAGTGGTCTTATAATTCAAACAGTATAGAAGGCAATACCCTCAACTTAAATGAAACCAGAATGGTGCTTCAGGAAGGAATGACGGTAAAAGGTAAATCATTGCGGGAGCACCTGGAAATCACCAACCATCATGACGCCATAGAATATGTAGAAGGCTTAGCTAAGAAAGCAACAAGGATTACAGAAAAAGATATTCTGGCTATCCATGAAATTGTCATGCTTAAAATCGAAAAGGAGTTTGCCGGGCGGTATCGGAACGGCGCAGTTAGGATCATCGGGGCTAATTTCGTTCCTCCTAATCCATTAAAGGTGCCAGCTTTTATGGAGGAGTGGCTTTCTTTTACAGAATCCAATTCATTAAAGCTAAATGATTTGGAAATGGCGGCCGTCCTTCATCATCGGTTCGTATGGATCCACCCTTTTTTTGATGGCAACGGGCGCACGATACGTTTACTGATGAATTTATTCTTGATGCAAAAGGGGTATCCGCCTGCCATCATCTTAAAGAATGACAGAAAAAAATTTTACGAAGCGCTCAATCAGGCAAATAAAGGGAGCTACCAAAAATTGTTTTTGTTGGTGGCTCAGGCAATTGAACGCTCCCTGGATATTTATTTGATGGCTTATCCGGGCGCGAACTATGATTATATGCCGATCACTGCCATTATAGAAGAAGAGCAATTACCTTACGGGCAGGAGTATCTCAGCCTGCTGGCACGCCAGGGAAAAATAGATGCCTTCAAGGAAGGAAGAAACTGGTATACCAGTAAAAAAGCCGTAAATGATTATCTGGCAAACAGAAAAAGAAAAAGAACAGTAGCAGCGTAGGGGTAGAAGTATTATAATCAGGATACTTGATTGAAATGTTTTACATTTGTCAGCTGAATAGCACAAATAAGTAATGAAAAAAATAATTTTAGCTTATCTACTCCTTACTGCTACTTTTTCTTTTTCACAGAACTCCGCTTTGGAGTTCTATAAAAGTGCCTTGATCAATGATTCTCAAAAGGATTATGCTGCCGCGCTTCATGATCTTGACAATGCGCTGACTCAAAATCCTGATTACGATAGTGCGTATTGCCTGCAGGGTTTTATAAATTATAAACTTGGCGAATATAAGCTTGCCGTTAAGCTGCTCGACAAAGCCATCAAGTTAAATCCAAATTATTTTGATGCATTGAATGGGCGAGGAATTGTAAAAGCTCAGCTGAAGGATTATATTGGTGCGATTAAAGATTTTAGTAAAGCGATTGATCTTAACGGCATTAAAGCGAAGCCTTATTATAACAGAGCACTCGCAAAAGCTCATCTGGATGATTATCCTGCTGCGATCGCAGATCTCGATAAGTCCATCTCGTTTGATGACAAATATGCTAATGCGTATTATAGTCGTGCTTTTTGGAAGGACCTTTCTGGAGATTATGCCGGTGCTGTGGCAGATTACAAGAAGGTGATTGAATTGGATCCGGCTTACCGTGAGGCATACATTGGACTAGCCACTACAATGTATCAGCACGATGAAAAGGCAGCAGCCTGTGACTTATTAAAAACGGCTGCCGAAAAAGGAAGTGTTATGGCGGAGGAATTAGTAACAAAATTATGCGAATGAAACAGTTAGCAGCCTGTTGTTTTTTCTTGTTTCTAATGACGAGCTCCGTATCTGCCCAGATCACATACAATGTGGTGAAGCAGGATGTGAAGTGCAATAACAGTGAATATGGTAATATTGAGATAAATGTCACTTCTACCAATTCTCCTTATACGTATGCCTGGAATACAGGGCAGACCAGCGCTTCGATTCTCGATCTGCCGGCAGGAACGTATTCGGTTTTAATTACAGATGCAGGCGGAGACGATACTACTGTAACTATTGTTATCAATTCATTGGTTTGTGAGATGGGGCCGGCTATTGTTTTTACACCAAATGGCGATGGAATTAATGATGAATGGAGCATTAGCAACTCACAATACTTTCCTGAAGCATTGATACTGCTTTATAATCGATTAGGACAAAAGGTGTTTGAACATAAGGGGCTTTATGAGCCATGGAATGGAAATGACTTACTAGGCCTTGCTGTTCCTGATGCTTCCTATTTTTATGTGATCTATCAGGATAAATCAGATGAAGGAACAATCATAAAAGGAAGTGTTACCGTTATTAAATAAAATGAAAAAGAGGATTAGCATATTATTCTTATTGTTGTTGGTGTTTTCTGCCGACGCTCAACAGTCGGTGCAGTATTCTCAATTCATGATGAATGAATATGGTCTGAATCCAGCTGTTGCAGGAAGCAATAAAGGGCTGATGTTTATGGTTGGAAGAAGAACGCAATGGAGAGGATTTGCATTGGCTCCGGAAACCAATTTTGTAAGTGTCAACAAAGATTTTGGTAAAAAAGGGTATAAGCATTATTGGCATGGAGTAGGCGCATATGTAGAGCAGGATAAATTAGGGTTATTTACCAGCCGGGCAGCTTATGCTTCCTATACCATACATTTGAAATTGACTTCAAAGTATTTTCTTGGTTTTGGAGTGGCCGCAGGAGTAAAGAGCGTTGTTATGTTAAACTCACCAGCAAGCCTTACTGATCCGGCGTTGATGGTAAACAGCCCGAAAGTGATATTGCCTGATGTTATTCCAGGCTTGTACCTGTATTCTAAAAAAACATCTGTCGGATTATCCATGCGGAATGTTTATAAGAACACACTGAAACAAGGAAGCAAGGAAATCGGTACAAAAGGTCGGCTTTTGCCTACAGCTGTTTTTACGATCAATAGAAAATTTAAATCGGCAGGGTATGATTATGTTTTTGTTCCAGGCATTAACATTCAATCGAACTTTATGGGAATCCCCTCGGCACAATTTAATATCATGGCTTATTTCAGACAGCGTGTTGGCTTAGGTATTACTTATCGGATGCATGATGCTGTTTGTGCTATGTTGCAAGTACGCGTGTTTAAAAATGTTGTAATAGGATTTGCTTATGATTATACTATTTCCCGCTTCCGTTCTGCCAATGCTAACTCTACTGAAACTATGATGGGCTTTTCTCCAGTAATGAGTAGTGAAGGTTACGACCGGCCGAATGGAGCAGCAGATTGTCCTAAATTTGATTTTGATTTTTAAAGTGAAAGAATTACTTAAGAAACTCTGGCGTTTTACCTGGAAAGCCGCAATGTGGTTTTTCATTATTAGTATTGTCTCCGTCATTTTTTTTCGTTGGGTCCCGATACCAGTCACTCCTTTAATGCTGATCCGCTGCGTGGAGCAGAAGATGGATGGAAAAGAAATGAAGCTTCGTAAAGACTGGGTGTCTTTAGAGGAGATTGCGCCCTCATTGCAATTGGCTGTTGTTTGTTCGGAAGATCAGAATTTCATCAAGCATAGTGGTTTCGACTTCGCGGCTATTGAAAAAGCAATAGATTACAATGAAACACATAAGCGAACTCGTGGTGCCAGCACGATTAGTCAGCAAACGGCAAAAAATGTTTTCTTGTGGTCGGGGAGAAGTTACATTCGAAAAGGTTTCGAAGTGTATTTTACTTTTCTTATAGAGACCTTTTGGAGCAAAGAGCGCATTATGGAAGTTTATTTGAATGTGATCGAAATGGGCGATGGGATCTATGGAGCTCAGGCTGCTTCTAAAGCATTTTTTAAGAAGGATGCCAAATACATGAGTAAATCGGAAGCTGCTACTATAGCAGCCGTACTGCCCAATCCTATTAAGTTTAATGCGGGCAAGCCGAGCGGATATATCCAAGGCAGAAAGAATTGGGTGATGAACCAGATGAGCCTCTGGGGCGGAGTGTTGAAATACGAAGAGCCTAAGGAGCAACCGGTGAAAAAGAAAAGAAAGAAGTAATAAACAGAATGAGAATTTGTCAATACTATTGTAGAATAGTTTAATACGATCAATTCAGTATTCTGCAATTCGGAAGCAGCGCTTTTAACACTGCCAAATCAAACTCCTTAAACTTATTTCCTCTCAAGTCTAATACTTCCAGGCTTTGAAGCACACTAATATTTTCTGAGATGTTCGTTAGCTGGTTGTTTTGCAGAGATAAATATTTCAGATTTTTTAGCTTAAAAATTCTTTTGTTTAATTCTGTCAATTTATTATTATCCAAGACCAGCATTTCCAGAGAAGTAATTTTTCCGACCGCTTTTGGAATTTCTTTTAGCCCGCAACTGGTCATTGTTAAGTGTTTTAATTTTTTAAATTCTGCAAATGACGCCGGTAGCGTGTCAATTTTAGTATTGTACAACAGGATGCTATTCAGGCTGCTTAGATAACCAATGGAATTTGGGAAATAAAAGGTGTCGGTTTTATTGTTTTGTATTTCCAATTCCTTCAACTTTCCTAAGAAGGCAATTTCATAAGGAAGAGAATCCAGCTGCGGACTAAATAAATGAAGCTCGGTTAGCATGGACAAACTTCCGAAATCTTTAGGTAAAGAAGTGATAGGATTTTCTATGCTGGAAAAATAGATTAAGTTAGATAGATATTTAAACTCAGCAGGCAGCTGGCTAATACCATTCGCTTTAAATTGAAGAACCTGCAGTTGCTCAAGCTTTCCAATTTTTGGAAATAATTTTGGATCAATGATTTGGCTTTCAATTTTCAGCTTGTAAACAACTTTTGCCTCTTTAACTGCTTCTTTTAAGTTTGTATAAGTGATGGAGCCTGGAGGCCCGTACTTTTCAAATGGACCGATCTCCTCCTGCGCGCCAACAGCGACCGGAAGAAAGAAACAGAAGAAGAGAAGTAATCTATTCATCGACTTTACAATTCGTTATTGTATAACCAGCTTCATTAAAAGATCTTTTGAATCAAGGCTCAGTTTTAAGATATACATTCCTTTGGAAAGATTCCAATCGTTTTTGTTTATGAACAGCTGATGTTTTCCGCTTTGCTGTTCTTGTTTTGTGAGTATGATTATTTGCCGGCCTAGCATATCTGTAAGCGAAATGTTAATTGCAGACGATTCTTTTAAGCTATAAGCAATGGTAGTTGATTCATTGAATGGATTCGGGTAAGCTATTAATTGCAATTCATATAAAGGGGTATCTGCTCCTGTGGCCATTAGCACGAGCTGCCCATCGGAAGAGCTTACCGGCGATAACAAACCGGCACCATCCTCCGATTGAATGCTGAAATAATAATACTGCCCCGGAGTAAGTGATAAACCGCTGTGAGTTTTTGAAGTTGCTAATGCATTAGTTGTCCAGTTTATTACATCTGTTGCACCTGTGCTGGTTCCTATTGCATACCAGTACTCTACTACTCCTGAATGCGGATCAATGCTGCTTGTCCAGTTAGCTGAAAGTGCTGTCAGGGAATAAGTTGTGTCAATATCCGCTACGGTTCCATCATTAATGGAAACAATGGAAGGACTTGTCCAGTCCACATTCACATCTTGTGAAGCGACAGCGGATAAATTTCCTGCCGCATCTTTGGTGATCGATTTCACTCTGCAGGAAGGGGAGGAAGGATTTGCATTCTGATACCTTACGTCATTAGTGGATGCGGCACCCACGGTTACGCTCACAGAAGGCAGCCTTGAGCGATATACTTTGAGATCATTAACGAGGTAATCAGAGTTACCATTTCTGAAGGAGATAAAATTTCCATTGGTGTAAGGAGAAGGATCTGTCCAGCTTCCGATAAAATTATTATCCTGGTAAACATCCATCTTTCCCGAAATCCGATCATACAAAATTTTGTAATCGTACCATTGACCGGCAACTACGGTCATAGGGACGGATTGTTCAAGGGTAAATACATTGCTCACCACTTTGTAAAATTCACAAGCGCCTGCTTCCACTCTGAACCATACAAAATAAGAATTGCCACGATTGGTTTGTGTTGCATCATCACAGAAAAAATGAAATCCAGCTCTCCTGTTGGTTCCTGTGCCGCTGATTTTTCCCTGCCAGTTGTACAAATACCTGTTAGATAAATTTTGCGTGAGTGGCGCCCAGATGTTTGTGTTTGAATTGGCCTGATCACTTTGATTCAGGTATGTACCACTGATAGCCCACACGCCGCTTTGTGATGTCCAATCAGGATGGATAGCTACATCAAAGTTGTCGCTGAAAAATCCGTTTGCATTATTCGCTCTCCATTCGCTTCCATTGTTCTCCAGCACCTGATAAAAACTTTTTTCAATTCCTGATCCGCCTGAGTTATCTGTATCCGTAAAGTTAGCAGTGAAGTTAGATGTTGCCCAGCTTGTAGGAGCAACAACAGTTGTTGCTGGCGCGACAGCATCAATGCTGCAATTCCATATTGCCTGCCAACCGGCCGCAACAGTGGATATATCAGATTTGTAGCGGATGGTCAATGCGCCACCGGAAGCCGTGATCAGGCCGGGGCTTGTACTTCCGTGATAAAAACCGATCAATGGAGCAGCTGTGGAAGGACCATTGTAAATCCACAAAGTATCGTAGTTTATTTCTGTGTTGAAAGAAGTGAAATTTAAGGTAAGTCCCGTAGCGCCTGTCGGTGCAATGGTATAGATGTAATTTTCATTGTCGTAATAATTCCGCGATGGACCTCCCATATCGTAAATCGTGTCGGTGCAGGGAACCACAGCACAGTCGGTAAACTTGTCAGCGATCAAGTCCCATAGATCATTATACCCATCATCATACCCCAGAGCCCAGATTCCTATGCCGCCAACGCCACGCTGATTGACCATATCAAATCGTTTTCCGAGTGAGTAAGCATCATCAATGAAGGCCTGCCAGTTTTGTCCTCCTCTTACCGAAGGATAATAAGTAGAATAACTTATCGGATCCCAGGCCCTTGTTGAGTAATTTCCGCTTGTATTATCTCTCATAGTGGCATAAGTCACACTGCTGGTTCCTGCCCCGGATGTTGCGCTGGGAATGGTACTGGAAGTTGTTCCCCATTCTCGGCCATACCAAGGTAATCCTAATAATAATTTTGAGCTGGTTGTCCCTTGCTTCAAATAGAAAGTAAGGGATTTGGTAAGCGTGTAATTATAGCTTGTTTGGAAATTGTACAAAGGATCTTCCGGGCCGGCGGTGGTACTTCCGCTATAATAATAATCATAGCCCATGATGACGAAAAGATCTACATAAGGATTCAGTGCAGGCATGTCGAATACGTTGCTCCAATCGACAGCATACAAGCAAATGCTTATTTCAGAGCCGGGGATGGCAGCATGCATCTGATTACAAAGGTCGATCATGAAAGCAGTGAAACCTGGTTTGTGGGAAGGTGCGCAAGCTATCCCATTGCTCATTGCTAGTTAAGTTGTACTGAGCGTATTTTTCTGATTCTTCCTGGTGGATGGATTTGTGATCGCGATCCAGAACCCATTGCTTAATGTTCCAGCAATCTAGAATATTAATAATATTGCTGTCGGCATCGTATTCGTACGGATCTTCTGTAGTAGGAATAGCCTTCGGGGCACTCTTGAATAGACTCACTTGCTGCTTTGCTGAATCTTGTGCAAACGTTAGTTGTCCGATGCAAATAAAAATAAGGAAGATAATTTTTTTCATTAGCGGAGAATTATCTTAATCGTTTTCTGATCATCATTCAATTTTAGTTTCAGGAAATAGATTCCTTTTGCCAAACCCAGATCGGAAGAATTGATCGTCAGCTCCTGCTTTCCTTTTTGTTGATTGGATTTCAATAAACTGATCTCCTTTCCAAGAACATCGAAAAGCGAAATTTCTACCGAAGTATTTTCCGTCAGATAATAACTGAGACTTGTTGCATTGGTAAAGGGATTCGGAAATATGCTCATCGCATTGTTCCCATTCTCTGCTATATCAGTTGTCGATAAATTAACCGTTTGTCCATTGCTTGTGAATACTGCAGAAAGCAAGCCTGCGCCGTCTTCTGCTTTTACACTGAAATAATAGGTTTGCAAATTGACAAGGCTTAATCCCGTTACAGTAGCGCTTTGGCTGTACCAGTTGTCAGTCCAGTTAACGATATCCGTTGCGCCGGGTGTTGTTCCGATTGCATACCAATAGCGGGAAATAGCGGAATTGGGATCGTTCGATGCGCTCCAGTTGGCCGAAAGATCAGTCGCGGAATTGGTAATGACAATGTCGGCTCCGGTACCATCATTGATTGTATCAACAATGCTTGGTGCAGTCCAGTCGACATTTATATTCTGGTAAAAAATGGCAGATAAATTTCCTGCAGAATCAGTACAAATGGATTTAACTTTTGCTGAGAAAGTGGTAGGAGTTGGATTTTGAAAACGAATATCATTCGTTGCTGCGCTTCCCACCGTAATAGCAGCAGATGCCACATTCCTGGAACGATATACTTTGAGTTCATTGATAGCAAAATTTGCTTCACCGCTTCTGAATGAAACAGCATTTCCTGTTGATAAAGGAGATGAGTCGGTCCAGCTGGTGATGAATTGATTATCGCGATAAACAGATATTTTTCCGGTAATGCGATCATAAATAATTTTGTAATCGTACCATTGACCGGCAACCGTTGTAAATGGAAGGTCTAAAACCGGAGAGCCAAATGCATCGCTCACAACCTTGTATATTTGAAGCTTTGCATCATCCACTCTGAACCAAACAAAGTAAGAGTTTCCACGATTGGTTAAGCTGGCGTTATCGCAGAAAAAATGAAATCCCGCCCGTTTGTTTGCGCCCGTTCCATCTATCTTACCGTAAAAATTATAAAGGTATCTGTTGGATAAGCTCTGATTCAATGCGGCATAGATGTTTGTGTTTGTATTGGTTTCATCACTTTGATAAAGAGCACTTGAATTGATTGACCAGGAACCTACAGCGCTTGTCCAATCAGGATGAATGGCCACATCAAAATTATCGGCAAGAAATCCATTGTTATTATTTGCTCTCCATTCCGTTCCGTTATAGTCGATCACTTGATAGTAACTTTTTTCGAGGCCGCTTCCTCCGACATTGTCGGCATCAGAAAAGGTAGCATTAAAATTTGCGGTTTCCCATGCTGCCGGTGTTGTAACTGTAGTGGTAGGGGCAATGCTGTCGGTGCTGGTGGCAAGACCAGAAGTGCTTGTCCAGTTGGCTGCCCAGCCGGAAGAGATGGTGGAACAATCGGAGCGGAATTCCAGTAATAGAGAACCGCCGCTGGAAGTAACTGCTCCCGGCGAAGTGGTTCCTGTGTATTGCCCGATCAGAGGTGCGGAAGTAGTTGCTCCATCATAGATGTATAAATAATCCCAATTGAGTTCCGTATTGAAAGCAGTAAAGCTTAATGTAACGGAAGTGGCTCCTGTTGGCTGAATGAGTGTTAACAAACGTTCATCATCCGCATAATTTCCTGTTGGGCCGCCACTGTCGTAAAAATTTCCGGTAGCGGAAGTAACCGCAGATATGGTCGGACTGTTATTGATAAGCAAATAATATTTGGCCCAATTCCAGTAAGGTCCGGGATCACTGTGTGATTGATTCGGAAACATCTGATGTCCTTTTATTCTGATGCAGCTGCCTTCTAAACAAGACGTGTATCCGCCGGAGCAGCCCGGGCCAGAATAACATCTTAAAGGATTGATGCCATAGCCACTGATACATATATCTCTTACCAATGCTGCGGAACCATTGTACATGGCATTCGTATACCAGGAGCCTGTGCTTGCATATCCTTCATGCTCCAAACCAATAGTATAAGGGTTCTCACTTCCAACATGCCAGGCTTTATTAGATTCTAAAACCATTTGGGTAACTTGGCCGTCGCTTGAGCGCAGCACATAATGCGCGGAAACGCCTGCAGCACAATTCTGAAACCAGGAGATACAACCTGAATAACTTCCTTCCACATCATGGATCGTAACAGCGGAAACAGCAACACCGGCGCGTCCACTATAATTACAGGATGCTGCAGCATTCCATAGTGCAGGAGTATAATCGGTTGACGACATAGATTTTCCATAGAATTGCTGTCCCCGTTTATTGTAAACATTTTCATCGGTTACGATAACCGAAGACGCGCTTAGTATCGCATAATCTTCTTCTCCGAAAATTTTTAGAGGATCCAGGTGATGATCTGGAAAACCATAAGCTTGCTGATAATCATTATTCATCAGGAATTGAACATAACCGTATTTCTGACTGGCAAGTGCATATAGTTGTCCGGTAGTTTCTCTTGGAAGCTCGCTAAGGTATACCAGGATGGTAAGTTGATCTTCCGCTTTTGTGCTTTTTATTCCCAGCATGCTTTTGATTTTAACATAGGCATCAGCATAAGCGAGAATGTTCTTTTCCGGGTCATTGATGATCTCGGCAGTACTTATAAGTGAAAACTCGGAAACCGTAACAAGATTATTGAAAAAATAGCCTTTACCATCCAAGGTTAGCCCCATC
>DASWNK010000175.1:0-3569 GCA_036399275.1 Bacteroidia bacterium | reverse complement strand
TTTCAGTGTTATACAAAACCATCATTTGATTTGCCAAATGATCGATGGCTTCCTGGATCCAGCTTTCCTCAGCATCGATAAAAATCGGAACACCTGCATCGTGGGCAGCTTTGCAGATATTGCTGACACGCAGCTGTACCTTTCCAAATTCTTTTTTCTCCTCTGCATTCAGCTCTTCTTTTGCGCTTACTTTCTTCAAAAGATCAAAACGGGCCAGGCCGGTTACTTTAAACACACAGAAAGGAATGTTGCTGTCGTTTTTTGCTTTTGTAACGGTCGCAATAGTTTCAGTAGCACAAGCATCGAAATCTTTTTCGCTCTCTTTGCCTTCCACCGAATAATCCAAAATGGTACCGATGTTAAATTTTCCGAGCTCTTTGATAGCTCTGTCACATTCTTCAATGGTTTCGCCCCCGCAAAATTGTTTAAAAATGGTGGCTTTTATCATGCCTTTGATGGGCAGATGTGTTTTTATGGCGAAGGTAGTCAATGATTTCCCAATAGAAACAAAGGTTTGGTTCGAAACCATTTTAAAAAGCCAGTAGGAACGATTAAGATCTTTGTTTGACTTCCCCGAAAAGGAAACTTCCGTATTGTTGAATGATAGCATAGTTCAAAAATTAACCCTGCAAATATAGCAAAATACCCTGGTTGTATTCTTAGACGTTCATCCGGTTTTTTGCTATATTTGGTACTTCCATTCTCTCTTTTATGACAGAAATTCGATCAGGAAATTATTCGGTGTTCATATCGCAGGCGATTACCAAGGAGGTTAATCGCTTTCTGAAAGTTAACAAAAGCCGTTATTCCAAACTGTTTATCCTTGTTGATGAGAATTCCCTTAAATATTGTTATCCCCAGCTGGTAGAGAAGATCGCTGCTTTTAAGGAAGCGGAGATCATTGAGATTGATAGCGGCGAAGACAGTAAAACGATAGAAGTATGTATTCAGATTTGGAGCGCATTAAGCGAGTACGGGGCCGACCGGAAATCACTCTTTGTGAATATTGGTGGTGGCGTGATCGGGGATATGGGCGGTTTTATTGCTTCCACATTTAAACGCGGCATCGACTTCATCAATATTCCAACAACTTTGTTAGCGCAGGTAGATGCTTCTGTTGGCGGAAAAGTAGGTGTGGACCTGAATCACCTGAAAAATGAGATTGGTGTTTTTAATAATCCCGCGGCTGTTTTTATAAACAGCGCTTTTTTAAATACCCTTGATAAGCGTCAGATCTTATCAGGGTTTGCCGAAATTATTAAACATGCGCTGGTTGCCGATGCCAAGTATTGGAGAAAAGTGATCAGGGCAGATTTTGCCGTTTTGGATTCTTTTGAGGAGTTGATCAAACATTCTGTGGAGATCAAGAACAAGATTGTATTGGAAGATCCGACCGAACAAAACATCCGTAAAGTGCTTAACTTCGGACATACGATCGGCCATGCGCTCGAAAGCTTTTTTCTGGAGCAGGATAGTAAAAAGCAGCTCCTCCATGGTGAGGCAGTTGCTGCCGGTATGATTTGCGAAGCATGGCTTTCACATAAGATCTGTAAATTATCAGCTGATGAGCTGGAAGAAATTACCTGCGTGATCTTGCGCAGATACAAGGGGCTGAAGCTGGATACAAATGATCATCATCGGTTGGTTGAGTTAATGAAGCATGACAAGAAGAATGAAAACGGGCAGATCAACTTTTCTCTGCTCTCCACGATTGGCAAGTGCGAGATCAATAAAAAAGTAAATGCAGATCAGATCATTGCTGCGCTGAAATATTATATGGAACAGGTAAAACTGATGAAATAATGAACTATCATGTATCTCATCCTTCTAAAAAATTAGCAGGCAGTATATTGTTAACTGCTTCTAAAAGCGAAAGCAACAGAGCGCTGATCATACAGGCTTTATGTGCTGAAAAATTTGAAATTGAAAACCTCGCAGCTGCACAGGATACCGTTAAGCTTCAGGAAATCTTATCGGCTGCTTCTAAGCAGAACATAAGCACTACGCATGATGTAGGTCCGGCGGGAACGGCCATGCGTTTTTTAACGGCTTACTTCTCAACACAACCCGGAACACATATTCTAACCGGTTCCGATCGAATGAAAAAACGCCCGATCGGAATTCTGGTAAATGCGCTCCGTGAATTAGGTGCCCAGATTGAGTACCTGGAGGAAGAGGGATTTCCTCCTTTGAAAATTACAGGAACACAGCTGAAAGGTGGAGAAGTGGAAATGGATGGAAGTGTGAGCAGCCAATTTATTTCTGCATTGTTAATGATTGCCCCCGAATTGCAAAACGGACTTGTCATAAAATTTAAGGGCGATGTTATTTCCCGGCCATATATTAACATGACCTTTAAAATGATGGAGGAATTCCGGGTATATGGTCAGTGGCAGACAAATTCCATTTCTGTGAGCAGGCAGGCTTATCACAAAAAGAGTGAAGCGGATTATAAATATAAAGTAGAGGCAGATTGGAGCTCAGCATCGTATTGGTATGCAATGGTTGCCTTGTGTGAAGACGCTGATATGATCATCAAGGGCTTGAAGCATCCCAGTTTGCATGGCGATGCGATTATAGCGGACGTGTTTACTTTTTTTGGCGTGAAAACAGAATACATTTCCGACGGCGTGCGGATCACCAAAAATAGAGTGAAAGATGAGCATTTCGGCTTCGATTTCTCTGATTGTCCGGATATAGCACAAACAGCGGCGGTTGTTGTAAGCGCAATGGGAATTCCTGCATTATTCAATGGGTTGCAAACCTTGCGTATCAAAGAAACAGATCGGATAGAAGCATTAAAAAGAGAATTGAAAAAAATCGGCACAGATGTAAAAGTTTTGGACGACAGTTGTATTCAGATAAATCCGGCTGCAACATTTAATCAGCAATCTGTAAGTATATCCACTTATGATGATCACCGCATGGCGATGGCATTTGCTGCTCTTGCATTAAAAATGGATTCAGTAATAATTGAAAATGCAGAAGTAGTGAAAAAGTCTTATCCGGGTTTTTGGGAAGATTTAAAAAGCATGGGGTTTGCAGTGAAAGAAGTCCCGAATTCCACCCACCCGAATCTGTAAATTTGTTCCCGATAGCTATCGGGATTGTAATTAATAAACAATTCTTTTACTCACGTAATTAAATCTCCAGAAGAGTAATACTGCAGCAATGGTGAGCCCAAGAGATAAGCCATACCAAATGCCCTGCACACCCAAATTCATTTTGAATCCGAATACATAGCTCATCGGCAAACCAATCACCCAATATGCAACAAGCGTAATAATGGTGGGGATCTTTACATCTTTAATGCCGCGCAATGCACCCAGTCCTACTACCTGAATGCCATCGCTGAGCTGAAAAAAAGCAGCAATCACAATCAGCGTGGAAGAGATACCGATCACATGGCTTTCTTTACTGAATAAGGTGGGAAGATAATTTTGAAAAACAATAAAGCAGAGTGCCATTACGCCCATGAAAGCCAACACCATCATGAACGCGCTGAAGCCTGCAGCTCTTACGCCATCTCTGTCATTTAATCCCAACCGGTTACCAACTCTTACAGATGC
>DASWNK010000174.1:0-7794 GCA_036399275.1 Bacteroidia bacterium | reverse complement strand
GGTTGCGGAATGCAGCGATCTTTTATTGAATTGCTTAAAGGTGATCTGGCGGCCAGCTTTTTTCTCTATCCTGCATTGCTGCCTACTTTCTTTACGTTTATACTTACCATCCTTCATCTGATCTTTAAATTCAAAAATGGAGCAGCAGGCATAAAATATGCCTTTATCATCACTATGAGTATTGTTGTCATCAGTTATGTTATAAAATTAATGAAATGAAGATCCTATCCGCCAGTCAGATCCGTGCGGCAGACCAATTTACCATAATAAATGAACCCATCGTCGCCATCGATTTGATGGAAAGAGCTGCTAGTGCCTGTGTAACCTGGATCGTTGAGCATTTTGATCGGGACTTTGAATTCAACATAATTTGCGGAACAGGCAATAATGGTGGCGACGGTCTTGCTATTGCACGGCTTTTATTAAAGGAAGACTATAAAGTGCAGGTATTCTGCATTAATATTTCTGATAAACGCTCCCCTGATTTTTTGATTAACTATGAGCGGCTCCGGGCAATCACCTCAATTATTGAGGTGGATACAATTGAAACATTTGCTCGGCATTTTCATGCGGATCCACATTCCCTTGTATTGGATGCTCTTTTCGGCACAGGTCTTAACAAGCCTGCTGAAGGTCTTGCCGCAGATATTATTGATCAGCTGAATAGTAGCATGCTGAAGATCATTTCCATCGATCTTCCTTCGGGCTTATATGCAGATCAACTGAATGCTTCCAGTGATAAAATCATCCATGCGCAGCATACGCTTACATTTCAGTTTCCCAAATTATCATTCATGTTTCCCGAAACAGCTATTGCTGTTGGCCAGTTCAGCGTATTGGATATTGGGCTGGACAGTGCATTTATTGATAGCTGCGTCAGTCCCAATTATTACATCACCAAAAAGGACGTCTGCTCGTTTTTTAAAAAGCGAAGCAAGTTTTCACATAAGGGTCATTTCGGTCATGCCTTGATTGTTGCAGGTAGCTACGGCAAAGCTGGAGCTGCTGTTCTTGCTTCCAAAGCATGTCTTCGCTCGGGTGTAGGTCTTCTTACCGTTCACATTCCCGCTTGTGGATATGAGATTCTGCAAACAGCTGTGCCGGAAGCAATGACGCATTCGGATAGCGATTTGCATTACATTACGGATACCATTCCCTTGGGAAAATACAATGCAATTGGGATAGGACCTGGTATCGGAACAGAGAAAAAAACGCAGGAGGCATTGAAGCTGCTTTTAATAAATAATCCTTTGCCATTAGTAATCGATGCCGATGCGATCAACTGTCTGGCAGAAAATAGGGAATGGCTTTCCCTGGTCCCGGCCGGAAGTGTTTTTACACCACATCCAAAAGAGTTTGAACGACTGGCAGGGAAATCAATAAATACGGAAGAGCGTTTGCTGCTGTTGCGGAATTTCTCTTCCAGGTATAAAGTATATGTAGTACTGAAAGGAGCGCATGCAGCTGTTTGCTGTCCGGACGGAAGGATCTTTTTTAATTCAAGCGGGAATCCGGGCATGGCTACCGGCGGAAGCGGAGATGTGCTCACAGGAATTATTACTTCATTGCTGGCGCAGCATTATAATCCGGAACAGGCTTGTGTGTTGGGCGTTTATCTGCATGGGCTGGCAGGCGACTTTGCTATAGATAGCAAAACAGAAGAATGTCTTATTGCTTCGGATATTACAGCGGCACTTCCATCCGCATTTGCTTACCTGCATTCATAATTTCCTTTCTGAATTAACGTATCTTTGATATATTATGCGAAAGTTTATTGGCTGCATCCTCTTTTTTTTCTTTTCATTTGGACTTTCTGCCCAAACGGCTGCGCCTTTTGCTGTGTACCTGGTAGGAGATGCAGGAGAAGATACCATTCCGGGAAAAGCATTGCTGCTGCTAAAGGATGAATTACTCGCACATCCCTACAGTGCTGTGATTTTTCTGGGCGATAATGTATATCCTAGCGGATTAAAAAAAGGTGATAGATTATCAGCGCTACGGCTGAACTCTCAGCTGCAGTTGTTAAATGAATATAAAGGAAAGGTTTATTTTATTCCTGGAAACCACGATTGGAATGCGCAGAAAAGAACAGGTAGGCAGGTGCTAAAGAATCAGGAAGAATATGTAAACGATTATATTAAAAATAAAACAAGTGCAGCGAATAAAGATGCGGCTGTATTTCTTCCAAAGGATGGTTTGCCCGGACCGGAAACGGTAATGCTGAAAGAAAAACTTCGGTTGATCATTATTGACACACAATGGTTTTTACAGTTCTATGCTAAAAACAAAATCGTTACCAACAAGAATACAAAGAAAATATTTTACAAACGTTTGGATAGCCTGCTTGCTTATGCGAGCATAAATAATGAGCAAGTAATCATTGCGGCTCATCATCCGATATTCACTAACGGTCAGCATGGCAGGCGAAAGCAGCCACTACGCTTTATTGTTAACCGCAGCCCTTTTCAGCTTTTCGGATTACTGGGTGTAAACCGCTTGTATTCACAGGACATAGCGCAGCCGCGGTATAAAAAAATGAGGAAACATTTATTGGATATTCTTAATCGATATGATAACATTATGTTTGCATCCGGCCACGATCATAACCTGCAATGTTTCAAAGAAGGGAAGAATAATTACATTGTCAGCGGTTCAGGAAGTAAAACATCGCACCTGCTGCGATTTGGAATGTTCAAATCTGTTTTTCAGGATGATTCTAAAACAGGATTCATAAAAGTCGTCTATCATGATGATGGTAACAAATCGACAATCATCTTCAGAGATGGAGAGCAGGAAAAAGTACTGCCAGGATATTAATTAGTTGATACTTACTTTCTTTCCTTACAATATTGTTCCAGAAGCTGTGCTGCTTTTTCATTGTTCAGCGAATCCGCTTTTTCAAGGTCTTTACATCCGCCCTTGGTATCTTTATTGGCATATTTAACCAATGCGCGGTTCAGATATGCACCCGAATAATCAAATTTTAATTTGATAGCCATATCCAAATCTTCCAGTGCGCCAGTATAATTTTTCATAAAGCCTTTCGCTGTTCCCCGGTTCATTAAGGCCACTACATTTTTAGGCTCGATCTTTATTACATCATCAAAATCGCGAACAGCGCCTGAATAGTTGGATGTATTGATCCTGCAACAGCCTCTGAGAATCAGCGCTTCTACATTGTCGGGCTCCATATCCAGATAGCGGCTCAGGTCTTTCTCAGCGCTTTTATTTGCGCCTCCATAGAAATTTGTTTTACCTCTTAGAAGATAAACTTCCATATTCTCCGGATTCAGTTCCAGCAGTTTATTAAAATCATTTAAAGCCAACACATAATCTTTGTTGATGTTCAAATAGATCTTTCCTCTTGCCATGTATGCATCCTGGTAAACAGGGTTCGATTCAATTGCATGCGTGAGATCTTCTAATGCAGGTTGTTTGTCCCTGCCTTTTCCTTTTAGTAAAGCCCTTTGATAATAAGCTAAAAAGTCGTCGTAGTTTTTCTCCAGCGCTCTGTTGAAATCTTTGAGAGCAAGAGAGTCCTTCTCCAGGCCTATTTGTGCCATTCCTCTTTCGCGAAAAGCATCACCTTTTTCCGCATCGATACTAAGCGCTTTGTCGAAGCTGATGAGGGCGTTTTTATAATCCTTTGTTTTTGTTTGTGCAACGCCCAGTTGGTAATTAGCGCCATAGGAAGTGGGATTCAGTTTGATAGCCTTTTTATATTCTTTGATCGCTTCCGCATATAATTTATTGGCTCCCTTTATGTCCTTGTTCTTGATATGAACAGCGGCGGAGTCGCATTTAAAATTAGCAGCTTTTACGATTTTGTTGGTAACGTCGGAAGTATCCACAGCAGGCGCTTCTTCATCCTGTGCGAAAGAGAGCGTTCCTGAGAATAAAAACAGGAATAGCAAAATAGGGAGTTTGTTCATCATGATTTTATCCGGCATTGTGTTCCTTAAAGATCTGGTTCAACCATTTTAGCATTAGAAATAATAAAATTGCTGCAGCGCCCAGCAGGCAGAAATTGACAATAAAGAAATTTGCTTTGTTTTCGTAACCATCCCAAAGACTGCTTAAAACGCCCGATAATTTATTCCCGATGGAAGTAGCCAGGAACCAGCCTCCCATCATGAGTGCCGTTAACCGTGGCGGACTTAATTTAGAAACAAGGCTCAGGCCCATTGGGCTTAAAAATAATTCACCGATGGTAATTACTGCATACGATGAAATAAACCACCAGGCAGAAGCTTTAATAGCTCCATTTTCGCTGGCATGAACACCGGCATACATTACCAGGCAGGAAAGAGCGGATATCACCAATCCGAAAGCAATTTTCTGAGGTGTGGTAGGTTCTTTTCCTTTTCTTCTCAAAAAGGAAAAGAAAGCCAATACCAATGGTGTGAATGCAATCACCCAAAATGGATTAACAGATTGAAATAAATTGGTATTGAATAACAATTCTACTTCCCCGTCTTTCGGCAGCTCTTCCTCTTTCATGTTTTTAAAATAAGGAGGATAGGTCAATTCCTTTTTTGTCTTGTCCAAAATCCGGAATTGTTCATCCCTCACCACATATTCTGCTTTTTGATATTTACAGGAATCAACCAGGTGCAGAGCGCTCATTGCCGGCACCATTACAGAAGGTATTTCCCTGTCTGTATAACGGTCGGCCCAGGTATTTAGTGTAGAGCCGTTTTGTTTGAATATCGCCCAGAATGCGATAACTACTGCAAAGATGGCAAGCATCGCGGCGATAGGTCGCTTCTCTTCTGCAGGAGATTTGTATAATAATCGTCCATAAAAAAAGATGATGGGCAGACAGCCCAATAAGAAAGCATCTGTGGTGTCCGAACCTATGAAATTTCCTCCGGGATTAGTAGCTGAAGTAACGCCATTCAGGTAATAGCCCAGGAATCCAAATAGAAGAGAAGGAAGCAGGATGAGCGCAAATATTTTCCCCAATGGCATATCACCTTGCTGTGTAGGCTTAATGACATCAACATGCTTATAATGCTTGGTGCCGATCCAGAAAATAATGATCCCGATAAACATTCCGATGCCCGCGGCAATGAACGCAGCACCCCAGCCAATCATGTTATACAATGCTGCACCGAAGAAATTACAGACAAAAGCACCAATGTTGATTCCCATGTAAAAAATATTGTAACCTTCGTCTTTTTTTATTTTGTATTGAGGGTCGTTGTATAGGTTTCCGAGTAAAGTGGATATGTTGGGTTTGAAAAAGCCATTTCCCAGAATGACCAGTAACATTGAAACGTAAAGCATTGTTTCGTTGTGCACCGACATTAAGCAATAGCCGATTCCCATCATTATTCCGCCAATGGTGATTGACCTTCGGTATCCCAATACTCTGTCGGCCAGCAAGCCGCCCACAAATGGAGTTAGAAAAACAAATGCGATGAAAGTGCCATAGAGATCGGATGCTTCCGCTTCGGTCATGCTGAAACCGTCCACCGTATCTTTTAAATACAACGTGAAAATTCCAATCATCAGATAATAGCCGAAACGTTCCCACATTTCAGCAAAAAATAAAAATGGTAATCCTTTAGGGTGTTTTCTCTCCTTCATATCTGTTTAGCCTTGGTTCTATTGTTATCAAATATAGCTTACAGAATCGGAAATAAGAAGAATAATGAACAATTTTTAAGAAGCAGCCATTTCAACCACTCTTTCGGCTGGCAGATAGATGCGGAAAGTGGCACCTTCCTCATTTTCACTTTCTGCAGTGATGAAACCATTGTGGTTAGTTACAATTTTTTTACAAATTGAAAGTCCGATACCTGTGCCGGAATATTTTTCTTTTGCATGAAGGCGTTTGAAAAGATCAAATATTTTTTCGGTGTATGCCGGTTCAAAACCAATGCCATTGTCGATGATACTCAATTGTAAGTAAGGTCCTGGAAGCACAATCACTTTGTCGGTATTAATGTCGCTGCTGTTTACAAGAGAAGCACTGATGCTGATCAAAGGCGATGTGTTCTCTTTTTTATACTTGATGGAATTGCTGATCAGATTAATGAAGAGCTGTAGAAATTGAAAAGGGATGGCATTGATTTTCGGAAGAGAAGCAACCTGAATAACGGCCTCACTTTTTTCAATTGGCTCAGAAAGCAGCTGGCGCGCTTCATGCAAAATAATGTTCAGGTCGACCTGCTCAAATGCATCCGATGGGGAGGAGATCTGTGAAAAGGATAGAAGATCCTCTATCAGGTTTTTCATTCGTTGAGAAGAAACATTGATCTTGTCTACATATTCCACTATCACCTTAGGCAATTGTTCTTTGCTATCCATCAATCGGCTGCTGAAGGTTTGTATTTTTCGCAGAGGTTCTTGTAAATCATGACTGGCAATGTAGTTAAATGATTCCAGTTCTTTGTTTGTCCTTTCCAGTTCCATATTTTTCGCGGAAAGATGCAGATTGAGCTCATTGAGCTGATTAAGCATTTTATATTTTTTTGTAATGTCGCGCACAGTACCTCTCATTCGCACTGCTTTGTTGTTTTGAAATTCAACAATTCCTTTCGAGGCAATAAACAATTCCGCACCATTGCGGATATAGCGGTATTCACATTCGTAGGAACCGTGGTTATTCAACGCATTGTCAAGCGATTGTTTTAGTTTCGCCCGATCATCTTTGTGAACAAACTGAATAAAGTCCTCCAGCTTTCCGGCTTGCGACATTCCGAAAATTTTCATCACCTGCGGAGTGTAAACCGATTTGGAAGAATCAGTCATGTCCCATAAAAAGCTTCCCATCTCTGCAATAGTCTGGGCTTCCAGAAGTTGCGCCTCGCGTTGTAAAAGCTCTTCATTTTTTAAGCTCAGTTTTTTCTGTTGAATCTCGATGTAAGCAGAATAGGAAAGTAATTCTGTCTGGGTGGTAAACCGGTCCACTTCCTCCAGAATCTTTAATTGCAATTCATCGGAGGTGGAATAAGCATTCAATAAACTGCGAAAAATTTTCCGTCTGATAAAAGCGGTCAGCGTAATATCTTCGGCAGCGATATCGCCTTGGTCAATAATAATTAGTTGATTCTCCTTCCATTTTTTCATGGAATTAGCAATATAGGAAGCAGAATCGTTATGGCTGACAGCAAGGAGAAGCTCTGAACTGGAGCCTTTTCCAATAGCGATCAATTGCTCATCAGAGAAAGATGCAGCAAGGTGATTTAACAAGGAGAGGCCTTCTTCCTTGGAAAAGAAAAGGGATGCTTTTACAAATTCATCCAGCTTGTGTTTCAGAAGAAAATCGGCGAAGGCCGGCAGGTACTCAAATGTTAGCGGATCTTTTTTGCGAGTAATACCGGTCATTTTATTTTTGCTGTTTAATGTGATTTACTGGAAAACAGAAATTTTTGTTTGTGTGTTTTGGGCTTATGATCGTCCCAATCAATCGCGAAAACCTTTTTGATCAATTCAGTAAGCTCTTTAAAGGAGTTCGGCTTACGGATATACAGATTGGCACCCATTGCAAAAGTATCATCAATATCCTTGGAACTTGTTGATGTGGAGTAGATTACCACCTGAATGTGGGCAAGTTTCTTATTACCGCGAATCTCCTCCAGGCATTTCTTTCCGTTTTTCCCCGGCATGTTCAGGTCCAAAAAAACAATATCGGGTACTGTACCATTGCCGAGCAATTTCATAAGCTCGGAGCCATCTGCAGCTGTTTCCAGGAGAACATGCGCGTGTTGTGCAATAGCTTCAGAAAAGAGGTCGCGGTCGTCAGGATCATCATCCGCAAGTATGATCCTGATTTGTTTCTTAGCG
>DASWNK010000173.1:0-2507 GCA_036399275.1 Bacteroidia bacterium | reverse complement strand
GCCGTAATCCTCCAGCCGATTTTTTAACACTCATGATATCCGCGCTTTTTCCGAATGCTTGTCCGCTCCAGATCGTAAGTCCTTGTCCGAATGTAGCCTGGTAGTCGCCAAGAGCAAACGCTTTAATGAAGCGAATGTTTTTTAGAAAAAAATGTGCAGAATAAAAATCAAAGCCTGTTTTCTGGTTCCCTTTCAGGCCTTTTTCGTACCAATCGTAGTTGAATATTTGTTTGTTTTTGAAAAATAATTCTCCCTGATCTTTTTCTGCAGTAATTCCCCAGCTTACATTGCTGCCATAAGTAAAGCGGTAACGGGCATATACTTTATCCGGACTGCCAATATAGCGGGAGTTCTGGCTTTTGAACAAGGAAGCGCTGTCGATCTTGCTAAATCCCGTCTGTTCCTCAAGGGTTCTTCCATAGCGGAGAATAACGGCATGTTGTGCGTTGCGGAACATCTCCTTCATGCCGAAATGCGCAGAAGTAAAATTATCCGTCACTTTCACATAAGGCAATAATTTACGAATGGTTTGCAAATCGAAGCCGCTAATGCCTTGCAATTCGTAAATAGTGATAAGCTTTCCGTTTTTCTCTATGTGCGTGAGCAGATGGTTGATCTGAATGTCATTAAGGAAAGGCAGCGTTTGCAATTCTTCCCTGTTTGTTTTATTCAGGTTGATCGGATGTTCCTTGAAATAGATCAGTCCTTCCAGCAGGTTTGTGTAATCCGCCTCTTCGTTTTCAGTATTCTCGGCGATGTTTTCCAGCTGCTGCTGAATGTCGCTATCGTCCGTTCTAGGGGAAATAGTATCCTGCGCTTTAATTGAAGAAGTCATTAGCAGTAGATATACTGCTATGGATAGAAGAGGATATGCATTCGTTATTTTCAAAAAACGGCTTCAGATTCGTTGATTGAACTTTTTGCTTTTGGGATAGTATAGGTAAGTCCAAGTTGCGGACTAAAACCCAGTGTTTGATGATAATTGGCTGCAAAATCTATTTTAAGTGCTTTCAGGTTGATTCCGAATCCAAAGGAGCTTAAGGTCGGATTACTGGAAACCCCGATGCGTAAATAAAATTCCTTTACCGGCTTGTATTCCAGCCCTGCTTTAAAAACGGGTTTTTGTGAAATGTTTTTTTCTGTTTCAAAAGCAACTTTTACCTTTTCGGAGAAATCATAATCTGCTCCAAGCCGAATAATGGTCGGAAGTCGTTCATCATCGTAATCCGCAATTTTAGTTCGGGTAGGGTTAAAAACATGCGCACCAATTGTCAGTCCTTTTAGGGGTTTTGCCTGGATACCAACTTCAGCAGCAAGCACTCCTTTGGTTCCGTAGCCTTCGCCGATTTTGGTACTGATGTAATCCATAGTAATGCCGGCAGAAAGTTTTTTTCCAAATGCCTTGGCAAAAGAAAGGCTGTATTTACTTTCATTATAAAGGGAGTAGCCGAAATTAGTAATGCAAAGTCCAAATGTTCCTGCTTTAACAGGAAGAACCAGTAGCCCACCTTTTACGCTGAGCTCCTTTAAAAGAAAGCGGTTCTCATAATAGGCGCCTGCGGATATTTCGCGAACAAATCCTAATCCGGCCTGGTTTTGTGCGGCGCTCCAAGGATCGATGAAGGAAACAGAAGCATTTCCCATGCCCGCCGAACGGGCCCCGATTGGGAAATGTCCGCCGGATGCCTTTATGAAGAAGGCAGCGCAGCAAAAAAGAAGGATAAGGTAAATTTTTTTCAATATGCCAGAATATCGTTCTTCGTTTCTTTCCGGTAGAGACTCAGATCTTAGTTTGTTTTATAGTCAAATTTAATTTCCGACAGCTCTTTATTAGCTTTTAGGATCTTATTTTTAAGATTTTCTTTGAAATCGATTACTTTTTGCAATAATTCATCATTTCCCGCCGCCAGGATCTGAACAGCCAGAATTCCTGCATTTTGTCCGCCATCCAGGGCAACTGTAGCCACAGGGATTCCGGGAGGCATTTGAAGAATAGAAAGTACCGAGTCCCAACCATCAATGGAAATCGAGGAACGGCAAGGTACACCGATCACAGGAAGCGGGGTAAACGCTGCCACAACACCTGGTAAATGAGCCGCTCCGCCAGCTCCGGCGATGATTACACGGATACCTTTCAAATGGGCAGTTTTTGCAAATTCGGCTACTTGTTCGGGCACCCGGTGAGCACTTAATGCGTTGATTTCGAAAGGGATCTTGAATTCGTTCAGGATCTTTGCGGCTTCCTGCATAATAGGCATATCGGAAGTGCTGCCCATGATAATGCTCACTTTTGGGGTCATAAATATGGATATTTGGTTGTTTTCTTAGTCGGCAAAAATAGGTTTTTATATGAAAAGAATAAAAAAAAGTTTTCAGGCTTTTTGAAGTAAAATTGTTTAATTTTGGGGCTTAATAGCTGTTATATGAGTAGTGTTGTAATTCACGGGCATACATTTAAAACCAAAATTAGTTCTTCTGAAATTCTGAAAGCGGTTGCCGATGTGGCT
>DASWNK010000172.1:0-9007 GCA_036399275.1 Bacteroidia bacterium | reverse complement strand
GATTCCAGCAAAGTGACGATTATGAATATGGTGAATGGTAAGAATATGGATGCCATTCTTACGCTCTCCACTGTTAAGCAGGAAACCCAAACAAGATATGTTCCCGGCAGTTCCCCGTATTCTCCATTGGGATATCCTTATTACAATGATTTCTGGGGATATTACAGTTACTGGTATCCGCGGTTTTACGCCCCAGGCTATTATGTACTGGACAAGATCTACTATATTGAGGTCAATCTTTATGATACGCAAACGGAGAAACTGGTATGGTCGGCACAATCAAAAACCTATAATCCCGATGATCTTCCATCATTTTCCAGAGAATTTTCAGATGTAATAGCCGACAAATTGAAAAACGATGGAATGATCAGCAAAGCTGCTCTTAACGAAAAGCCAAGGCTTAGTTCAGAATAAACGGAACATAACAATCCGTCCAAAAACCATTCTATACCTCTACAATCCATAAATAAGCTCTTTAAAAAGGGGCTTTTTTTATTTCCCGTCATTCATCCTGCCTTTCAAAGGCCCAGTTCATTGCTGAGTAAGGATGAAATAAACATTCAGCTGCAATTTTTGTTATCTTTACAGTTCAAAACTAACAACATGCAATCTTTACTGAATACAATCGAAGAAGCCATTGCCGACATCAAAGCGGGGAAAGTAATCATCGTAGTAGATGATGAAAGCAGGGAAAATGAAGGTGATTTTTTAACAGCGGCTCAAAATGTTACTCCTGAAGTGATTAATTTCATGGCTACACATGGCCGCGGACTTATCTGTGCCGCTATTACTGAAGAACGTTGTGTTGAGCTCGGACTGGAAATGATGGTGAGCAATAACACTGCTGAACATGCAACAGCTTTTACTGTATCTGTCGACCTGCTAGGTTATGGCTGCACTACCGGTATCTCTGCTTCTGATCGCTCCAAGACTATACAAGCGCTTATCAATCCGGCTATCAAACCAGAAGAGTTTGGTAAACCCGGACATATTTTTCCTTTAAAGGCTAAAACCGGCGGTGTTCTTCGCAGAGCTGGCCATACTGAAGCTACTGTTGACTTTGCCCGCTTATCAGGGTTTGAACCTGCAGGTGCATTGGTGGAGATCATGAATGAAGATGGAACAATGGCGCGATTGCCTCAATTATTGGAGATCGCGAAGAAACATAATCTGAAGATCGTTTCCATTGAAGACCTGATTGCTTACCGCTTAAAAAACGAGTCGATCATCGTAAAAAATGTACAGGTGAAAATGCCTACACAATGGGGAAATTTTGATCTGGTAGCTTACCGTCAAACAACGAATGACCAGGAACATCTTGCTTTAAGGAAAGGAACCTGGGAAAAGGATGAACCGGTTTTAGTGCGGGTACATTCTTCCTGCTTAACAGGAGACATCTTCGGATCCTGCCGTTGTGACTGCGGTCCGCAACTTCACAAATCCATGGAGATGATAGAAAAAGTAGGTAAAGGAGTGATTGTATACATGAACCAGGAAGGTCGTGGCATCGGACTGCTGAACAAACTGAAAGCTTACAAGCTACAGGAAGAAGGAAGAGATACCGTAGAAGCAAATGAAGACCTGGGATTCAAGTCCGATGAGCGTGATTACGGTGTGGGTGCCCAGATATTAAGAGACCTGGGTGTTTCCAAGATCCGGCTGATGAGCAACAATCCAAGAAAACGTGCCGGTTTGATCGGTTACGGACTGGAGATCGTTGAGAATGTTTCCATAGAGATTGAATCGAATGAACACAATAAATTTTATCTGCAAACCAAGCGTGATAAAATGGGACATTCGTTGAATATTGAATAATGGGATAATTATATCTGGTTTTAATTTAAAAGATAAATGTCAGTTCGAGTGTTTTTCTTTTTCAGAAAAACGTATCGAGAACAGGCTAAGGAATAAAATTATTTTCATTACATGAAATGTAAAAACGAAAGCGATCAAACGCAATGACGCCTTTGGAAGGTTCTCGATACATTTCTTCCGTAGGCTTCAGTCCGAGGCCTCGGGACACTCAAACGACATTTCCCCTATACAATTTCCAATTTATTTAAAATCTTCAATCTACATTCCATTAACATAAATAAAAGCAAAAATTAAATGCTGGTGTGAGATTGCTTCGTCCCGAAGCATCGAGACCCGCAATGACGCTCTGAAATAAAAAAGCCCCGTAATTTATTTTTGCGGGGCTTTTCTCTTCTATTCTAATGGAGGCGGGTCCTCCTCTTTTCTTTTCTTCCTGTTCTTCTTCCATTTATCAATTGTTTCCAGGTATTGATCATACAGGTCGCCTATGGTATTGAACTCCTCTCTGTAAAAAACTCCTACACCTTGTGTATAAGCTCCGTTGATATTGGTCTGACTGTTATCGTTCGCTTTATTAAAAGCTTTCACTCTTACTTTTCCGTCTTCAGTCAGCTTATAATCCACGTTCACATCCCCCACCAGGTTATTTGGATTCTGAGCGTTGGTATTGTTACCGATGTTCCCTTCCACCGAAAGCTTATCGTTGAATAACTGTGTCGACAAAGCCACTTCGAGCTCATCCTTGCTGATCGCATCGCCCGGACGATAGTTCACGCCGATATCAAAATCGTTGCTGATCTTGCTCAACATATTGCTCAACTGATTTGAAAGCATCTCACTGGTATTTGAACCGGCAGCATTGGCTACATTCGGGCCATTTCCTCCGCTGTTGCTGAGCTGATACGGTGTTACAAAACTATTGAGGATCAGCAATGAAAACACTTGTCGATTCTCTTCCGATTCCGTATTGACATAGCTCAGGATGGTTTGACGCGTAGCGGCATCAATGGTAGGAAGTCCGATATCGAAATCAATCACCGGCTCCAATAATTCACCAGTCATGTTCAAGCCAACATCCACCGGGTAACGTTTTTTGTAAGCGGTGTTGGTTGAATCTTCGGGGAAAAATGTTTTGATGGAAGCTCGCGCTTTGTAAACAGCGTTGATGTTAACGTCCGCTTTATAAGGCACACCGCTCCATTTGATCGTACTTCCTTTTTTAATATCGAATCGTTTATTGATCACATTCTGCAGCGTGAATAAATAATCTCCGTTCTCGATCACATAATCGCCATACATTTTAAAATCTCCTTTTGGATCTATGTTAAGGTTCAGATTTCCATTTCCGCGCGCTTTGATCACATCTCCTACTTTCTGATCAAAGATCAATTGGACTTCTGCATCGGGCGTTACTTCCAGATCAAAGTTCAGGATCAATCCGCCTAAGGCTACTTTATAAGCCTGGTTCACCCGGATGGTGCTGTCTTTTTTAATGAACGTGATAAAATTATTCTGGCTCACTTCTGTTGTTCCCCCAAGCGGAATGTAGAATTTGGTTAGTTCCGTTTTCGAAAGGAAGTTCACCTTGTCGGATTTATCGCTGGAAGTCACCTTTTCCGTTTTCACATTCGCATCGATCCTGATCTCATTCTTTACAAAACCAAAAATGTTGATGTTCCCGGTTACAAAAGCTTGTCCGTAATACGCCGGGTTGTTGATCTCTGTAGTGTTCAGTACCATCAGCTTATTGGCATGGATGTCAATATCCAACTGAAAGTTCTTGAAATTATCATGGTATACTTTTCCGGTAACGGTAGCTTTGTTGTTATTCGGAATATCATACAAAATCATGTTCTCTACTCCAAAGGAAGTATTTTCAATGACAATATCATGATTGAATTTATAAACCGTATTGAGGTAATTTACTTTTACGCGCCGGGCATTTACATTAAGTGTTCCATTGATGTCCGGTTTCTTTACGGAGCCCTTTATAGTAGCTGTTCCCGATAGCAATCCGTCAAATTCCGAGCAGTATTCTTTTACAAAAGGTTGCAGCAGTTGCATTCTCACCGCCTGTAGGTTCAATTCCATGTCGATGTTGTTTTCCTCTCTCTTAGGATAATAATAGCCCGAGAAAAGAATGTTCGGAATAGCATCTTTTGTAAATGAGCCATGCAGGTACAAGGCATCTTTTGTTTTATCCCATACACTCGCCACATCACCATTCCCTATTTCATTGCCATTGATAAAAAAGGATTTGAAATCAAAACCGCTTGTTAGGACAACTTCTTCATAAACATCATTCAAGGTTGATTCACCATTGAGCACCCCCTTAAAATTCAATCCTGCTGCGGCGGTAAACAAGTTAATGTTCTCTAGATTGAATTCATGCAATTTCAACTTGAGCTGATCGGCCTTGTTTTTCGAAATCACACCATTCAGCGAAAGCAGTTGATTGCCATGTTCAAAGGTGAGTTTATTAATGTTGATGTAAGAAGAATCAATCACAATGGAATTTTCTTTATCTACGGTCCAGGAGGAGTCGGCAATAATAAAAAGAGATGGCAGAAGCCGGAAAGCAATCACATGGTCGGAATTAAAATTAAGGATCGCTTTCATATCTCCCCTGTATTCCTTTTCCGTACGACTGTTCCACACAACGCCTATGTTCACACTGTCCGAACGCGTGATCGTTTGAATGGCAAAGTCTGTCAATCCCATGCTATCTGTCAGCAATAAGCGCTCGCTGCCCATGTTAAACTCCAGGTTATTTTCCGAAGTGCTTGCATCCACCGTCCATTTTTTTACAATTACATCATTAAAGCTCAATTTGTCGGAATTGCCTGTTAATGTAAACTCCTCTTTGGTGGAATTGAACCTTCCTTGCAACAGTGTGTTCGGAGCGATTTTTAGCTGAGGCAAAAACATTCTTGTAAGAACATCCGTTTTTTTAAACAGAATCGTGTATTCGAAATTCTCAACAGAAGTTGCGGGCTGATACTTACTTTTAAAGGCGGAAGGAATATACCTGTAAATCATCTTTTGCAGAGCGTCGGGCAATTCCAGCACTTTAAACTGCCCTTTCATACTTGCTTTTGCAACGTCCGATTCGAGCGTTATGAATTTTACGCCGGCATTCTCTTCCAGTAAAAGATCAAAAACGCTCAGCTTGTATTTCTCTGCTCCTTCGATATAAATCGTATTATCAAAGTTGATCTGACCGATGAGGTTATCAATATTATCGCCGGTTACGTTAATGATGAGCTGTGTAGAAAGATCGGTCTTCTTGTCGGTTTTAACAAAGTGCAGGGCAGAAAGATCCGCTTTATTCAAGGTTGTGATAAAATCCAGCTTCGGCAGCTTGCCGGTAAAATCAACGTTTCCGATGAAATCAAAATCAATGTTGTCATCCTTTACATTCAGTTTTCCTTTAAAGATCTGTTTGGCAATATCGCCTTCAACGGCAATATTTTTATACGTATAATTATTGAATTCAATACTGTTCACGGTTCCATTCAGGGAGGCGGTGATCTCCTCGAGTGATAAGCCGGAACCATCAATGTTCACATTCATGGTTGTTTTTCCAAGCAAGCCGGCACCGAGGAACTTTCCGAAATCGAAAGAGCTGGACTTCAGCTTTCCTTTGTAAACCTCTTTATCCTTCTGAATATCATGCCGCACAGAAAGGTCGGAAGACAAGCCACCGAGTGCCGAGGAGAAATCTCCATAAGCATAAAAATCGTTGTATAATCCTGTGAAGGTTCCTTTAAACCGCATGTTTCCCAGCTTGGCTATGTTGGGATGCACGTTCAAGGTCTTGTGCTTTTCAAAAGGCGGGATCGGCATCTGATCCAGGTCTTTGTAATTGGTAGTAAGCTTTACAACGTTCAGGTAGATCAGCGTTTCATCGATCTTCGGCAAACCGGTTAATGTTACGTCACCAATAAACTCCGTATTCTCTGCAAGCCTGATCTGCATGTCCTTTCCTTTCAGATCACTGATCTTTCCGCTGACTTTCCCGGTAACGGTTATGTTCCGGTAAATGCCTTTGAGCTGAGGGGCAAAATAAGCAATGTCGCTCATCTCCACCTGCGACTTATCAAACTCCGCTTTGATCTTCACTTCATTGATAAAATCCTTAAAGGCCCGGTAGTTCTTGTATTTAAAGCTAAGGTCGGTGGCAATGGTGCTTTCAGGTGTTTTAATTTTCAATTCGTCCAGCTGAACACCCAGGGGACTGATCCTTACGTAGCTGCTGAGATTCTGCAGCACAAAGCCGCTTTTCTCATTTGCCGAAAAATAATCGATGGTCGCACGGATGGTGTCCTTTTCAATTTGGATATCGGTAAGCCGCCCGTTGACATTCCTGGTATTCAGGTCAAAATAATTAACACCGGTCGTTTCCAATGTATCATGTTCGCTGCGATAGGTAAAGTCGGTATTGATCAGTGTTACTTCGGCGAAACGAACATCCCAGGCAGCATTGGTGGTATGGGTGGTATCGTGGGAAGCGAAAGCATCGAGGATAAACTGGAGGTTGAGGTCTTCATCGCTATGGTATTTCACAAGGCTGGCTGTGGTGTTCAGCAAAATTACTTCACCCACATATAAATGGTGCTTTTCAAAATCCAGCTCATCGATGCTGATCTTTAACTTTTTGGCGTAGAGCAAGGTATCGTGATGAAGATCTTCGATGTATACATCTTCCAGCACAATTTTTTTTAAGAATTCAATGTCGATGCTCCCAATTTCAATCCTTGCGTTTAGCTCGGAAGAGAGGTAAATGGCCGCTTTTTTTCCAAGATAGGTCTGAACACTTCTTACCTGGATAAAAAGAAACAAGATCAATGCAAGGAATATGAGCAGTGAAAGGAAACGGAATAATATGTTTGCTAGTTTTTTAATACCTTTGTTTTTTAGATACGCCCCGCCAACAGCGGGACGAAGTTAATAAATATGAGCAAACCCATCATCATATTAGGCATCGAATCGTCCTGCGACGACACGGCCGCCGCAGTACTCAAAGACGGCAAAATACTTGCCAATATTGTGGCGAATCAATCTGTCCATCAACTTTACGGCGGCGTGGTCCCGGAACTGGCTTCCAGGGCTCATCAACAAAACATCATCCCTGTGGTAGACCGAGCGATAAAACAAGCCGGAATCTCCAAAGAAGCGATTGATGCAGTTGCATATACCAGAGGGCCTGGCTTAATGGGCTCTTTGCTGGTAGGGACTTCCTTTTCCAAAGCATTTGCCCTCGGATTGAACATTCCGCTCATTGAAGTGAACCACATGCAAGGCCATATACTAGCCCACTTCATTGATGATGAAGGTAAAGAGCAACCGACTTTTCCTTTCTTATGCCTGACGGTTTCGGGCGGACATACACAGATTGTGAGAGTTGACAGCCATTCGGATATGAGCGTTTTGGGAGAAACGATTGATGATGCGGCAGGAGAAGCGTTTGATAAATCCGCAAAGATCATGGGGCTGCCCTATCCCGGCGGACCCTTGATTGATAAATATGCGAAAGAGGGAAACCCGAACGCATTCAAATTCACGAAACCTCAGATCCCTGAGCTGGATTTCAGCTTCAGCGGCCTTAAAACGGGCTTCATGAATTTCATTAACAACGAAAAAGCGCGGAATGAACATTTTGTGGAAGAAAACAGAGCGGATATTTGTGCTTCCATTCAATCTACCATCATTGATATTTTGCTGAGCAAGCTCAAAAAAGCGGCAAAACAAACGGGCATCCGTCAGATTGCAATTGCGGGAGGTGTTTCTGCCAATTCTCAATTGCGGGCAGAGCTCATGGCTTTGAAGAATGAATTGGATTGGAAAATTTTTATCCCTAAATTTGAGTATTGTACTGATAATGCCGCAATGATTGCAATTACAGGTTATTATAAATATTTGAAACAGGATTTCAGCACGCAAGCCGCAAGTCCTTCTCCACGCTATTCTTTAACCCGGGAACCAAATGAGGAATAAGAATTTACTCTTTCTTATCTGTTCATTCCTTATCACCGCCAGCCTCAACGCCGAAGTCCTTTGTGATACCGACACCATTATTGTAAAACCCTTCGTTAAAAAAAAGAAACCCTATCCGCTTCAACCATTGGTTTTAAAAACCAGTCCGACCGGTTTCATGTGGGGCGGCGCTTTTCCTTTTACTTCCGAATACCGCTTTACAGCAGAGATCACTTCTGGAAGAACACAATCGGAACAAGTAAGTATTTCCGTTTTAAGCAAAAATGTATTCTGGAAGCTGATAGAGACAGCCACTAAGGTTTCGGCCGGTGATCAGCTGAAAGTGAGCGGCTGGAGAGTACAGTACATGCATAAAATTTACCTGGTAAACAGAAGACACCATGCTCCTTATGGATTTTATGTGGGACCGCATTTCTCGTATACGAATGCAAAAGTAGCGGTTGGACTCAGCCGTTATTATCACCAGGTTTATTTTGATCTTCGCCACTTTAATGCAAACCTTGTTATTGGTGTACAAGCCGGGAAGCTAGGCCGACTTACCCTCGATATTTGCGGAGGGCTCGGCTATAAAACCAATAAGGTTTATTATCATGCCAGCAGCGTCAGGATCATTCCTTATGATACCGAAGAATTTGGCGAATTCTATAATAATAATCTTCATTTGATGTTTGACCTGAGCCTGGGGTATTCGTTTTAAACCTTATTTCCCCAAGATAAAAAGGGTTGTTACGCACGATTATTTTTTTCATGTAATTCGTAGCAAGCTCAAACAAAAAAGCCTCCCGAAATAATCGGAAGGCCTTCTATTAAAAATATTTTTCTTATTTCATTTTCAGGATTTTCACCGGAGCAATCACTTCTGCTCCATTGATAATTCTTACAAAATAAATTCCGTTGTTCAGTATAGGATTTACCTGCACGCTGCCTTTGGCTTGTGTTAAAGCAACCCTGCTTACTACTTTTCCGGTAACGTCAACGATCACAATTGCTGCATCAACCGCCATTTTGCTTTTCAGCTCATAAGCGATGGATGTTTCATTGCTGAAAGGATTCGGATAAACAGAAATACTTGCATTCTCTGTTAACTCATCAATACCGGAAGGGCCTTCCGAGATCTTGAATTTATCAAAACCAGCTTCCACAATATGTCCGGATGCTGAATTATCAGCCGTGCGGACAATCAGTCGCATGTTTG
>DASWNK010000171.1:0-5394 GCA_036399275.1 Bacteroidia bacterium | reverse complement strand
ACTCAACAATTATTGCAACCGCTTCATCGGAGGTATCCACAATTTTAAACAGGTCAAGATCTTTCTCGCTAATATTGTGCTCTTCATGCAGCATGGTTTGTTTCACCCATTCCAATAATCCTTCCCAATATTTTTTTCCGACCAGAACAATTGGAAAATGTGCAACTTTATTGGTTTGAATCAGTGTAATAGCTTCAAACAGTTCATCCAATGTTCCAAATCCGCCGGGCATAGCCACAAATCCCTGAGAATATTTCAAAAAGATTGTTTTTCTCACAAAGAAATAATCAAAATGGATAATCTTGTCAGAATCAATAAAAGGATTATGCGATTGTTCAAAAGGCAAAACGATATTTAAGCCCACAGATTTTCCTCCTCCGGCTTTCGCTCCTTTGTTAGCAGCTTCCATAATTCCAGGACCACCCCCGCTGATGACTCCGTAGCCTTCTTTTGTCAGTTTGAAAGCGATTTCTTCGGCTAATTGATAATAAATATTCTCAGGCTTTGTACGGGCTGAGCCGAAGATAGAAACACAAGGGCCGATGCGGCTCATTTTTTCAAATCCTTCAACAAACTCACTCATGATCTTAAAGATCTGCCATGAATCGGATGCCTTAATGTCGTTCCAGTCTTTGGAAGCAAATGCATTTCTGATCTTGTCTTCTTCCTGATTTGTCATAAATCTGTTAATTATGTGCGATAAAACCGGACGGATTATACTGTCGGATTTTACGAATGTACAAATTATTACTGTTCTTTGTTAAATTGCTCAGAATCGTGAGAAGGGCTAAGCCGCTTATTTCTTTAGCTCTTCTTTTAAAAATCTTGCAGTATAACTTTTTTTATTTTTGATGATCTCTTCAGGAGTTCCCTCACAAAGAATTTCGCCGCCTGCATTTCCACCCTCCTGTCCAAGGTCGATTATATGGTCAGCCACTTTGATGATGTCCATATTGTGCTCAATTACGAGAACGGTGTTTCCGTTGTCAACCAGCTTGTCCAATACCTCAAGCAAAATACGGATGTCTTCGAAATGCAACCCCGTAGTTGGTTCATCAAGGATATAAAAAGTATTTCCTGTATCTCTTTTTGAAAGCTCTGTGGCCAGCTTTACCCGTTGTGCTTCACCGCCTGATAAGGTTGTACTCTGCTGACCTAACGTGATGTAACCTAAGCCCACATCATGCAAAGTTTTTATTTTTTGAATAATAGATGGAATGCTGGTGAAAAATTCAACAGCATTGTCAATCGTCATATTTAATACATCACTAATGGATTTTCCTTTATACCGGATTTCCAGGGTTTCTTTGTTATAACGTTTTCCATTACATGTTTCGCAGTTTACATAAACATCCGGCAGGAAATTCATTTCTATAGTTCTTAAACCTGCACCCTGACACGTTTCACAACGTCCTCCTTTTACATTAAAAGAGAACCTCCCGGGTTTGTAACCGCGTATTTTTGCTTCCGGAATCTCAGCAAAAAGCGTGCGTATATCGGAGAATACATTGGTATAAGTGGCCGGATTGCTTCTCGGGGTTCTTCCGATCGGTGATTGGTCAATGTCAATCACTTTATCAATATGCTCCAGCCCTGTGATAGAACGATAGGGCATCGGCTTCTTTTCAGAGCGATAAAAATGTTTGTTTAAAATAGGATAAAGCGTTTCATTGATCAGTGTTGATTTTCCACTCCCCGACACGCCCGTTACACAAATGAGCTTTCCCAACGGAAATTCTACTGATACATCTTTTAAGTTATTTCCTTTTGCTCCTTTTAATACCAATGACTTGCCGCTTCCTTTTCTATGTTTTTCAGGAACCTTGATTTCTTTTATGCCATTGATATAATCGGAAGTGAGAGTATGGTATTTTAAGATTTCCTTCGGTGTTCCCTGGGCAATGATTTTTCCACCATGTATTCCAGCTGCCGGGCCAATATCAATGACATGGTCAGCCGCTAAAATCATTTCTTTATCATGTTCCACAACAATTACGGAGTTGCCGATGTCTCTTAAGTTTTTTAAAGCGTTTATCAGTCGTACATTGTCACGTTGATGAAGACCAATGCTTGGCTCATCAAGAATGTAAAGGACTCCCACGAGCTGAGAACCGATTTGTGTCGCCAGCCGGATGCGTTGTGCTTCTCCGCCTGATAGCGTTCTGGAGCTTCTGTTCAGCGAAAGATAATCCAGGCCGACATCCAGTAGAAAGGAAATACGGGTGCGGATTTCTTTTAATACTTCTTTGGCAATCGTGTTCTGTTTTGTGCTTAAGCGACCTTCAATGCTTTTGAACCATTCGTTCAGTTCGAGTATGCCCATTTCTGATAATTCGGCAATGTTCTTCTGATCGATTTTGAAATGCAGAGATTCTTTTTTCAGCTTACTTCCATTGCATTTCGGACAAGGTACTTTATTCATGAATCCCTGGATCCATTTTTCAATGGTAGGAGAGCTCTGCTCATCATTCTGTTTGATAATAAAATTGGCAATTCCCTCAAAAGCTATGCTGTAGCTCGTTGCGGCACTATCGGTATATTGTTTTATTTTAAATACCTCATCCGAACCAAATAAAATGGTGTTGATCGCTTCATCAGAAATATCTTCTACTGGAGTATCCAGCGTAAAGCCATATTTATCACCGATTGCTTCCAGCTGTTTGAAGATCCATGTTCCTTTATGCGCTCCAATCGGAGCAATGGCTCCTTTACGGATACTTGCTTTTTTGTCAGGAATAATCTTATTAATATCTACTTCCGAGATCATGCCAAGTCCGTTACATTTCGGACAAGCACCGTAAGGTGAATTGAAGGAAAATAAATTGGGTTGCGGCTCATCGTAAGAAATCCCTGAAGTCGGGCACATTAAATGCCGGCTATAATATTCAGCAACGCCATATTCTTCTTCCAGCTTTCCCATCTGAAACGACTGCACCATGATAATTCCTTTTCCTTGCTTCATGGCAAGCTGCATGGATTCTGAAATGCGCGGTCGTGCTTCTGCATTTACTTCCAGCCGGTCGATCACAATTTCTATATCATGCACTTTGTACCGGTCGAGCTGAATGCGCTTGGTCAGCTCAACTACTTCACCATCGATCCGAACACGCAGGAATCCCCATTTCTTTATTTGCTCAAATAATTCGCGGTAATGGCCTTTTCGCCCTTTGATAACCGGAGCCAGGATCATTATCTTTTTATCCTGAAATTTTTCGAGGATCAAAGCAATGATCTGATCATCAGAATAGCGAACCATTTTTTCACCAGTTACATAGGAATAAGCATCCGAAGCACGGGCAAATAACAAACGAAGGAAATCGTAGATCTCCGTGATGGTTCCTACGGTGGAACGAGGGTTTTTATTTACAGTTTTTTGCTCAATGGAAATGACAGGACTTAATCCTGTGATCTTATCAACGTCGGGGCGCTCCATATTCCCAAGAAACTGGCGAGCATATGCCGAAAAGCTTTCGATGTAACGTCTTTGACCTTCTGCATATATCGTGTCGAATGCCAGAGATGATTTTCCGCTTCCGCTTAATCCGGTAATAACCACTAGTTTGTTACGGGGAATGGTTACATCTATGTTCTTCAAATTGTGTGCACGAGCTCCTACAACTTCCAGATAATCGATTTCACTAATATCTACACTTGACATTCTGGTATGGATTAAGTTTTTATGTAATGAAACTGACTTAGTTTTCAAGGTTTACAAAGGTACGGAACAATCATTTAGGGAACAAGATGGATGAATTTATTTTATGGAAGATGCTCTTTCATGAACCGCAACGGCTCGTAATAATATTTTTGAAGATCTTCGGAGTTATAGCAGCAAAGTGTATAGGAATTAAATTGCCGTTCCGGATGAAGTTTATCTGGCTTTATGCTCAGTGGTTTTACTTTGAGTATTTCAAAATGGAAATGATCAAATTGCCAGCCGAATCGATCAAGTTCATTTTTATTCATGAACCTTGCTATCGGTTTTCCAGGATCAACTGTCTCATTAAGATTTATGGCTATTCCTGCAATGTGCTCATATACGGTCCATATTGTTGTATTATTGAATTCATGTTCGATGATTAGCTGGGCATAAGGCCCGTCGCTCCGTTTACTGATCACTTTCCCTTTTGCGATTGCAAAGATGGGTTCATTGTTGTAATTGTTTTCCGGCCTTTTTATATCGATGCCGGTATGGAGATGAGCAGGGACGGTTGTTCTGGCTTTGCGCAAGAGACCAAATTTCCCAATGGCCGTTAAGCTTATTTTTGAAAGATCACTTCTGTCAGTAGATTTAAGAGGAATAAAAAACGGCTCAACGGAAGGGAGAATAAAAAGGAAGCTGATGAGCAGAAGCCTGAAGATCATTTTACGTCTTCTTTTGGCTTGATTTCTGGTTTTATAGAGTCGTTGATAATCGGGGAAGCGACAATGAAGTGCACCGAATCTTTGGGCTCAAACTTGTTACTGCCTTCATAATTACCGTCCAGGTCATAAATTGTCATTGGTCCTTTAGGGATTTCTATGATGTATTTCTTCTTTGCTTCGTTGGTTAATGAATTTGTTCGCAACCAAGGATTAAATAGCTTCAGGATTTTGTAATTGATCTTTTGTTCGATAGCGAAATCCGCAAGATTGTGAATTGTACTGTCGATAATTATTTTTTTTGTTGCTACTGGTGGGTAGAGATCTTTTTTTCTGAGCAGATAACCATATACTTTAGGCCTTGAAATAATTTCCTTCATAGCAAGGATCCGATAAACATATCTTGCAGTTTCTTCCGTCAGGGCCAGATCATAATAGGTTTCCACTTTTTGCTTATTTAGCTGCCCCTGAATGCCACCCATTCCAAGATTATAGGATGCAGCAACCAATGTCCAGTTATTGAAAATTTTATAAGCTTCTTTAAAATATCTACAGGCAGCTTCAGTAGATCGAACAACATCATAGCGCTGATCTACCTCTTCGGTAATCTCCATTCCATAGCCTGTTCCAGTTGATTCAATAATTTGCCAGAATCCTGTCGCGCCTTGTGGAGATACTACATTGGTTAGCTGGCTCTCTATCAAAGCGATGTATTTGAAATCTTCAGGAACGCCATTTTTTTTCAAAATAGGTTCTATTACAGGAAACCAGCGGTTTGCCCTCTTATGAAGAAGCAGTGATTGCGACTGCCAGTAGGTATTCACGATGAGCTCCCGTTCGGTAGCTTCCCTCACACTGAAATCAGTGATTGGTGTTTTTTCGCCGGCGAAATTTAAATTTTTCGGAATGCGAATGCTGAAAGTTTTATAGCTCGCATTGAAGTATTCTTCATAAGCAACATCCGAAAGGTTTTCAGAAAAAGAATAGGAGAAAAGCTTTAATAAAGAAAGGAAAAGGATAGCTACTCCAAAA
>DASWNK010000170.1:0-19377 GCA_036399275.1 Bacteroidia bacterium | reverse complement strand
TATTTAAATTACGGGTACGCGTTATTGCGTGCTACAATGGCCCGAAGCATTGTAGGTGCAGGATTGCTTCCGACGCTCGGGATCTTCCATCACAACCGCTATAATGCCTATTGCCTTGCAGATGATTTAATGGAGCCTTATCGTCCATTTGTAGACAAGGTGGTTTATGGTATTATCGAAGAAAAGGGTATTAACGAAGATATACCGAAAGAAATAAAGACCTTATTGCTGCAAATTCCAGCAATGGATGTATTGATAGACGGGGAAAAAAGCCCTTTGATGAATGCTACACAGCGGACCGCAGTCAGCCTCGTAAAATGCTTTAATGGTGACCAGCGCAGGCTACTTTACCCGGAGTTCATTTGAGAATAGCGTAAAAGAACCCAATATATATTAAAATGAGCATCACTACCGATCGTTTAAACGCCTATCGTATTATGTGGACACTCGTAATGTATGATCTTCCTACCGAAACCGCAAAGGACCGGAAGATTGCAGCCCGTTTTCGTAAAGACCTGATGAAAGATGGGTTTGAAATGTTTCAGTTCAGTATGTATGTCCGGCACAGCTCCAGTTCCGAGAATGCAGATGTACATAGCAGAAGAGTCAAAAAGAGGCTGCCTGAGTATGGAAAAGTAGGAATTTTACAGATCACGGATAAGCAGTTTGGCCAGATCGAGCTTTTTTATGGCACCAAACCCATAGAACGTCCGGACATCCCTCAGCAGCTAGAACTTTTTTAGAAATTAATCACCTAAAGATCAAAGCAATAGAAATCGTCTCTTCTCAACCAGAAACAAAAAATCCCGCCTATAGCGGGATTATTGTTTGATATCACCTCAGTTTTTTCATTGATAAAACTACCTCAAAGCATTGATTTTGTTGTGTTTTTTGACCTATATAGTGAATATCAATAAGTCAAAGATACATTTTGAAAGCAAATCACAACTACGGGTGCATTGCTCTCTCTCCGAACGGGAGTGAATATCAATAAGTCAAAGATACATTTTGAAAGCAAATCACAACATTATTACCACAATGGATTTAAAGGATCGGAGTGAATATCAATAAGTCAAAGATACATTTTGAAAGCAAATCACAACGCATATAGCTTGCCTTTATATTCCATATCTAGTGAATATCAATAAGTCAAAGATACATTTTGAAAGCAAATCACAACAATATACCATATATCGTTATCTATTTGAAAAGTGAATATCAATAAGTCAAAGATACATTTTGAAAGCAAATCACAACATCCGGATGCAAAAATATTCACGGAATTATAGTGAATATCAATAAGTCAAAGATACATTTTGAAAGCAAATCACAACAGAAAGCCGCCCCAGTGATGAAGCGGCTTTAGTGAATATCAATAAGTCAAAGATACATTTTGAAAGCAAATCACAACATTAGTTTGAGGTTTCAATTACGTTTAAAAAGTGAATATCAATAAGTCAAAGATACATTTTGAAAGCAAATCACAACATATCGTCGAACACGTCGCCCGATCCTGGGAGTGAATATCAATAAGTCAAAGATACATTTTGAAAGCAAATCACAACTAGTAGCAAAGAAAAAAACTCCGAACCCTTAGGATTCCGGAGTTTATGCTGATAAATCAAATGCTACGAAAATTTACCGGCAATATTTATTTCTTTGTCTTTTCCACATTTACCACCTCGCCATTCTTCCTGAGGATCTTAAATCCGGCAATAGCTCCGCCGCTGTCACGAAAAAACTGAATCTTAGTGCTTTGATCATCCCATAGAAAAAGATCCTCTCCTGTTCTTTCCATTGCGATCAGGGGTTCATTTCCCCTTTGAAAAAAAAGTTTATGATCTTTGCAAAGAATTTTTCTGAATCCAAAATCACCAACATATTCATCGAGCAAAGCATCGTGAATGGAACCTGAAATTTTAGAATCCTTTATTGCAATATCCGATCCTCCATACCGCATCACATCAATCCAATCTTTACAACTACTTATTCTGGTATAAAACTCGCGTACACCGTAGCGCCCCTTTCCAAACTTATCCTGCCCCTTTTGATGGGAGCTTATACCCGCCAGGTATCTTTTTCCATCTTTGTTAATAATAGCCGGACCACCACTGTCACCCGGACCACTTACGCCTTCCATATCCGTTACGTTTGCTGTTCCCGGGGCATCAAAAACAAAGGAAAGCCACTGAGCATCCGTCGAATCGACCTTGTAGGTTGCCGCTCTGGTAATCTTATCCCATTTCTGTGGCCCTGTTTGTCCGTTCCCAACATCCCCCGAACCAACAATTACAATCTCTTTCCCTTTCTCATCCCCGCCGGAATATAGCTCCAGACCTGATAGCACAGGATTGTCGCCCTGAATTCTAACAAGGCTGACATCATTGCTTAACCCTTTGTCCAGATCACTAAAAGCGGGATGAACAATAACGAGTCCGAACTGATAGGCATTTCCATTACAGGTTACCGTTGTCGGACGTCCATTCAGCTGATCTGCTAAGAGGTCCTTGCCGATATGCCCTGCTGTCATTATCCAACCATCACCTATGTAAACACCTTCGCCATTTGAAAAATGGCAGATCTCCGGATACTCCTTCGCCAGCGAAATAAATTTTTCTTCAGGAACGTCATGGCGAACAACTAGACTTTCTAAGAGAATAACGGCTGTAATTGACATAAAGATTAATATAAATCCTCGCATAATTATAGTTGAATCGAATTCATAAAATGTTTGATCATTGCCTGACCACTTTTTTTATCCATGTGCTTTTTTGCCTGAAACGACAAACGATACATCCCAAGGATCGCCGATGTTATTTCCAAAGCCAACACCAAAGCCGGCGTTCCTTTATCAAATATCCCTTTCTTCTGGCCTTTCTTTATAATGGAAGTAATTTCCAACACCAATCGCTCGTTTGTAGCTCCCTGATAGATGAATTTATTATCCAGCAAGCTGGATTCAATCTTGAACCAGGTAAAATGAATAAAGCGGTTAAATCGCTTATTCTCATAAAAGTTTGTGACCAGATGATCCAGAATTTTCTTCAGGTGAGCTGTTGGCTCGACTTTTTCAATAAACAGCTCCCCCAGCTTATTTTCAAAAGAATTTCGTTCTCGTTTGATCAGTGCATTCAAAATATCTTCTTTTGAAGTAAAATGATGATACAAGGCGCCGCGCGTCATTCCTATGCCGGAAGCAATCTGCTCAAGGCTAACTGCTGAATACCCATTCTTAATAAACAGACCAATGGCGCTATCCAACAGATCATCCATTGTTTGTTCAGCATCTTTTTTTGTACGTCTCACAGCACAAATATACATACATTGATGTATGTATAAAAATTATTTTTGTTAAATTCGTGTTAAAATCACCTTTCAGATTTTATTAAAACCGTTCAACCTATTTTGAAAACAGGTGGATTCCTGCATGCGTAAATTTGTACAAAAGAAGGAAAATGAAAAGAGCTCTACTGTTATTATCAGGCATTCTGTTGACCCTATTCGCATCAGCAAAAGAAAACGCAGGCAGCGTGAAAGGCATTCTACTGGATGACCATCAAACTCCTATTCCCTTTGCAACAGTAATTTTAAAAAATGCAGCTGATTCTTCTTTATATAAAGGAGAGATTAGTAACGAAAAAGGTGAATTCAACTTTGAAAAGGTAAAGACAGGCTCTTTTCTCTTGCAGATTCAAATGACAGGCTTTGAATTATTAACAAAAGCCCTTGATATATCTGAAAACAATTCCAGCATTGACCTGGGAACAATCATTGTTCCTCCGGCTTCTAAAGACCTGCAAACCGTCACCGTACAAGCGGAGAAACCTTTTATCGAACGTCAGGTTGATAAAATGGTAGTGAATGTTGAAAACAGTATTGTTCAGGCAGGTTCCTCTATTCTGGAAGTAATGGAAAAATTACCCGATGTAATGGTCGACCAGGATGGAAATGTCAGCTTAAAAGGCAAACAGGGTGTGATTATTATGATTGACGGAAAGCCTGCTGCATTATCCGGACAAGATCTGGCTAATTTACTTAGAGGAATGTCTTCTTCCAACATTCAGAAAATTGAGATCATTACTAACCCTTCAGCAAAATATGATGCTGCCGGCAACGCGGGCATCATTAACATCGTGATGAAAAAGAACCGGATGCAGGGCTTTAATGGCAATGTAAGCGCAGGCTTCGGACAAGGACGTTATTCGAAATACAATTCCTCGTTAAGCCTGAATTATAAAAAAGATTGGTATAATTTATTCTTCAATTATAGCTACTCTCACCGAAAAGGATTCAATAATCTGATGCTGAATCGTAAATTCTATGAAGGAGATACATTAAACACCGTGTTCGATACGGACAATTACATCACCTTTCCTTTCGATACACATGCCCCACGTTTAGGTGCCGATTTCTACCTTTCAAAGAAAACCACTTTATCGGTATTGGGAACCGGCGTAGTAAATCATTTTAGTCCATCGGCACAAAACCATACCGATATTTATGACGGGCATGCCAATAAAGTAAGTAGCTATGATTTTGTAAATGATTCGAGGGACAAATGGTTTAATTATGCTTTCAATACACAGTTAAAACATCAGATAGATACGTCAGGGCAGGAAATTACAGTTGATCTTGATTATGCTAAATACTGGAATCTCACCGATCAGCTATTTACAACTACTTCCCGAAATTCTTCTGACAGCATCAGCGATATCAATTACCTGGTAGGGAAACAAAACGGAATGCTCTATCTCTATTCCGCGAAAGCAGATTACACCAAGCCATTAAAAAAAGACGCAAAATTTGAAGCGGGCATAAAATCAAGCTATGTGAATTCCGACAATAACATGGCTTTCTATAACCGGGCAAACAATTATGATTCTTTCGACACGGCAAGGAGCAGCCATTTTCTTTATTCTGAAAACATTAATGCCGCCTATCTGAATTTCAGCAAAGACTTCAAAAAAATCTCCTTTCAATTAGGCCTCCGTGCAGAGCATACTGTCTCCAAAGGAAAGCAGATGCTGGACGGACAAACATTCACGCGCAACTACCTGCAGGTTTTTCCAACGCTCTTTTTAGATTACAAAAGAAATGAAAAGCATAATTTCAACCTGAGCCTCGGCCGCAGAATCGACCGCCCTGGCTACGAACAAATGAATCCTTTCAAAAGACTGATCGACGCGACCACTTACAGCGAAGGAAATCCATATTTGCTTCCACAGCTCACCTACAATGCGGAATTGACCTATTCCTATAAAAACACTTTTTTCGTAACAGGTGGTTATAGCTTAACTACGGATAACATCACCGATGTACTGATACAAGATTCGGAAACACGGACGACCGTTCAGGCAATTGTAAATCTGAATGAATACAATTATTACAGTTTAAATCTATCTTTTTCTAAACGACTGGCACCTTGGTGGACAACAAACACCAGCATTCTATCGTACTATGGAATCTATACCGGAACCATTAACAACTTTCAGATTGACCAGGGAACACCGTCTTTTTACGTTAATACCAGCAACAGCTTTTCGATCAAAGATGGCCTGTCAATGGAATGCAGCTTCCAGTATAATTATAAAAGCCTTTATGGAGTTACAACGATCCGGACAAATTATAATCTTACAGCAGGGATACAGAAAAGCATTTTGAAAAAACGCGGATCCATCACGTTGAATGTAACAGACATATTTTGGAAAGCTTACCCGAGCGGAGTTACTCAATTTGGAAATGTAAATGAGGATTGGACTTCTAAACGGGATTCAAGAGTGGTAAACCTAAATTTTACCTATAAGTTCGGTAAAGGACAGGGCGCAAGAATGAGACGAAAAACAGGCGCTGATGATGAAAAAAGCAGGATCAGCAATGGTTAAACAAATATCCCGATTCAATGCAATTTAAGAGAATAAAAAATGCCCAAACAGAAACTGCTTAGGCATTTCAATATTTGAAGGAATTTATTCGTTGACCTGATATTCAAAATGCAACCTGGTCAGCTTCTGATAATCTTCGCCCGTTTTTTTAATATCGTCGTCATCATCATCATAGCTCCAGATAACTGTTGCCTGAGTCCCCGCAGTGGAAAGATCCACCACCTTCATCAAAAACTGTTTTACAGAGATGATAGAGGATGAGCTCAAGTAAAAAAGATTAAATGATACCCTGACAGATTTAGGCTTGGTAGTTTTGAATTCATCCATCCACTCAATTACCGGACGGTAAAACTCTTTACTATCTTCAGGAAAAGATTTCCCCTCTATGAAGAAATCATTTGAATCCGCATCAAGTATAATGTGAGGCGTATTGTTGGAAGCTTTTATTTCTAGACGTTTCATGTTATCCTAAAACTTTTGATTGGAGTGAAAACAAGGAGTATTCTTTATTCAACATTTCAAAATCAAAATCGATGTTATTACCTGATTTTAATGCAATCGTCAGAAAGCCTAATCCGGCACCACCTTTAGATGAAAGTTCACCATTTGAAAGCACATCGATGTATTGCCTCTTTAAATCTGAATCACTAAGGGATCTGATCGCATTTAAACGTTTATTTAAGCGTTCAGCAACACCATTATTTACAATATTTCCTGAAAATATAGAAAATTCGTTTCCGTTTTTTCCTATAATAAAATAGGTCATTTGGTATCCACTGTTGTCTTTCTCTCCATGAATGCATATATTCTGAAGAGTTTCAATAACAATATTGAAGATTTTTTTGATCCCGCTTTTGCTAACCCCGAGGTATTCCATTTGGGTTTCTACCAGGGTAGAGATGGTATTGACTTTATCCTGATCCAGTTCTCCGATATGCGAGACAATGATCTTTTTATCCACAACATTAAAAGCCGTTCTAATACCATTTACCTTGGAGGTAAAAATGGTCTCTTCAATCGAACCGCTCTTGTTTAAATCCATAAAATTTTAAACTTATTCAGGTAATAGTTGCCTTATACGGCAAAATTTTACCAATTATAAGAAAATTAATTAAATATTACAGCTAAAAATAGCAGTTTTTTATCAAAATAGGCTATCAAAAGGCAAATCACTTCTGTTTGACATTCCGTTCCTCCAGCACTGCGGTAATGCTACCTAAGCTGAATCCTTTAGCATTCAACAGGATCAGGTAGTGAAATAAAAGATCTGCCGCTTCATTTTTAAATAATTCCGGGTCATTGTCTTTCGCCTCAATCACCAGCTCTATCGCTTCCTCACCTACCTTTTGAGCGATCTTATTGATTCCCGAAGCAAACAGGCTGGAAACATAGGATTCTTCTGCAGGCCTGGATTTCCGTTGCGCTATGATACATTCCAACTCCGTTAAAAATCCCGGACGGTTGCTTTCGTTAAAGCAGGTGTCGGCACCCGTATGACAGACTGGTCCCTGAGGTCTTGCTTTAATAAGCAAGGTATCATCGTCGCAATCGAGCCGCATTTCAACAACATTTAAAAAATTGCCGCTCTCCTCCCCTTTTGTCCATAGCCGTGATCGCGATCGCGAATAAAAAGTCGCCTTTCCCTCTTTTTTGGTTTTTTCAAAGGCTTCCTCATTCATGTAAGCTAACATCAATATTTTCTGCGTATTGTCGTCCTGGACAATTACTGGAATTAATCCATCAACTGATTTTGTAAAATCTGGTTTCATATTCTTATTGCAATATTTTTTTGATTTAAGTATTGTTTTAAGTCCGGGATGCTGACTTCATTAAAATGGAAAATCCCCGCAGCTAATGCGGCATCTGCTTTCCCTTCTATAAATACTTCATTGAAATGCCGCATTTCACCCGCGCCGCCGCTCGCAATTACAGGAACATTCACAGCTTCCGAAACAGCACGGGTAATGTCAATCGCAAAACCATTTTTCTTTCCATCATTATTAATGGAGGTCAAAAGAATTTCGCCTGCCCCCAGCTCTTCCGCACGCCTGGCCCAATCAATTGCTTTATAGCTTGTTTCTACTTTCCCGCCATTTCTATACACCATCCACTCACCTTTTTCCAATTTGGTGTCAATTGCCAGCACGATGCATTGACTGCCGAATTGTTTCGCCAATTCAGCAATGAGCATGGGATTTTTCACTGCGGCTGAGTTCACGGAAATTTTATCCGCTCCGGCGTTCAGCAATAATGATACATCTTCCACTGAGCTGATTCCTCCTCCTACCGTAAATGGAATATTGATTTCTTTGGCAATTCTTGTAACCAAAGAAGCAAGCGTTCTTCTTTTTTCATCGGTTGCTGTAATGTCCAGAAAAACCAATTCATCGGCACCTTGTCTGGCATAATTTATAGCGAGCTCAACAGGATCCCCCGCATCACGGATGGATTCAAAATTCACTCCTTTTACTGTCCTTCCGTCCTTAATATCCAGGCAGGGGATTATGCGTTTTGTTAACATTCTCTTAAATATTTTTTCAACTCCGTCATTGTTATTCTATTCTCATAAATCGCCTTTCCTACAATTGCGCCCGAGCAGCCAATCTCTTTCAAATCCTGCAGATCTTTTAAACCAGAAACTCCTCCGCTTGCAATAAGATTAAGAGCAGAAAAATCGCTGATGACCTTTTTGTATAATTCAATCGAAGGGCCTTCAAGCAATCCGTCCTTCGCGATATCGGTGCAAAACACCGAACTGATCCCCTGAGCCATGTTCTCTTTAATAAAGTCGGACAGCGCTAAATCAGTGACCTCCTGCCAACCCGCAATGGCGATTTTTTCGTCTTTTACGTCTGCGCCCAAAAGGATTTTAGCCGGACTGTATTTCTCCACCCAAGAGAAAAAAAGCGCCTTATCTCGCACAGCGATACTGCCTATCGCTGCAATGCTTGCGCCGGAATCAAAAACGCTTTTGATGCTTTCGTTTGATTTAATTCCACCGCCGAAATCAATTACGAGACTTGTTTTTAATGCAATCTTCTCCAGTACTCTATAATTGATGACCTTTCCTTCCTTTGCGCCATCAAGATCAACCAGGTGCAATCGTCGAATGCCGATGTCTTCGAATTGAATCGCCACATCCAGCGGATTTTCATTGTATATTTTTTTCTGTGAATAATCACCTTGCGTCAGGCGCACGCACTTTCCATCTATGATATCTATTGCGGGAATAATTTCCATTTATAAAGCTATAAAGTTTTCTAAAATTTTTTGTCCGGCCTCACTTGATTTTTCAGGATGAAACTGAACAGCAAAAAAATTATTTTTCTGCAGTGCGGCACTATACTTTAAACCATACGTTGCAGAAGCAATGGTGTTTTCACCCAATTCGGCATAATAGCCATGCACGAAATACATGTATTCTCTTTCTGACAGCGAAGTAAACAGAGGGCTTTTAAAATCAGTGATATTATTCCAACCGATCTGCGGAACTTTGTTCTTTTTATCAAAGCGTTTTACTTTCTGTCTGAAAATCGCCAAACAAGGCGTATCGCTTTCTTCAGAGTGCGCGCACATCAACTGCATGCCTAGGCAAATCCCCAGAACGGGCTGTTTTAAAGAGAGAATCAGCTGATCCAAATTTCGCTCTTTCAGAAATTTCATTGCGCTGCCCGCCTCTCCTACTCCAGGAAATATTACTTTATCAGCCGAACCAATTACCGCCGGATCATCCGAAATAACCGGCGCTATTCCGATTCGCTCCATTGCATAAGTCACCGATCGAACGTTTCCCGCGTTGTATTTTATAATTGCTACTTTCATTATAATGTTCCTTTGGTGCTTGGCAAACTCATATTGTTCTTGTCTCTTTTTATGGCCACTTTTATTGCTTTCGCGAATGCTTTAAAAATGGCTTCTATTTTATGATGCTCATTTTGTCCTTCTGCTTTAATATTCAGATTACACCTTGATGCATCGCTAAAGGATTTGAAAAAATGGAAAAACATTTCTGTCGGCATTTCGCCAATCTTCTCCCGTTTGAATTCTGCGTCCCAGACTATCCAATTCCGCCCACCAAAATCAAGTGCAACCTGAGCCAGGCAGTCATCCATCGGCAACAAAAAGCCATATCGCTCAATGCCTTTTTTGTCAGCTAAGGCCATTAAGAATGCTTCTCCCAAGGCAATTCCGACGTCTTCTATAGTATGGTGCTCATCAATTTGCAAATCACCCTTCGCATTAATCATCAGATCAATATTTCCATGTTTTCCAATCTGTTCCAGCATGTGATCAAAGAATGCGATTCCGGTAGAAATTTGCGAAATTCCTTTTCCATCCAGGTTCAGTTCAATTTTAATATCTGTTTCATTTGTCTTTCTCGAATAGGCTACCTTTCTTTCCGGAAGCTTTAAGAAGTCATAAATCTCGTCCCAACTAGTTGCAGTCAATGCAACTTCTTTTTCCCAGCCATCTGCTTTGTCATAATTGGTAATGAAGATCGCTTTTGCACCGAGATTCTTCGCCAGCCTGACATCCGTTATTCTGTCGCCGATTACAAATGAATTTGCGAGGTCATAATTTCCGCTTAAATAATCGATAAGCATTCCTGTGTTCGGTTTCCTTGTTTCTTTATTCTCCGATTCAAACGATTTATCGATACATACCTTCGTGAAATTGATTCTCTCACTTTCAAGCACCTGCATCATCATATTTTGCACAGGCCAGAATGTATCTTCCGGATAACTTTCTGTTCCCAAGCCATCCTGGTTAGTAACCAACACCAATTCATAATCCAGTTCGCGTGCGATCTTCGCTAAATTGCTTATCACACCGGGCAAAAACCGAAACTTTTCAAAGCTATCCACCTGGAAAGTATCCGGCGGCTCCCAAATGATAGTGCCGTCTCTGTCAATAAATAAAACTTTTTTCATGATTGATATTTTTTTAATTGTGTCAAAAGGAGTTCATTTTCTTTCTCGGTTCCAACGGTTATCCGCAGACAGCCTTCACAAAGCAGCACTTTACTTCGGTCACGAATAATGATTTTATTTTCCGACAGGTAATTATAAATGGCATCAGCGTTTTCCACCTTTACCAATATAAAATTAGCATCACTCGGATACACCGAACGTACAAAAGGCAATTTAAGAATTTCTGCACGCAGGATCTCACGCTCTTTCACAATTGAACGAATCCATTCATTTACCCGCGTCACATTGTCCAATGCTTCCAGCACCAACTTTTGTGAAACCGCATTAATATTATAGGGAGGTTTTATCTTATTGAATACATCAATGATATCAGCCGATGCGAACGCCATTCCAACCCTTAAACCCGCCATTCCCCATGCTTTTGAAAAAGTTTGCAGGATCACCAAGTTAGGATAATTCAGCAATTCGGGAATCAGGCTCCGGTAATTTGCAAAATTGATATATGCTTCATCTACCACTACAATTCCTTTAAATCCTTCCAGCAGCAACTTGATTGAATCCCACTTCACACTGCCGCCTGTTGGGTTATTCGGACAACATACAAAGATCAGCTTCGTATTTTCATTTATTGCTTTTAAAACTGCACTCACATCCAGCTGAAATGACGCGGCTTGTAAAGGAACTTTCAACACGGCTACATCATTAATATTTGCCGACACTTCGTACATTCCATAGGTAGGCGGACAAATGATCACATTGTCTTTCGCCGGCGAACAGAAAGCCCGGAATAAAATATCAATTGCTTCATCGCTTCCATTTCCAAGGAAGATATTTTCCATGGGCAGGCCTTTAATGCTACCAAGTTTTTCTTTCACATCCAATTGCAAAGGATCCGGATAGCGGTTGTAGCTGGCATTGAGGGGAGAACCGAACGGATTCTCATTTGCATCCAGGAACACGCCTTCTTTGCCCTTGTATTCATCTCTCGCCGAAGAATAAGGAACCAATTTTTTTATATTTTCCCGAAGGATACTTGTTAATTCAAACATCTTATTTATTTTTTTAATCTGACAGTTACAGCATTTTTGTGCGCTTGCAATCCTTCGGCCTCTGCCATCAGCTCAATTGCATTTCCGATATTCATTAGACCTTCTTTACTGATCTTCTGAAAGGTAATCTTCTTTACAAAACTATCCAAGGAAACGCCACTGTAAGCTTTTGCATATCCATTAGTTGGCAACGTGTGATTTGTTCCTGAAGCATAATCGCCGGCGCTTTCGCAGGAATAGTTTCCCAGAAATACAGAACCTGCATTAATCACCATTTCTGCTAAGGCTTCATCGCTCCTACAGGCGATGATCAAGTGCTCCGGAGCATACTCATTCAAGAGCTCAATTCCTTCCTGCTGGTCCTTCACTAAAAATGCTTTGCTATTTTCCAATGCTTTCTTTGCAAAAGAGGCTCTGGGAAGCTTCTCCACCTGCTTGATCAACTCCTTCTGAATTTCACTAATCAGCTCTTCATTCGCTGATACCAGGATTACTTGAGAATCAGCACCGTGTTCCGCCTGAGACAACAGATCGGCAGCAACGAATTCAGGAATGCAGCTTTCATCTACCAACATTGCAAGCTCGGAAGGGCCGGCAGGCATATCGATCGCGGTTCCCGATTTATTGATCAACTGCTTTGCGCAAGTTACGTATTGATTTCCCGGACCGAACAATTTATACACTTTCGGGACACTTTCGGTACCATATGCCATGGCCGCAATTGCCTGAACACCTCCAACTTTAAAAATTTTGTCAATGCCACAACACTGAGCGGCAAATACAATCGCAGGATTTATTTTCCCGTTTTCATCCGGTGGTGTGCAAAGAATAATTTCCCTGCAACCTACCAACTGAGCGGGAACGGCCAGCATCAATACTGTGGAGAACAAAGGCGCTGTTCCGCCAGGAATATACAATCCCACCTTTTCGATTGCTACTGATTTTCGCCAGCAATTAACTCCCGCAGCCGTTTCAACAACCTGAACCGCACTTTTCTGAATTTCGTGAAATTTTTCAATGTTGCTCTTCGCAAGTTGAATGGCCGCTTTCAATTCAGGGGCAAGCAAAGCTCCGGCTTCCTCCATCTCCATCTTGCTTACGCTGAAGTTCTCTATTGTTGCCTTATCAAATTGCAGCGTGTATTTTTTCAATGCCGCATCGCCGCATTCTTTTACATCCGAAAGAATCGGCGCTACAATGTTTTCCAGGGATGCCAGCTCAATTGAAGGTCTCCTCAGCAATTCTGGCCATTCGGTTCGTGAAGGATATTTTATAACTTTCATTTTTTTCGATTGTTTGTATTTTATAATCTACTGTTTGCTGTTATAGAATCATCTTCTCTATTGGCACAACCAAAATCCCTTCTGCGCCTTTTTCTTTTAATTTTTCAATGATATCCCAGAACTCATTTTCGTTTACTACACTATGTACAGAGCTCCAGCCTTTATCAGCAAGCGGCAATATGGTCGGACTCTTCATTCCTGGCAATATTTTGCAGATCGCTTCCAGGTTTTTATTCGGAGCATTCAACAAAATATATTTATTGTTCTTGGCTTTTTTCACCGCATTGATCCTGAACAATAACCTTTCAAGGATCAACTGTTGCTCTTTCGACAAGGCGTTATTCGATACCAGTACCGCCTCCGATTTCAAAATCACTTCGACTTCCTTTAGCCCGTTGGTGAACAGCGTACTTCCTGAGCTTACGAGATCACAGATCGCATCCGCCAATCCTATGCCTGTTGCAATTTCCACGGAGCCACTGATTTCGTGGATCTCCGCAACCACTTTATTCTTTTTCAAATACGCAGTCAATATAGTCGAATAACTGGTCGCAATCCTTTTCCCTTCAAGGTCGGCAATGCCTTTGTATTTCTGGTTTTTAGGTATGGCAAGCGACAGCCTGCAACCGCCGAACCCTAAACGATCAATCACTTTTACTTTCCTGTTCTTTTCGAGAACCACGTTTTCTCCTACAATGCCGATATCTGCAACACCATCTTCTACGTATTGTGGAATATCATCGTCCCGCAAAAAGAAAACTTCCAGTGGAAAATTGATCGCTTCGGCCTTCAACTTATTCAATCCATTGTTAAATTCAATTCCTGCTTCCTTCAGCAGCTTAATCGAACCTTCATTCAGTCGTCCTGATTTTTGTATGGCTATTCGTAATTTTGTTTTCATGATTTCTTAATTAAATGGATTAAACGCAAAAAAGGCTCACCAATAATGGTAAGCCCTTTCGATATATTAAAACTATGAGTTCCTTAGTTTACACAATACATCTCCTGCTTACCTGTTGAGTAAGTATGATGATGATGTATATGTAGCATGTTTTTCATTGCGCTGCAAATGTATGGAATAAAACAAATACAAAACAAATTTATTTTTAAGAGCTTCTTTTTTTGAGTATTTTTGAATTTATAACCATGCATAATTATGAATACAAAAACTGTGACTCTGCTCTTTGTCTCTATTGTTCTTATTGCGTTTAAAGGCGATAAACCTGCTTACCAGATCTTTGATATCAAAGGAAAAATAAGCAGCTATGAACAACTATTAAAAACTGCGAAAGAAGCGGATATTATTTTATTTGGTGAATTGCACGACAACCCGATTAACCATTGGTTACAATTAGAGTTAACCAAAGATCTTTTTGCCGATAAAAAAAGCAACCTGGTATTGGGCGCTGAAATGTTTGAGGCAGATGATCAGATTGCCTTGACGGAATACCTGCAGGGAAAAATTTCCGACAAGACAATGAAGGATGAAGTAAAGCTATGGCCAAATTTTCGTACCGATTACAAACCATTATTAGACTTTGCAAAATCAAATCATTTAAATTTCGTTGCTGCAAATATCCCTCGGCGCTATGCGAACATGGTATACTTATATGGAATGAGCAAGCTGGACAGTCTTGATGCAGAAGCAAAGAAATGGATGTGTCCATTGCCAATGAAGTACGACCCCAACCTAGCCTGTTATAAAGAGATCTATGAATCCGCCGGCGGACATGGTGGAGAAAATCTTCCGAAATCACAAGCGATTAAAGATGCAACAATGGCCTATTTTATTTTGAAAAACTGGACTAAAGGAAAAACATTCATTCATTACAATGGCTCCTACCATAGCAATAGGCATCAAGGCATTGAATGGTATCTTAAACAGGAAAAAACAAATTTGAAAATATTTACGATAGGATCAACCGAACAAATTACGATTGATACGCTGGAAAAAGAATCGGAAGGTTTGGCTGATTATATTATCTGCACGCCGGGATCAATGACAAAAACGCAATAGATCAGGCATCTAACTTGGCTTGCAATGCTTCCCAATTCTGCATTTCCGTATCAAGTTGTTTTTTCAGCGCTTCGTATTTCGCGAATGTTTCTTTATTATTTACCACCAATTGATATTGAGAAGGATCAGCAAGCTGATCATCCACTATCTTAATTTCCGCTTCTAAACGCTCAATTTCTTTTTCAGCTTTTGTGATCTGACTTTTGATCATCTTCAGCTCTTTCTCACGCTCATCGCTCTTTGTTGTATCCACCTTAGGCTTTTCTTCCTTCGGTTCGGCTTTCGCTTTCACAAAAGGGCTTTTGGTGTTCATTTCTGTCAGGCGGCTCATTTTCAGTTTCTCCATAAACTCAACAATGCCTCCTAAATGTTCTTTCACTTCTCCATTACGGAATTCATACATTTTCTCTGTAAGGTCTGCAAGGAAATCCCTGTCGTGAGAAACAATGATCACAGTGCCTTCATATGCCAACACCGCTTTTTTCAACACCTCTTTGCTTCTGATATCAAGGTGATTGGTAGGCTCATCTAGAACAAGGAAATTATACGGTTGCAGCAGAAGCTTGCACAAAGCCAATCGACCGCGCTCTCCACCACTCAATACTCTTACTTTTTTATCAATGTCTTCGCCGCCGAATAAAAAGGATCCCAGCATGGTACGTACCTGTTTCCGTACGTCACCAACAGCCAACTCATCAATGGTTTCAAATACGGTTTTGTTCGGATCCAGTTTTTCCGCCTGATCCTGCGCAAAATACCCCATCATTACATTATGACCCAAATGAACAGTTCCTTCGTAATCAATTTGCTGAGCGATCATTTTCATCATCGTGCTCTTTCCTTCACCGTTTCTTCCAACCAATGCGATTTTATCACCTTTGGCTAAAATGAAGCTGGCGTCTTTAAAAATGCGTTTCTGCCCATATACTTTACCTGCATTCTCTACCGTAAGTACAATCTTTCCGGATAAAGCAGGAGGCGGAAAACGAAAAGCCATCGTGGAAGTGTCACTTTCGTCCACTTCTACCAATTCCATTCGGTCGAGCTTCTTGATCAACGACTGGGCAAATGCCGCTTTACTGGCTTTCGCGCGATATTTATCGATGAGCGCTTCGGTCTGGCCAATCACTTTTTGCTGATTTTTTGCCGCATTTTCCTGCTGCTCTTTGCGTTCCTGGCGAAGCGTCAGATAACGGGAATAATTTGTTTTATAGTCGTAGATCTTCTGATTAGAGATCTCTATTGTACGTGTGGTTACATTGTCCAGAAATTGCTTATCGTGGCTGATCAGCATCACCGAACCCGAAAATAAGGTCAGTGTTTCTTCCAGCCATTGGATGGATTCAATGTCCAGGTGATTCGTCGGCTCATCCAGCAAAAGAATATCCGGTTTTTGTAAAAGGATCTTTGCCAGCTCAATCCGCATACGCCAACCACCGCTGAATTCAGATGTCTGACGGTGAAAGTCGGCTCTTTCAAAACCAAGGCCTTTCAGGATCTTTTCAATCTCTTCATTCATGTTTCCTGCACCAATCACATCCAAGCGATTGTTGATATCGGTCAGCTCATTGATCAGGTTCATGTACACATCACTTTCGTAATCCGTGCGTGTTTCCAGCTCATGTGTCACCACATCCAGGCGTTTCTCCAGCTTCTGGATCTCATGAAAGGCAGTTTCCGTTTCTTCAAATACAGAGCGTCCATGCTGATGGATCATGTCCTGTGGCAAATACCCGATCCGATAATCATTCGGCTTGGAAATCTCTCCTTTGGTTGGATTCTGGTCGCCTGCCAGCAATTTAAGCATGGTTGATTTTCCTGCACCATTCTTCCCTGCAAGACCTATCCGGTCCTTTGGATTCACCAAAAAGCTGACATTATCAAACAAATCGTACCCGCCAAAAGATACCGTAACCGAATTAACTGAGATCATTTCCTAAAAATTAAGGCTGCAAATTTAAGCAAAATTCAGCAGTAATAGGTATTTTAGTGCAATAAAAGCGAGCAATGCCTTCAGCCAAGCTTCCCGTATTTTCCGTCAAGCACTTCAAAAAAACGGCTGCTCCCAGCCCCGATTTTTATATTAAAACTTTTCAGGAACATAAGGCGGAACATCCTTTCATCATGAAACCTCACCGCCATGATTTCTATATGGTGATGCTGTTTACTAAAGGGAAAGGCAAACATACCATTGATTTAATGACTTACGACGTATCACCCGGAAGCGTATTTTTCATGTCACCAGGTGAAATGCACTCCTGGGAGCTAAGCAACGACTGTGACGGTTTTGTGATCATGTTCAACACTTCTTTTTTTGTGATGACGGCAAGAAACAGAAATATCAATGAATTTCCATTCTTTTCGCTCGATCAGAAAATGCATTATCACCTTTTAAAAAAAGTAGAGCTGAGCGAATTTTCTGCTTTATTAAAAGCCATATACGGGGAAAGCAAGACGAGCGCCAGTCTGCAAACCGCCATTTTAAGAGCATATCTTGAAATTCTTCTTCTAAAATTAACAACTGTTTTATATCCTGGTAAAAAAGCAATAGGGAAAGCCAGCGCCGGCCTCATTTCCCGACTGGAGGCATTGGTGGAACTCAATTACAAAAATCGCCTGCCGGTTTCTTTCTACGCGGAAGCGCTTGCCATCTCAGCAGTTCAGCTGAACATCCTCGCAAATAACTACCTGAACCTTTCTGTCGCTGAGCTGATCAGTGGGCGCTTATTACTGGAAGCAAAAAGACTGCTTGTATATACAAACCTCACAATAAACGAGATCAGCAATGAATTGAATTTCAGCGACAATTCCTATTTCACAAAATTCTTCAAGAAAGCGATCGGGCAAACACCTGAGCAATTCCGCAAACTTTTTACCATAGATACATAAAATACTACCATAGCATTACTTCCCCCTTGCCGTAACTTTGTATTGAAAAAAACAGAAGCTATGAAATTCCGGGAAAGTAAAATCTACAGCGTCCTCAGTAACAAGTGCCCTCATTGCCATAAAGGAAATTTCTTTGAGACCAACAATCCATATGATTTAAAGCACTTTGCAAAAATGAACAGCAAATGCCCGGTATGTAATGAAGATTTTAAACGTGAGCCGGGATACTATTTCGGAGCTACGTATGTGAGCTATGCTTTAACAGTTGGATTAGGAATTGCCTTATTCCTGCTACTTTGTGTGATCTTTAATGTGAATGTTATTTCTTACCTGGTGCTTTTCAGCCTTCTGTTACTGGCGCTTATGCCTTTAATCTTCAGGGTTTCCCGATTGATCTGGATCAATCTTTTTGTAAAGTACGAGAAGAGCTAATCTAGCTACCTATGGATTGAATCTCGTCTGATTCAATTATTTTGGCATTCGCAGTTGCAGTTTTTGAAAGTCGTACCATTGCAGAGGCAACCGCTTTCGCTTCAATGGCTTTATATTTTTTCAGTTTTCTAATAAAAACAAAGGACAGCGTCTTCATTAAAAATTTACCGATACTTTCTCCCAACCGGAATTCTTTTCGCTCACCTAATAACATCGATGGCCGCAGTATGATAAGAGATTCGAAATTAATGGTCTCCAATACTGCTTCCACCTCGCCCTTTACCTTCAAATAGAAATTGGAAGAATTCTTATCAGCCCCCAAAGAAGAAATGATTAAAAATTGTTTTAATCCATTCTGTTTTGCAATCCTGGCGAAAGCCAATGGAATATGCTCATCAACCTGAGCGAACGCTTCTTTGGAACCGGCCGTTTTAATAGTTGTTCCGATACAACAAAACAAAACATCTCCTTTAATATCCTCTTGGTGATCGTTAATAACATTAAAGTTAATTACATGCTCACGAAGTTTGGGATGAGAAAACTGCAAAGATCGGCGGACAAATATTTTTACCTGATCAAAGCTGTCATCTTGAAGAAGTAGCTTCAATACCTCATTACCGACTAATCCTGTGGCGCCTAAAACAATAGCTGTTCTTCTCATTTTATCTTCCTTTGATCCTATCCGCCAAAGATAAAAATGCGTCCGAAATGGAAGTTTTAAATTTATTACGATTTAAGGCTGCAGAATTATTAGCGTCCTTATCCAGCTTAAATGAAAATACAAAAGATGAATCGGGTTCATCCCATCCACCCAATTGCCCGAAACGGATATCATTAAAAAAAACAGATGAATCATTCTTTGACATCACATAATAATTTTTAGAAAAATGTTTC
>DASWNK010000169.1:0-33384 GCA_036399275.1 Bacteroidia bacterium | reverse complement strand
GGAACCTATACATTAGTTGCCATTAGCCAGACAGGCTGTGTCGACAGTGCAGATGTAACAGTATATTCAAGCGCTACTGCTACACCTTCAATTTGCATGGTGACCTGTGATTCAAACTCAACCAACAATCTTATTATTTGGGATAAGAGTTCATTCACAGATGTGGATTCAGTAATTATTTACCGTGAGGTGAGCTCATCCGTGTATACAAGAATTGGCGCAGTTTCTAACGATTCATTGAGTTTATTTGAAGACACAGACCGTTCAATCGGGCCTGCAAATGGAGATCCGAACATTGCATCTTACAGATATAAAATTCAAATAAGGGACTCGTTCGGAAGCTATGGCCCATTGAGCCCCTACCACACAACAATATATATTACTGATGACGGAGCAGGACTTTTTTCATGGAGTATTCCCTATCTTATTGAAGGGGCAGTGAATCCAGTTAATAATTATATATTAATGTGCGATACTGCAAATGTAAATGTTTGGACTTCTGTACAAGTTGTAGGTTCCGTCGCATCTTCTGCTATAGATCTGGGGTATATCTATCATCCGTTCAATGCCAGCTGGCGTGTTGAAACTGCATGGTCGATCAGTTGCGATCCAACAAGAGCAACCATCAATACCTCCCGTTCAAATATAAAAAACGGAACAATTACAACCGGCTTAACTGCTGAAAACATTTTAAACAATATTATTCTTTATCCCAATCCGGCAACTGACCTGTTAACACTTTCTATGTATAAAGGAGTTTATGGGAGTATTAGCATAGTTAATATCTTGGGTGAAACAGTTTATACTACTTTTTTAGAGGAACAAAAGCAAATAACTTCCATTCAAATTGATGTGAGCCAATTTGATAAAGGCTTTTATAATTTAGTCATTCATTCCAAGGACCACCATCTTAATTCAACGTTTATAGTAAATTAAAAAAATTACAGATATTTCATTGAGTACTTTAGTTCCTTCAACAATCCCCCTAATGCTTAAGGCAAAGCTGCACTTTCTATTGTTCTTATTCGTACTCACTCCCATATTATTATTGGGTCAGCAATACAATTTCAAAAACTACTCCACTAAAAACGGTTTGGCGAATTCTACTGTCAATAATATTTTTCAGGATTCAAAAGGTTTTATCTGGTTCGCAACTCAGGGTGGTGGGTTAAGCCGCTTTGATGGCAAAACTTTTAAGAACTTCAACAAGTCAAATGGCTTACCATCCAATGAGATCACGTGTGTTACGGAAGATCATTCCGGTAATATATGGATCGCTTCTTTCGGTGGGGTTTCGCGTTTTGACGGAATGCATTTTTTTAACTATGGTAAAGCAGAGGGGATTGATCCTAAAGAAGGAATATACTGGATTATTGCCGATCAAAATAATGAAATATGGATAGCTATCAGAGGTGGCGGAGTAGCCAGGTTCAATGGAAAAAAATTCACATTTTATACAACAGATGATGGATTATTATCTAATTCGGTATTTAGTATTGTGGAGGATAAAAAGAAAAACCTATGGTTTACAATGGCTAATGGTATAATGCAGTTCAACGGAAAGAAGTTCATTACTTATTCAAACACTCCGCAATTCAAAAAGAAAACTTTTTTTTCTTCATTTGTTGATAGCCGGGGCAGAATATGGTTCGGCTCTGTTGGCGGTGGAGTCCTCCTGTACAACGGAAAAACATTTCAGGATATTACTCTTCCTACAGAAGTTAAAGATGATTTTATCGGGAGTATCACGGAAGATAAAAAAGGAAATATTTGGCTCGCCACCGAACACGGTGCGTTAAAGCTTGAAAAAGATAAATTTCACCTGTTTACTGAACAACAAGGTCTTTCAGCCAATGGAATTCTTTCGGTAGCCAGTGACTACGAAGGTAACATATGGATCGGAACGCAGGATGGTGGAATTAATCTATTTAATAATGAATCATTTGTTAACTTCAGGGAGAAGGACGGACTTGTGAGCAAAAGTCTTGCTGCGCTCTACCGCGACAAGGATAATTTAATACTTGGAACCCCAGGCACAGGGCTCAATTTCTATAATATCGCTACCAACACATTCACTGTGTCATCAGGAATAAAAGAAATAGATCAGCTGAATGTTTTTTCAATAATTTCAGACAATGATAAAAACTTATGGATTGGCGCTAAAGAGGGTGTTTTTGTGTTAAAACCCGAAAACGGCCGGTATAAGCTTATTCCTCAAAGTGAAAAGTTTAAAAATGAAAACATTAAAGCTGCTGTACGATTAATAAAAGATCATAATGGAGATATATGGGTAGCGACTTTTGGCTCAGGAATTTATCGGATAAAAGGTGATCAGATTACAAAGTTTGACCAATCCAACGGACTTAGTACAGATAACATAATTACAATTTTTGAAGACTCACATCACATGATCTGGATTGGCACTAAGGATGCAGGCCTTATACGTTTTGACGGAAAAACCTTTAAGAACTATGGTACAGCGGAAGGCATGACAGACAAAGCTATATGGTCTTTAACCGAAGATAACAACGGCATTTTATATATTGGCACTGGCGAATCAGGAATATATTGCTTTGACGGAAAAAAATTCCATTCCTTCTCTACAAAGAATGGCTTGTGCAGCAATTATGTTCCGGCGGTACTTTTTGATACAACAAGCAATTGCCTTTGGCTGGGGACTGACAAAGGCATTAACAAAATATCTTTCGGTGAAAATTTTAAAATCGCTTCACTTTGGTATTATGGTGAACAAGAAGGATACAAAGGTCTTGATGTTAATCAGAATGCAATTGTAGCTGGGACAAATGGCGATGTTTTTTTTGCAACGGTGAATGGTTTAAGCAAGTATACCAAGAAATACGACATCCCCAATATGACGCCCCCAAAGCTTGTACTGTTAGGAATCAAAATGGATTACAAGGTTGTAGATTGGAGTAAAATTGCAGACTCAGTAGATGCTGGTACCGGCCTTCCCTATAAATTAACGTTGTCACATCTGAATAATAATTTAATATTCGATTTCCAGGCTCTTACAACAAACAATGTGGTTTACTCCTATAAGCTGGAGGGTCAAGATACGAGCTGGACGCCACTTTCTTCCAACACCGAAGCCGTGTTTACCAATATTGAGCCAGGGCGCAGCTATACATTTAAAGTAAAGGCTTTAAGCAGTAATGGTGTGTGGAGCCGGGATGCTATCGCATATACTTTTTCTATTCATCTTCCCTGGTGGAAAACCGGATGGTTCTTTGCGGGTATTGCCTTGTTGGTTGCAGCTGCTATATTTACATTTGTTATTTACAGAGTCGCTCAACTTGCAAAGGAAAAAAAGGTACTGGAGGTAAAGGTCGTTGAACGAACCCGTGAGCTTTCTTTGGCTTTTCAGGAGATTAAGGACAGTATTTTATATGCTAAGAAAATTCAGGATGCAATACTTCCACTTAAAGAAGAAATAAAAGAAGAGTTTCCGAATTCATTTGTATTGTACAAACCAAAACATGTAGTAAGCGGTGATTTCTATTGGATGAACACCAAAGATGATAAAGTTTATTTAGCCGCGGTGGACTGCACAGGACATGGAGTTCCCGGTGCCTTTATGAGCATGATTGGGAGTTCCCTTTTAAATGAAATCATTTTAAAAAAAGGTGACCATAATCCCGCAACTGTTCTTACGTTATTGCACAAAGCTGTAAGAAAGTCACTTAAGCAGAACCGCAGCATATATGAATCAAAGGATGGAATGGATCTGTCATTGATAGTAATTGATAAAAAAGCCGGAAAACTTCAGTTTGCGGGAGCAAAAAGACCTCTGTACTTTTTTACGAATGGAGTTTTTACGGAAATAAAAGCTGATAAACAATCAATTGGCGGGCTAGAGATGGAGGATGATTACCAGTTTACAAACCATGATGTTAAATTGAATAATGGCGATACCTTCTATCTTTTCACGGATGGGTTTGTTGATCAGTTCGGTGGAGACAAAGAAAAAAAGTATTCTTCCAAAAGATTTCAGATGACCTTAAATGAGATGCAACATCTCCCGTTAGAGGATCAAGGCCGTTTGCTTAATAAGACATTAGCATCCTGGAAAGAGAAGGTTGAGCAGATAGATGATATTCTGGTGATTGGAATACGGTTTTAAAAATCCGTATTGTGACTGACGGTTTACGATATTAGCACTTGCCCCGTTATTGCTCCAGTGCGCTGTTATAAGCCGTTTTTTATATCGTACAAGATTTTTTTAATCTGATCTTTAGTCAATGCCTTAGAACTTTCAAGGGCGTCTATAGCTTGGTTAATGGAAACGTAAATAGTACTGTCACCGAAAACGGTCTGTGATTTCCCAATAACCGTTTCGAGTAAATTGTATACAGAGTAAAAGGTTTTATTTACTTCATTAGGTAATTCCCAGTCGCAGTCTTGTAAGGCTACAATTGGGTCTGTGAATTGGTCATGAAGGTCTAATAGTTTCCCACGGTTATTAAAAAGTCGCACGAAAATGTTTGTTAATAGATACTTCTCTACAGCCGCAATAGAGTCTTTAAGTAATTGTCGAGGTACATTATGGTGCATACCCACTACAGTGTCCGTGTATTTGAGTTCATGCTGGTCTGCATATTTCTCCCAAATACTAAGTGTCAATTTAGTCAAACGAATAGCAAGCTTATACTGCTGGTCTGTAGATAAATTGTCTGTATATGTTTGAAGGGTCATATGTCGCTCTAAAATGGCTTATAACGGTTTGCGCACTGGCGCTGTTTGGGTTTTTGGAAATTAAATTTGTCGGCAAGAGACAAATGTAATTTGAAAACTCCGATTACTATTTTACTCAAATGCCCAAATAGCGCCAGTGCGCTGTTAGCGGTAGTTTTTCTTTCGGATCTTTCAATTAAATACATTATAGTCGTCAAGTATGTCAAACCCGAGCCCACCTTTTCTTACTTTAACTATTACACTGTCCGCTTTATTAACTTCATCGGTGTCTGCGTAACGAAAGACCAATTCCTTTTCAAATTTAAAGTAGTCAATTGTTACCAATGGTTTTCTTTCGCCACGATGATGTTTTGAACCACTCATCCAACTTTTTTCCTTTATTAAAAATCTATATTCAGTTGTTGTCTTGTCTGCTAAATAGTAATTGGTCGCCATGAAAATATAGCAAGAAATGAAGCCCCAAGAAATTAAATTTTGCATTATTGGAAAGAAGTTTCCTGTCAGCAAATATGTTTTCTTATAATGTTTTCGGTTGAAATAAAAGGTAAAGAAGCAAACAGCTATAATAATTGAAATTGGAATATAAGTGTCTATAATTGTCTGCCTATAAATAAAAATTCCAAAGAACATTAATACACTTCCAAGGAAACCCGTCAACGCATAAAAGATTTTCCAGAATTTCTTGTTTTCCACTTTCTCGTATTGTAGTTTTTGTGTCATCATAAAATTACCGCTAACTAAACAGTAATTAATTCTGCTAGTTTTTTTGCTATATTCTCCATAGTATCATCTTTTGTGTCTAAACCATTTCTTGAACCTAATAATGGACTAACATCTCTTAAATCATCATATGTAGTATTGTGAACAATAGGTATAAGTTGATCTCTTGCAAGCAAAATGGATAATTCTTTATCTGCAACACCTTCATTTTGCACTCTTTTAAGAAAACTAGGAGTCACCAAAACAAGACCAATTTTTGATTTCGCTAATCCTTTATCAATTTCACGAAGAAATGAAGTTCCTAATGGGATGTCTTTTTCACTAAACCAAACACTAACACCATTAGCAACTAGTAAATCATTTAATTCTAATGCCGATTCTTTTCTGTCGTCCCAAGCATGACAAAGAAAAACATCTCTTAAATCAGGTTTTTCTGCCCGTTGTTCAACTACTTTTCTAACAGGTGTAAGAGTATTAATTTCAGTTTGAGTATAATAGATTGATGAACCAGAATTTGACCATCTTGCTTTTTGAGTTCTGCCTTTTGAGGCATTATAGTTACCCGAAGAACTTGTGCTTCTACTTGAAGAATAAGAGTCGTTATATGATGGATAGGAATAACTCGATCTATAACTATTTCTACTACTACATGCTGGACAGTTGGCTGCGCCACTTGATGTTCGGTGTCCATTTCTTGGAGCTGTACATTGTGCCATGAAATTTAAAAATTTAGGTTAATTTTATTTTAAACGTTCTTTTGTAAAGAATTACCGCTAACGGTTTGCGGCTAAAAGAAGTGCGGAATTTTAAAACCACAAAACTGTCTTTACCGATAAACTATATTAAATGTACTGAACTGAATTGCAAATGCAAAATATTTCGCGCGGAGCGCACCTTTAAAAAGCATTTGCAACTTGATGTATTGTCGTCCTTTTTATTATGCTTGTCAGGTTTTGGCAATTCATCATTCGATAAAATTTCAAAAAGTCTGGCCGCAAGAGAAGTCTGGCCGATTTTATTCAATTCGGAAATGGTCGTAGTCAGCGTGATATAGTTCAACGCATTTTCTTTTGTCATACTGATTGTTTGTTTCTCGGGTCTCTTCCGGTGGCTTACCTATAACGGTTTCAGGCTACACGCAGTGCGGAATTAAAAACCACATAACTGCATTTACTGATAAACTATATTAAATGTACTGAACTTAAACGCAAATGCCAACATAAATTTATACCGCTGAAAAAATGCATTTGCACCTTGCAGGAACTCCGCATTGCGTGTAACCTGTGTTAGTGGGTGTTTATTTTTCTGTATAATGTTTTTCTTCCACTATTTCTCCATGTTTATTATAAGAAAATGAATAATATGTTTTGCTATTGTTGTCAATAGAAACTTCTCCGATTTTTTGAGCATTTTTATAAAAAACTTCTGATGTCCAATTTATAGATGCAACATATAGCACTGAATGTGCTATTTCATTGTCTCTAAATTCTAATTTCTTAAATTCTATTGTATCATTATTCTTATTCAAAGAAAAGTATTCAGGCAGGATACTGTTCTTCGTGAAATCATAATGCTTCGTTTCTTCCAAAGTTTTATGATTATTTAAGATTGAATAATGTGCCTCCTTAAAAATTTTATTGTCTTTATACTCATAGTCAATAATATTTTTTATTTTTCTATTTTTATCGTACAGAGTATATGTCTTGAGTTTATTGTCTTCATATTTATATTCCTTAGATAATGTGACTGTATCGTATGTTCTGTGTTTTTTTGCTATTTCAATGTTTATATTTGGGTCAAAATTAATAACAAGTCGTCTTTCAAAGATGTCATGTTGACCGTCTGGAAAATTTGCATATTGCCTAATTAATGAAGTGTCTCCTTCTGAGTTTATTATAATTTCAAGAATCAATGAATCCCTTGAATCATAATTATAATATTTCAATTCGGGTTTCTCATCATTGCTTGTAATTGTAATTTCTTTAATTAATAAGCCATCGTTATTATATTCGTAAGTACTTTTAGAAAGTACGGAGGTTACTATGTTCCCAAACATTAAAATATCAATTTTCTTTGTCTGCGAATATTTTTTTCCTTGCTTATAACTATATTCATATTTCACTATTTCGCTAGTTTTTGAATCATTATATACAAAGTCAGCTGTTTTCTCTTTACAACCAACGAATAAAATTAGTCCAAAAGTCAATATTTTAAAATTTCTCATAATGCTTATATAAATGCCCACTAACGTTTCGCAGCTTTGCGCTGTGCGGGCTTAAAAGCATCACACTGTCTTAACCGAAAAACTTTATTAAATGTACAAAAGTAAATCAGCAAATGCCAAGAATTTCGCGAAGCACCTTAATTTGCATTTGCGAACTAGCACAAACCCCGCATAGCTCAAAGGTGATGTTAGTAGCTGCCAACCGCACGCAGTTTAGTCTTGCTCTTTTTTATACCATTCAGTCTTTGCCAGTTTGCCTTGAGTGTCGAAGTTGTCCACAGATAAAGTTACGACTTCGTTTTTGTCATTGAAGAACATAGTAAAGTGCCTTAAGTTGTTATTATAAACCCATTCTAAAACCTGCGTTATTTGGTTTGAAGAATCTCGTTCAATTCTCTTAATTAAATTTTTGTTGTCGTCATAAATACTTTCAGTAGTACCAATCTTTCGAGAAGAACTATTAAATTTGGTTGAGATTGAAGCATTCTGTATGTACTCATAATCATTATAAAAAAGTATTTTGTCCGCCTTCTTAAACGTATAGTTAATTACTTTGTTGTCCTTATTGTATTTAGCGGTACTTACTCTCTCAAGTTTTTTTTCGGCATTATAGAATTCATTGAGTACTGCCTTCTTTCCGTCATAAGTATAAATTATATACGAAGACATTTTAGTACCTAAATACGAAACTCTTTTTGAAATTGTGCTGTCAGGATTGTATATGTTTTCGTACTTAGCATATAATTTCCAACAACATTCATATTCCTTTTCATTTTTAATTCTACCAACGCTGTCGTACTCAGTAGTCCTATATGAAGTTTGCTTGTTCTTATTGTCAAATTCTTTTTCTTTGTATAATTGTCCTTTTGGATTGTACTCATAAACAATATATCTGTCTAAGTGTAAATTTTGCTTGAGGCTGTCTAAATGTTTGTTTTGTGCAATTGTCTGACCGAATGTCGTTGCGAGAAAAATGATAAATAAATATGTCAATGTTTGTTTCATGTTCGATGTCCGGCTGGTTGCTACTAACGGTTTGCAGGCTTGCATCAGTGCGGCTTTTGAAAAACTAAACTGTCTACACCGACAAAACTTTATTAAATGTACAAAAGGTTTTTAGTGAAGGCAAACGAAAAGCGGTCTGCGAAGCAGGCTTTGACTTGCCTGAACGATGACCGACAAAACCCGCATTGTGCAATTGCCTGCTGTTAGTAGCTGCCAACCGCACACAGTTTATTCTGGTTTTTCATACCATTCAGTCTTTACAAGTCTGCCTGATGTGTCGTGAGTGTCAATAGCTAAGGTCGTAACTTTATTTTTGGCGTCAATTATTTTGAAGTACTGCTTTTTATTGTCTTTGTAATTCCATTCTAATGTTTCAGCCACTTTGTTAATAGAGTCCTTTTCTATTCTTTTTATTTCATTTTTTTTATCGTCGTAGATACTTTCAGTTTGGCCAGTTTTTCGAGAGCTACTGTTAAACTTTGTGGAAACTGTCGTATTGCCATTGTATTCATAATCTTTGTAGAAAAGAATTTTGTCGCCCATTTTGAATGTAAATGTTGCTGTTTTTCCGTTATTGTATTTTATCGAATTTACAGTTGTCAATTTGTTAGCTCCGTTAAAGAATTCAGCGGAAATCATTTTCTTTTGGTCGTAAGTGTAAACAACATAATTGGATACTTTGTTGTTTGAATATGTTGTCCTTTTCGCAACAGTGCTGTCTGAGTTATAGATGTTTTGGTATGTCGTAAATAGCTTCCAGCAACATTGATAGTCTTTTTCAGTTTTAATTCTACCAAGGCTGTCGTATTCCGTTGTCTTGTAGGATGTCTTCTTTTTATTTTTGTCGTAGTCCGTTTCCTTTGACAAAAGTCCCTTGGAATTATATTCGTAAACTGTATACCTGTCAAGCGGCAAGGTTTTTTTAAGACTGTCAATGTTGTCTTGAGCGAAAGTCCAAATGGGAGTCGCGACGAGGAAAATTAATATGAGTCTATTCGTTTTAGTCATTCCGAGTCTGTCCGGTTGGTTGCTACTAACTTATATATAGCGGTAGTTTTCATTGAAAAAACTTCCTCCGATATTTAGGTTATGCTAATATAGGAGGAAGTTTCTACTTATTCTAGTTTCCCCTTATTTTTATGTTTAATTTGTCTAAAGGACTTACAATTTTGTTAATCGATTTTTGACTAACATGGGTGTATATTTCTGTTGTTTTACTGCTTTTGTGGCCAAGTAATGTTTGAATATACCTCAGATCAGTCCCGCCCTCCAATAAATGTGTCGCATAACTGTGCCGGAGCATGTGTAAGTTTACCTGCTTTTTTATTCCAGCCAACTCGCATCCTTTTTTTAAAACCAAAGCCAAACTTCGCTCATTATATTGCAATCCCTTCTGACCTTCAAATACATACTTTTTTGGCTTATAAGAAACATAATATTGACGCAGCAATTGTAAAACTGTTTCGCTCAAGGGCGCGATCCTGTCTTTACCGCCTTTTGATTGCCTAATTCTCAATTGCATTCTATTACTATCAATATCATCAAGCTGCATCTTTAACAACTCACTTCTTCGTAAACCTGCTGAATAAATCAAACTTAGCATACATTTATGCTTTATGTTATCTAATGCATTAATAATATCAGCGACTTCTTCCTCAGCCAAAACTTTTGGTAATGGATTATACTTTTTAGGACGATGCACCAGATCCACATTCAAAGCAGCATGTTGGATTTCTTTAAAAAATAACTTTATTGCGTTGACGATCTGGCTTTGATAAGATGCAGATAATTTATATTTCAAAACAAAACCGTTATTAAATGTGATTATATCATCATTCGTTATTTCTGATAATGCTTTTTTATTATAAAATTTCAGAAAGGACTTTAATGCTTCACAGTATGTTTTAACGGTGCTATCGCTATATCTACGTGATTGCATCCAGTTTTTAAGCTTTTTAATTCCATCAGTTGCTTCATCGGCTAATACCCTGTCATTTACTGAAGCTGATGAGTTTTTTATTTCTGCCAGCTTCAACTTCAAAACTCCCGCATCAATAACTGCCACATCCGTAAAAACCCTTTTTACCTCATGCAACACATCCATCGAATAGGCAATATACCAGGATTTATGTGTATTACTCCATGTCGCTTCAGGCAACTGCTTCACAAGCGCAATTAATTTACTGTCATAAGGAAATTTCAAAAGCAATACCTGCCTCCCCTTGTGTTTTACCGTATCCAATATCAGCTCTTTCATATTTCGATATTTTAGAACCGAAATATACCTGCATCCACTGCCAGTTCGCCTCAAATAAACAATTTGCTATTTTTTTTAGCAAAACACCTCAACGCCGAACTATTCATTTTTTTTACAGAAATTAAAATACGGGCGGAAAATAAGTTAACAGCTAAAAAAGACTTTATCAATTAGCAACACTCAAATGCCTAAAATATTTTTCTTCTGTTGCATTTTATAGCCATAACATTTCTTGACCGTCACATAATCAGGGTAAGAAGAACTAGTTGGCTTCGCTGTTTCACCAAATCATTTTTTGTCTTCATAACTCAGCTTCTCAATAAGATATAGGTTTATTTCGCTGAAGTTCCTGCGTTAATTTTATTATATTTGAAAGCAAAGCTACTCCCATGAAAAAACTATTTCTATTACTTACCTGCATATTCCTATACACCTGTCTCTGCTCCCAGAACAATCAGCATGCAATCGACTCGATGGAAGCTGTTTTAAAAAATGATCCGCTGCCCGATAGTATCAAAATGCAAACCTCCTATATGCTTGCACTCAACTATCTCAATAACAACAACGAAAAAACAATCTTTTATACGGATCAGACCATTGCATTTGCAAACAAAATACATAACATCCATTTCAAAGGGGAAGCACTGAGTCTGCAAGGCGTTGTATATAAAAACAAAGGTGATTTTAAAACCGCCATTGAAAAGCATCTCCTGTCACTTAAGATCCGGGAGCAGGAAAACGATACTACAGGCCGTGCCATCGCTTATAACGATATAGGCATCTTATACAAAACGCTGAAGAATTTTCCAAAAGCCCTCGAATGCTACAGGCAGTCCAACCGCTTATTACTTCAAACAGGAAATAAGATCGGCATCTCATTCACCTATGGAAACATCGGCACCATCTATAGCGAAATGAAAAACAACGATAGTGCGCTTTATTATTATAACAAGGCCATAGCGATCGCAGAAGAGATCCACAACCGCAATGCGCTGACCACGGCCTATTCGAATATCGGAGAGTTATATGGAAAAAAGGGAGATGCCGCAAAGGCGCTGGAATATTTTAAAAAATCACTTGAGATTGATATTGAAAACGATGACGCTTATGGAATGATCTTATCCTATACCAATGTAGGAAACGCATTAAAAGATCTTGGAAAGCACCAGGAAGCACTGGAGAATTATTCCAAAGCAAAAAAGCTCTGCATCGCCAATGAGGCAACGCCCCTGCTGAAAGACCTCTACTTCGCCATGGCGGAATCGTACAAGCATAACAAGGACTTTGTAAATGCGTTTGATTATTTATCAAAATATACGGTGTTGAACGATTCGATCCTCACAAAGGAAACAACACAGCAGATGGCTGAATTGGATACAAAATACCAGTCGGAGAAAAAAGACAAAGAGCTTATCCGGAAGGATGCAGAGATTGTTACACAACAGGCGGATGCTTCAAAAAAAGCGATTCAGCGAAACGCTTTTGTGATCGGGTTCATACTGGTAATCTGCCTGGCATTTTTTATTTTTAAAGGATATCGCCAGAAACAAAAAGCAAACGAAGAGATCACAGAACAAAAGGAAGTTATACAGGAGAAAAACAAAGAAATCACTGATAGTATTCAGTATGCCAAACGGATCCAGAAAGCATTGCTTGCTTCTGAAAGCACTTTAAATAATAATCTACCCGAACATTTTGTGCTATACAAACCGAAAGATATTGTATCAGGGGATTTTTACTGGGCACAAAACATAAACGATAATTTCCTGATCTGTACTGCCGACTGCACGGGACACGGAGTACCGGGCGCATTCATGAGCTTGCTCGGAATTTCTTACCTGAATGAAATTACCCGGGAGCGCCACATCAACAATCCCGCCCAGGTACTGGACAAACTGCGCTCGGAGATCATTTTAAATCTCAATGCGGAAGAGGGTGCAGAGGGTTCTGTGAATGATGGAATGGATATCACCCTCTGCAATTTCAAATTAAAAGAAATGACGGTCGATTTCGCCTGCGCGAATAATCCTCTATGGTTAATACGAAATGGTAAGTTGATGGAGTTCAAGCCGGATAAATTTCCTGTAGGAAGGCATTATGGCGAACCAAAACCCTTTACCAATCAATCTTTCGCGCTGCTAAAAGGCGACCTGATTTACACCTTAACGGATGGCTATCCCGATCAGTTTGGCGGACCGGCCGGAAAGAAATTTAAATACAAAGCGCTGCAGGAACTATTACTTGCCACCTCGGATCTGCCTCTTGCCGCTCAACGGAACCTTCTTGACAAAAGGATTGAAGATTGGAAAGGAAATCTCGAGCAGGTGGATGACATCCTGATCATTGGTATCCGTATATAAATTTCTCCCGGCTCCTTCATTTAATCCATTCGCGGAACAAAACTATTCGTTATTTTTACAAAAAATTGCTGTTGTGGAAAATAATCAGTTTGATATCATTATTGTTGGAGGTGGAATTGTAGGCCTGGCATCTGCCTACAAGATCAATTTAAAATACCCGCACAAAAAAGTGCTTGTTCTTGAAAAAGAAAATGAAGTGGCTGCTCATCAAACAGGTCACAACTCCGGTGTGATCCATTCCGGACTTTATTACAAACCGGGCTCCTACAAAGCAAAAAATTGTGTCGACGGAAGAAGAGAGCTCGTCGCCTTCGCCAAAGAACACAAGATCCAACATGATATTTGCGGTAAGATCGTGGTTGCTACGGATCCTTCGGAGCTTGCTCACATGAACAAGGTCTTCAACAACGGACTGGCGAACGGCGTGGAAGGTGTTGAAAAGATCGATGCAAAACGCATTAAAGAAATTGAACCTTACTGTGTCGGTATTGAAGGCCTTTGGGTTCCCTGCACCGGAATCATCGACTATGCTGATGTTTCCCGCAAATACGTAGAGCTCATCCATGCGAAATTTCCGCAGAGCAAAGTCCTTACGAACCAGGAAGTGATTGCTTTTGAAAAGCAGCAAGACTATACGGACGTAGTCACACAAAAAGAAAAATTCCGCGGAACCTATATTATTACTTGTGCCGGCTTGCAAAGCGACCGCATTGCCAAAAAAGAAGGCGCAAAAATAGATACTGCCATTGTCGGCTTTCGTGGCGATTATTACGACTTAACGGATAAAGGTTTGTCCAAAGTAAGACATTTGATCTATCCTGTTCCTAACCCTAAATATCCTTTCTTGGGTGTGCATTTTACACGCATGATCCATGGAGGAACGGAATGCGGACCGAATGCGGTGTTTGTTTTTAAACGCGAAGGTTATGGTAAAACGGATTTTTCTTTCCGCGATACCGCTCAAGCCTTGGGTTTTGGTGGCACCTGGAAATTCTTCGCCAAAAACATGAAGTTCGGTGTGGATGAATACCGCGGCGCTTTCTCGAAAACATTTTTTCTGAAACGCCTTCGCAAATTAATTCCTACGCTTGAAATGGACGATCTGAAACCGGGACGTGCCGGCGTTCGCGCCATGGCATTAGCACCGCAAGGTGAAATGATCGATGATTTTAAAATTGAAGTAAACGGAAATGCCATTCATGTATTGAATGCGCCTTCGCCTGCTGCCACCTCCTCTTTGGCAATAGGAACCGCTATCCAGGAAATGGCCAGCGACCATTTTAACTTAAACTAAGAGAAGTGACCAACATTCTTCAATGCATCGAAACAAGCACTGCCATCATCTCCATCAATGAAGAAGGCATTGGTTTTCTCCACTTTAAGGACAATGCTCACCAGGATATTTCCGAGCAAATGGAAAATCATGAAGCCATTAAAAAAATTACCGGCGATCTGCCTACTCCATTTGTGGTGAGCGCAGGCGAGCATGTAACGCTTACACGAGAGGCCAGACACAACGCTCTTGCTATTGAGCATTTGTCGCCCATGTGTGCAACTGCAGTGATTGTTCAAAACCTTGCCTATCGTATGATTGCTGAATTTTATATGAAGATTCAAAAGCCTAAAAACCCTTTCGCCGTATTTACAGAAAAAGACAAAGACAAAGCCTATGAATGGTGCAGGCAATTTCTGGTGAAATAATTCTCATCCCCTTTCCTTCCATCAAAGCCTGATTCCATTCCTCATTTCATCTGCCGATCCAGAAAAAATTTTAGCTATATTTACCATTATACAAAAATGCTATATTTCATGAAAACATCCATTATCACAAAAACAATCGCCTCTCTCTCTTTGTTTCTTTTCATTGCCGCAGCACCCTTCGCACAAGGAAGCAGCAAACCGAAGCCAGGAGGATATTCCTATGAAACAACGCCGAATGACCCGCTGAATACCAGAATCTATACATTGGACAATGGCCTGATGGTTTACATGACTGTATATAAAAATGCCCCCCGCATTCAAACGTATATCGCTACCCGGGCAGGCAGCAAGAACGATCCGAGAGAATGTACCGGACTGGCGCATTACCTGGAACACATGCTTTTTAAAGGAACGGATCAATACGGAAGCAAGAACTACGCAAAAGAAAAAGTGGAGCTGGATAAGATCGAAGCACTGTATGAAGTCTACCGCAAAACGAAAGATGATGCAAAACGTAAAATCATTTATCATCAGATCGACAGCATTTCCGGTTATGCATCAACCTTTGCCATCGCCAACGAATATGATAAAATGCTTTCAAGTATCGGTGCAAAGGGAACCAATGCATACACCTGGCTGGAACAAACTGTTTATGTAAATGACATTCCCGCTAACCAGCTCGACAAATGGACCAGCATTGAAGCGGAACGCTTCCGTAATCCGGTGATGCGTTTATTCCACACCGAGCTGGAAGCTGTTTACGAAGAAAAAAACCGCGGTTTGGATAATGACGGGGAAAAATCCTGGGAAGCGCTGTTCGCTGGTCTTTTCCCCAACAATACCTACGGCTCACAAACAACCATCGGGACCATCGATCACTTAAAAAATCCTTCACTCACAGAAATCAAAAAATATTTTGACACTTACTATGTTCCGAACAACATGGCGATCTGTCTTTCGGGAGATTTTGATCCGGAAGCGACCATTAAAATGATTGATGAAAAATTCGGCGCCTGGAAAAGCAAACCGCTTCCTGTGTATAAGCCTCATATCGAAAAAGCAATTACATCGCCGGTGATCAAAGAAGTAACGGGCCCGGATGCTGAAAGCGTAATGCTGGGCTATCGCTTTGCTGGTGCTGGAAGCAAAGATGCCGACATGATCCAGATGGTGAACAAGATCCTTTCCAATGGCAAAGCAGGATTGATCGACCTTAATCTGAATCAGCTGCAAAAAGTATTGGAGTCGGGAGCATTCGACATGGAATTCAAAGATTATTCGGCACACATCATCAGCGGAACTGCCAAAGAAGGGCAAACCCTGGAACAGGTGAAAGACCTTCTGCTGGAGCAGATAGAGAAAATTAAAAAAGGGGATTTCCCTGATTGGCTGATGAGCGCTGTGATCACAGACATGAAATTGCAGCAGACAAAAATGTTTGAGCACAACAGTGCACGTGCTGACGCTATGGTGAACGTTTTTATCCAGGGAACGAAATGGGCGGATTATGTGGGTACCATCGATCGTTTATCCAGAATCACCAAGCAGGAGCTGATCGACTTTGTAAAAAAGAATTACACAAAAAATTATGTGCTGGTATATAAACGCACCGGTGAGGACAAGAGCATTCAGAAAGTAGAGAAGCCTGCTATTACCCCCGTGAGCGTTAACCGCGATGATCAAAGCGATTTTGTAAAAAACATTTTAAAAACACCTACCAAGGATATTGAGCCGGTATTCATTAATTATAATACGGACATCAAAAAATCATTCCTGAAAACCAAGGTGCCTGTTTTGTATACTCCGAATACCGAAAACAAAACCTTCGACATGTATTATGTGCTGGACATGGGATCGGATCAGAATAAAAGAACCGATGTTGCCATCAACTACCTGAAATACCTCGGAACAAAAGAGCTTACCGCCGCACAATTGCAACAGGAATTTTACAAGCTGGGCTGTTCTTTTGACGTGTATGTAGGCGAAGATCAAACCTGGGTTAGCCTTAACGGCTTAACAGAAAACATCGATAAAGCAACCAAGCTCTTTGAAGACCTTCTGGCGAACGCACAGCCCAATGATGAAGCGCTTCAAAACCTTGTTTCTGACATCCTGAAAAAGCGTGATGATGCAAAGCTCAGCAAAGGGGAAATCCTTTTCGGCGCATTGGCTTCCTATGGAAAGTATGGTAAAACCTCGTCTTATACGAATATCCTGTCGCAAACAGAATTGAAAAACCTGAAATCGGCCGAGCTTATTTCCATTATAAAGGACATTACTTCCTACGAACATCGTGTATTGTATTATGGAAACCAGAGCTTGGAAGAGCTCACTGCCATGCTTAACCAACTGCACACAACTCCTGCTTCAAAGCCTGTTCCAATGGCAGTAAAATACCAGGAACTGGAAGAAAACACAAATGTATTTGTGGTGAATTACGACATGAAGCAAGCGGAAGTGATCTTCCTTTCCAAAGACGGCATGTATGATAAGAACAGCCTTCCTTCGGTTCGCCTTTTTAATGAATACTTCGGAGGTGGTATGTCATCCATTGTGTTCCAGGAAATGCGTGAATCGAAAGCGCTTGCATACTCCGTTTATTCCAACTATCGCACACCGTCAAAAAAATCGGACCCGAATTATGTGTTCTCCTACATCGGAACACAAGCCGATAAATTGCCCGAAGCCATGAATGGCATGATGACGCTGATTCAGGACATGCCCGAATCGGAAAGTAATTTTAAGGCATCCAAAGAATCCATTATCCAGGGCATACGCACGGAAAGAATCACAAAAGCCAACATCCTTTTCAATTATGAGAGTGCTCAGAAACTGGGATTGAACGAGGATATCCGCAAAGTTGTTTTTAATCAAGTGCCCGGAATCACATTCGCTGAGTTGAGATCCTTCGAGGAAAATCACGTAAGGAATCGGAAATACACCGTTCTGGTAATTGGCAAAAAGGAAAGTCTGGATATTAAAGCCATGGAAAAATACGGAAAAGTAAGTTTCCTTACCCTGGAAGATGTTTTTGGATATTAGTCATTAGTAGTGAGTCATTAGTTGTTGGTTGGTAGTTCGTAGACAAGCAAACCTAAGAACTAAGAAAATGGCTGTCATCCTAACCCACTCTTCACGCTTAACTCTCCAACCCTCCATTCTCCGTTCTCCCGACTCCGTTCTCCATTCTCCCCACTCCTGGCTCCTGACTAAAAAAAGGTCTTTTTTCTTCCGATCAAAACCTTATATTTGTACCTCCTTAGAAAACGAAACAGAATATTTCTTACATTAAACTTTAAACTATACTTAAAATGAGCAAAATTAAAGTAGCAAACCCAGTGGTTGAATTGGATGGCGATGAAATGACACGCATCATCTGGAAATTCATTAAAGACAAATTGATTCTACCTTACCTTGATCTGGATATTAAATACTATGATCTGGGTGTGGAGCATCGTGATGCAACCAACGACCAGGTAACTATTGATTCTGCTGAAGCAATTAAAAAATACAATGTAGGTATCAAATGCGCTACTATCACTCCTGATGAAGAACGCGTAACTGAGTTCAAATTAAAACAAATGTGGAAATCACCAAATGGCACTATCCGTAATATTCTGGATGGAACTGTTTTTCGTGAGCCTATCGTTTGTAAGAATGTTCCCCGTTTGGTTCCAAACTGGACTGCTCCTATCTGTATCGGTCGTCACGCTTTTGGTGATCAATACCGTGCTACGGATTTCGTAACAAAAGGAAAAGGAAAATTAACCGTAACATTTACACCTGAAGGTGGTGGTGAAGTACAATCTTTTGAAGTATTTAATTTCAAAGGTGATGGTGTTGCCTTGACGATGTACAATACCGACGAATCCATCAAAGGATTTGCTCACTCTTGTTTCAATACTGCTCTGGCTAAGAAATGGCCTTTATACTTATCTACCAAAAATACTATCCTGAAAAAATACGATGGTCGTTTCAAAGATATTTTTGAAGAGATCTACCAGGCTGATTACAAAGCAAAATTTGCTGCTGCAGGAATTGTGTATGAGCACCGTTTAATTGACGACATGGTTGCTTCTGCTTTGAAATGGAATGGGAATTTCGTTTGGGCGTGTAAAAATTACGATGGCGACGTTCAGTCGGACACTGTTGCTCAAGGTTTCGGTTCATTGGGCTTAATGACTTCTGTATTGGTTACTCCTGATGGGAAAACAATGGAAGCAGAAGCTGCTCACGGAACAGTGACTCGTCACTACCGTGATCACCAGGCTGGGAAACCTACTTCCACAAATCCAATCGCTTCCATTTTTGCATGGACACGCGGTTTGGAATTCCGTGGTAAATTAGACAACAACCAGGAGCTGATCAATTTCTGCCATGCACTGGAACAAGTATGTGTGGAAACTGTTGAATCAGGAAAAATGACAAAAGATCTTGCTGTTTGTATCCATGGAAATAAAGTAACTCATGGTGAGCATTACTTGTATACAGAAGAATTTCTTTCTGCCCTGGACACCAATTTGAAAGTAAAACTTGGAAAATAAATAATTTCACGATCCTCTTTTAATGAAAACTCCTGCTCAATAACGCAGGAGTTTTTTTTCAAAAGGGATCGAACAATTTAAATCGAAGAATTATGGGAATGTTAAAAGAATTTAAAAGTTTCGCCATCAAAGGTAATGTCATCGACCTGGCGATTGGTGTGGTGATCGGCGCGGCCTTCAGTAAGATCGTCAGCTCTTTAATTGATGATGTAATTACACCGCTGATCCTGCAACCGGCTTTAAAGGCGGCCCATTTGACCAATCTTAATGAGCTTACTGTAATGGGAACTGTAAAGTATGGCGTATTCATCTCTGCAGTGATTAACTTTATTATCGTAGCCTGGGTGTTATTCATGATCATTAAAGCAATCAATGCCGCGAAGAAAAAAGAAGAAGCTGCTGCTCCGGTTATTCTCCCTCCTAGTCCGGAACAATTATTATTAATTGAAATCCGTGATCTCTTAAAAGAACAAAAAAAATAATACCATGAAACACTTCATACTATTCCTACTAGCCATCATTTGTTTTAATGCCGCTGCACAAACTACCGATTCTACAAAAATTAAAACTGATTCCATACAAGCGAAGATAGATACGCTCGAAGTAAAAAAGGAAGCGATCATCAAAGCCGACACTATGCGGTATTGGAAAAAAGGCGGCATGACCGCACTTAATTTTTCGCAGTCGAGCTTTACCAACTGGGCAGCCGGCGGAGAAAACAGTCTTTCGATGACTGCGCTGTTAACCGTTTTTGCAAATTACAAAAGAGGTCAGACTACCTGGGACAATACGCTCGACCTGGCTTATGGATTACTAAAATCCGGTAATACCAGCATGAGAAAAAACGAAGACAAGATCGACTTCTCTTCCAAATATGGACGTACTGCTTTCCACAATCACTGGTATTATACTGCATTACTGAATTTTAAAAGTCAGTTTGATAAAGGCTATAACTATCCGGATGATTCAACTGTGATCTCCCACTTTATGGCTCCTGCCTACATATTAGGCGCGATTGGTCTGGATTACAAACCAAATGATTATTTCTCTCTGTTCATCTCCCCTATTACTTCGAAAACAACCATCGTGGCAAACACTCAACTTGCTGATGCCGGCGCTTATGGTGTAGCCGCTGCCGAATTTGATACAGCTGGCGTAAAAATCAAAAACGGCGAAATGGTAAGAAGCGAATTCGGAGGTTATTTAAGAATGACATTCAAAAAAGATATTTTCAAGAATGTCAATTTTGCTACCAAGCTGGAGTTGTTCAGCAACTACATTAATAACCCGCAAAACATTGATGTGAACTGGGAAGTACTGGTTGCAATGAAAGTCAACAAATTCCTTTCGGCCAGCATTAGCACCAACATGATTTATGATCATGACATTCCCGTTCCGGTTGAACGGGATATAGACGGCGTGAAAGTAATGGGCACCGGGCCGCGACTGCAGTTCAAAGAAGTATTGGCCATAGGGCTTTCTTATAAATTTTAATCAGGATCCTCTTCCCAAAAGAAGAGGATCTTTTTTTATTTAGCACATGGCAAAGAAAACAATCAGGGACGAACAGATTAAAGAGCTTAGGCAAATTCCGGGAGTGGGTGTTTCCATTGCCAACGACCTGATTAATATCGGGATCTTAAAAGTGGAAGATCTTAAAAACAAAGATCCGGAATGGCTTTATAACCAATCAAATAAATATGCCGGTGTTGTGCAGGATAAATGCCTTTTATACGTATTCCGCTGTGCCGTTTATTACGCCACAGAGAGCAAGCATGATAAAGAAAAGCTGAAATGGTGGAATTGGAAGTAAGAATTGGTCTTATATTTGCGTTACTGTAGCAACATGAAAAAAGCGTTTCCCATCTTTCTTCTTTTAATTACTTTTTCTGCATCCGCCCAGGAAAATAATCGCGGCACCATCAAAGTGCAGAAGAAAGGAACGTTGTATGCTGTGCTCTTCGACAATATCAACAACCGCCTTATCGGTCAGGACATGTACGGAAACATCCTCGATTCGAGTGTTGTATCTTTCACCATACTGGTTACAATACAAGGAGTAGCTTACCAGGAAAACATCCCGGGAAACACGTTATCTCCTTCCTTTCAACAAAAGATCAGCAGGGTTGATGGCGGCACTACTTTATTCTTCAGCAACATCAAAGTGAAAGATTCCAACAACACGTTCGCCGACTGGCCTAAGTTCAGCAGCAAGCTGGGGTATGCTTATGAAAAAGAAGAATAATTCATTCAAAAAAATCTTTATTGAAATTTACCAGGTATAGTTTCTCAGAAGCTCTTGAAACTGCTGTATACAACCAACGCAGGTATTCCGTATTGATCATCTCATCGGTGAGATACCCTTGCTCGACAAACACGCAAGGCCATTGTCCGCCCTGTGCTTTATGGCATGTAATCGCATAAGCGAATTTCACCTGAAGGGCATTGAAGAAACCATCTTCCTTTACTTTCTTTAAACGCAGGCGCTTATCGGCAATGTCGCCATAATCCGCTGAAACAGATTCATACAAACGTTTATTCTCTTCGTTGGAGAGCGCAGGCGATTCGCTCATGATCGTATCCAGCAATAAACGTGTTTCCAATTCAGGCTCATCAGGATAGTCAATCATCCGCATTCGTACATCCGCAAAGCGAAAACCGTGCATTTCCTGCATCTTGCCAATACTGGTCAGTTCAACAATATCACCATTTGCAATAAAGCCTGCTTTGGATTCCTGTGGCAGCCAGAAATAATTATTCTTTACCACCATCATGTAATCGCCTGCCGATAATTCATTTTCCTGCCAGCGGATACGCGCACGGATCTGCTGATTAAAAATATTCGCACGCTTGTTGGAACGGCAGATCACCATGGTCTCTTCTGCACCGTATTTTGAATAGGCATTGTTTAGTGCATCTTCCAGCTCATCGCCACCCAAACGCTCTATATCTTTAAAATGATTCAGCTGAAAACTTGGTTTGCTTCCGGTCTTCGCTTTGATCTGATCGCGAATAAAAGTTGCATTGGTAAGGATTCCCGAATCTTCGCTTTGCCGCACCACTTCCGTTAATTCATGCCAATTGAGCGGGAAATAATAAGAAGCTTTTAAAAACTCTATATCCAGCGCCGGACTTACATCCAATCCCACCGGTGGCAGCTGCGCCGTATCCCCGATCAGGATCAGCTTGCAATTGGTTCCGTTAAATACATAAGAGATCAGATCATCCAGCAGACTTCCACCGCCAAAAGAGCCATAATCATTGAGTCCGCCGGAACTGGAGATCATGGATGCTTCATCCACAATAAAGATGGTATCAGTATGCAGGTTCTGTTGCAGAACAAAGCCTGCTCCTCCTCCACTGTCCGGCTTTCTGTAATAGATTTTTTTATGAATGGTGAAGGCCTGCTTCGCTGTATAGTTGGAAAGCACTTTTGCAGCACGTCCTGTAGGCGCAAGCAAAACAGTTTTGCCGTTCAGTGCCGGAAGACTTTGCACCAATGAACGCACGATGGTTGTTTTACCTGTTCCCGCATATCCCTTCAGCACAAAAATCTGATCTGCATTTCTACTCAGAATGAAGTCGGAAAGCTTGTCAAACAGCGCCTTTTGCCCGCTGGTCGTCTCAAAGGGGAAATTTTTCAGTAATATGCCTGCAAATTCAATGCTGTTCATAGCACGAAATTACGAATTCGCATTCAACCAATCCTTAAAAAATATATCTTTGCCTTACACAATGGTGAGCGAAATAAAAAATAAAACAAGCCGGCTTCAATCCTTCATTGATGAAGCTTTTGACGCAAAAAAAACGGCTTCCTATGAACTGATGCTCCAGCTCAGCGTCAATCAATTACTGATTGCAGTAAACGATCGCTCAAAAAATAAATACATTGCCCTCGAAGAATATACGTTCGGAAGTGTATACAATTTTGATGCAGTTGCAGAACTGCTGGATCCTTTACTCAAAGAAAGCATACTTGCTCATCATAAGTTCCAATCGGTTGTTTGTACGATTGTCAACAGTCTTTCCACGCTGGTGCCCAACGCTTTGTTTGAAGAAGACAGAAAAAAAATGTATCTGAAATTCAATACGGCCCTGGAAGGAAATGAGCTGGTGATGGTCGACGACATAAAAAGCCTGGAAGCTAAAAATGTATTTGCACTTCCTTTCACTATCAAAGCAAAACTGAACTATCACTTTAATAATATTAAATACCATCATGCTTCCAGTACGTTGATCGACAGCTTGGTGGCGGATAACATCAACAAACCCGGAAAGAAATTATTCATTCATGTGCAATCCACGCATTTTGAAGCTGTGGTCATCGAAAATAAAAATCTTTTGTTTTACAACACCTTTAATCATTATTCCGCTGAAGATTTTATTTACTATTTATTGTTTGTCTGCGAACAAATGCAGCTGAACCCGGAAACAGCAGAAGTGACCATCTTGGGGGAGATCGAAAAAAATTCAGCCATTTATTCCATTGCTAATAAATACATCCGTAACCTGAAATTCGGAGAACGTAGCGATGATGCTTCTGATTACAGCTACCAGCTTCAGACTTTGCCAAAACATTATTATTACACCTTGTTTAACCGCTATTTCTCCTGATGCGAATCATCAGCGGAACGCATAAAGGAAGGGTGATCCATCCGCCAAAAAATCTGCCGGTAAGACCGACGACTGATTTTGCCAAAGAAAGTATTTTTAATATTCTAAACAATTACTTTGAATTTGAAGGATTAAAGATCATGGATCTTTTCTGCGGAACAGGCAACATGACTTACGAGTTCGCTTCACGCGGATGTGGCGACATTACCTGCGTTGACAGTAATTTCCATTGCTGCGATTTTGTAAAGAAAACAAGCGCTGCCTTTAAAATGGACCAGGTAAGAGTGATCAAGTCGGATGTGTTTGCATTTTTAAAAAGACCCGCGTCCCCTTGCCACATTATTTTTTGTGACCCTCCATATGAGATGGAAAAATTTGAATCATTGCCCGAACTGGTTTTTGCCAACAAACTATTAAAACCAGGAGGCTGGCTGATCGTGGAGCATGGACCTCATACGGACCTTTCCAAACTGGAGCATTTTAAAGAGCACCGTAAATACGGAAATGTGAATTTTTCTATCTTTGAACAGGGAAAGCTTGAGTAGTAGTAGTACGCTGTGTTTAATGGAACGCAGATGAATAGCCTCAATCCTTCCGCTTCCTATCGGCAAACTTACATTACACTCAGATTCGTAAATTCGTTCCGATCCTTCGGGATTCGTTATTCGTAGTCTGTAAATTCGTAAATTAGCCAACAAATTAACCAAGACCTGCATGAACAACCGTATCGCTATTTTTCCCGGTTCATTCGACCCGATCACCAAAGGTCATGAGAATATTCTTCGCAGAGCATTGCCCCTGTTCGATGAAATCATCATTGCCATCGGAAAGAACAGCAGCAAACAGAATTATTTCAGTCTGGAGCAGCGCGAAAAGTGGATCCGCCAGGTATTTGCCAACGAGCCCAAAGTTCGCATTGAAACGTATACCGGTCTGACCATTGATTTCTGCAAAAAAATGAATGCCGATTATATTCTACGCGGCTTGCGCACCTCAGCCGATTTCGAATTTGAAAAGTCCATTGCACAAAACAACCATGCGATGGCGCCCAACATTGAAACCGTCTTTATTTTGCCTATCCCTGAGCTTTCTGCAATAAATTCTACAATTGTACGTGATATCATCAGGAACGGCGGCGATGCTTCTCCTTTTGTTCCGAAAGGCATTGATCTGAAAGCACAATAAGTTGGACACAAAATTGCATTCATCTCTATCTGTCATGCAAAAAGCACTTTGTTATTTACTTCTTTTCTGTTCAACAAGCCTGCTCGGCCAAAATGTGGTGATCAAAGGCATTGCGAAAACATACGAATACAAAGAGATTACCGCTTGGGGCAACAACGATTATGTTTCCCATACGCAAAAGCAACTCACCTATTCTACCATTGATTCCATCGGCAATTTCTCTTTAGAATTCAACAGCAAAGAGATTCAGTATGTAACGCTGAAGGTGGAAAAGAACATTACGTCAATGTACATTGAACCATATCAAACTTATGAAGTAATTCTGTTACCTCCTGATTCTACTACCTATCAGAACCCAAACATCGAGCATCATGTAAACATTTCCATTAAGCTGAAAAGCAAAACAGAGATTAATGCACTAACCATTGATTATGACAAGCGGTTTGATGATTTTCTTTCCGTCGAATACATTGCTTTTGTAAAAAGAACGCCACAGGCTAAAATTGATTCATTCAAACTGGCCATGAAGGAGTTCTATTCGACTGTTAAGAACGATTATTTTCAGAATTACATCACTTACTCCATCGCAAGCTTAGAGCAAAAAACAAAAGTGAGCGAAAAACAATTATTTGCCGCTTATCTCTCCAACAAGCCCATTTTATATAATCATCCGGAGTACATGAATTTCTTTAATGATTTTTATAAGCAGAAGATTCTGGATTTTGCAATGTCGAAAAACGGCGGGCCTATGGGCTTTCAAATCAACGACCGCGGAAGCTTTTCAGGAACCATGGAAGTTTTAAAACGGGACCCGTTTCTGCAAAGCGATACGGTTCGGGAATTGGTTTTAATTAAGTGTCTTTACGAATCCTATTATGATAATTCCTTTCGGCGAACAAGCATTGTGTCAATGCTGAAACAAGCTTCAGAAGAATCTAAAATCTCCGAACACAAACGAATTGCCCAAAACTGTTTAAATTCCTTTTCCACTTTAAAGCCTGGCAGCATGGCCCCTTTCTTTGAACTGCCCGATAAGGCGGGACTCACGCACAGCCTGGATGAACTGCGTTCAAAAAAATATGTTTACCTGATGTTTTATGATGCGAAATGCACGAGCTGTCAACAGCAAATGAAGATCATCCCTTCACTGATCAAAACGTACGGAGCAAAAATTACATTTGTGAGTATTTCTACCGATAAGAGCAATGCTGATCTGAAAAATTTTCAAGCAAAGAATCCAAAATATACCTGGCTTTTCTTATACGATAATACAAGTGGGAAATTAAAAAACGATTATGAGATCAGGTCCTTGCCAGCGTATTTCCTGATTGACCCCGACGGAAAATTTATTCAAGTGCCTGCAGAGAGCCCGGATGAAGACATCGATCGGGCTTTCTATGATATCACCAAACCAAAGGCAAAGCTCCATGGCATCGGTGACAAAAAGAACAATTAAGCAGGAATATTCTTCAGCACTTCCTTTACTGATTCATAGGTATTCGCATAAACCTTTTTGAGCTCGTTCTTACTCAGCCATTTTACTTCGGTGATTCCTTCTTCTGTTTGCGGAACCAATTGAGAGCTATCATCACAATCCATTTCAAACCAAAAAGTGCGTTTTAACACGGCTTTTCCATCCAGCTCGTAAGTATGATAGCTGGACTCCAACTCCTTAACAATCTTCAACTGATCAACTCCACATTCTTCTTCCACTTCTCTGATAGCAGCCATTGGAATAGCCTCCTCCTTTTCCACTTTCCCTTTCGGAAGATCCCATTTGCCATTTCTGAAAATGAAGAGGTATTCGCCCTTCTTATTTTTAACCAATCCGCCAGCGGCTTCAATAATTTTAAACGCCGAAGAAAATGTGCTCAATAATATTTTTTCATTCTCATAATAGAAATATACCTCCATGAATTGATTCTTTGTCACCAGTTCATCGTACAACAGTTGCAGTTCGTCTAAAGAGTGTATTCTGATTAAAATGGTATCCTCCTTTTGTGGATAATCCATGATATTACTGGTAAAACAGATCGTTTTGTTATTGGAAAATACTTTAACCATGCCGAATTTTATTAATTTAATATGGAATGCATGAGCAAATTTAGTTTATTTTTGCGGCAAAATAAGTAAATAGTCAGAATGAAAGAGAAGGATGAATCGGCGTTAAAGATTGCCGAATTTTTATTACAAGTGAAGGCAATCAAATTACAGCCGTCCAATCCATACACCTGGGCTTCCGGATGGAAATCACCGATCTATTGCGATAACCGAGTTACATTATCTTATCCTGGTGTCCGCACCTATATTCGTCAGGAATTTGTAAATGCCATCATGAATAAATACGGCAAACCGGATGTGATTGCAGGCGTTGCAACAGGCGGTATTGCACAAGGTGCTTTGGTAGCACAGGAAATGGGACTTCCATTTGTTTATGTCCGCTCCGAAGCAAAAAAGCATGGATTGACCAATATGATTGAAGGGATTGTAGAGCGGGGACAAAGCGTGGTGGTAATCGAAGATCTGATCTCCACAGGAGGCAGCAGCTTAAAAGCAGTGGAAGCATTGCGGGAAGCAGGATGTGATGTAAAAGGAATGGCAGCGATTTTTACTTATGGTTTTAAAACAGCTGTCGATAATTTCAAAAAGGCGAAATGTGAATTGGTTACCCTGAGCAATTACAATACAATGATCGATCAGGCTCTGGAATCAAATTACATTACCGACAAAGACTTAAAATCATTACAGGCTTGGCGTGAAAATCCATCGGAATGGGGGAAGTAGTTCGGAGTTGGGAGTGTGGAGTAGGAAGTCGGGAGTGTGGAGTGTGGAGTGTGGAGTTCGGATCCGCCGCGGCGGAGGGAGTCTTGCTTCTTGAGTCTTGCGTCCTGTGTCTTGTGTCTTGATTCTTGTGTCTTCTGTCCTTAGTCTGTCTCACACACAGATTTGTAAATTTGTAGAAATTTGTAATTTGTAATTCGTATCATCATGTTAAAAATAGAAAGTGATAAAGTAGAGATCAATAATTCAGCGGAAAGAATTTTCAGCTATTTAAGTGATTTCAAAAACTTCGAACAATTAATGCCTCCCCAGGTTACCAACTGGACCGCTACGAACGACGAGTGCTCTTTTACCATCAACGGAATGGCAACCATTGGCATGAAGATCATTGACAAAACCCCTTTTTCTAAGATCACCATTTCTTCACACGGGAAAGTACCTTTTGAATTTAAGTTATTTGTTCTGATCACCGAAACAGATGCAAGCAATTGCATCGGTCAGCTGACCTTTGAATCGGATATGAATATGATGATCAAGATGATGGTGGAAAAGCCTTTGGGGAATTTCTTCAATATGCTGGCTCAAAAAATGAAGGATATCAAATAAAACGGATCTCTTTTAAATCGAACTCCTTTATTTCTGCATTTCTCATCTCTACCTGAAGTTTTCCGGCAGGAGAAACACCGCTTATTCTGCCTTCAAGCATTTCGCCCGCGCATTCAAAAGCGGCCCAATTTCCTCTTTTATACAAACACGCCAAATACGCGTCATCAATGCTTTCTTCCTTATTCGCCTTCAATTGCAGGTAACGAGCTTCCAGGTGCGCGCAGATCAAATTCAGCACGGCCATCGGCTGGAATTCAACGCCGGCAATCTGAGCCATGGATACCGCATTTCCAGTGCTTAAAAATTCCATTTGGTTAATATTGATCCCAATACCGATAATGGTATATTGAATGCCATTCTCCCTCAGCGTGTTTTCAATAAGTATTCCGGCTATCTTTTTATCGTTCACATAAATATCATTCGGCCATTTAATGCTGATTTTCGGCTTTTCTGAGCCAAAATCAAGCATCTCTGCCATTACGTCAGCCACGGCTAGTGAACTGATTTTGGTAAGCAGAAACTGCTTTGAAAGTGCAAGAAACTTCGGATGAAGAATAAAGCTCAATGCCACATTCTTATTGGGTTCGCTCTCCCAGAAATTGCCCCGCTGGCCTCTCCCTTTCAACTGCTTAAACGTGTAGATAAGCGTGCCCTCTGAGAGCTCAATCTGTCGCAACATTTCGCTGGCATAACTGTTGGTAGAATCGGTGGACTCAACATGAATGCTATTTTGCCCGACAAATAATGTTTTCATTAGAGTTTTTGCGAAAGATTTGATTATTTTTGTGGATAACGCAAATAATAACTTTTGCAAAGAACCGAAATAAAAAAGATATATCCTTAAATGGCGAAAAAGAAAGATGTTCCTGTAAAAAAAGCAGCAACGAAAACTACCCGGACAACAAACGTAAAAACAGCAGTAAAAAAAACAAAAGTTGCCGCTAAAAAAACAACAGCGAAGCCCGCCGCTAAAAAAGTGGCAAAAACGGTAAAACCTGCAAAAAAAGCCGTCGCGAAAGCCGCACCTAAAAAAGCTGCTAAAACTGCAGTAAAAACTTCTGCAAAGGCAACAAAACCGAAAACGACTAAGCCAGCAATTGCTTCCGTTGCAAAAACTCCGACAAAACCGGCAAAAATAAAGGACAGTACTGAACTTCTTGCCGATGCGATTGTTGAAGGTATACTGGAAATCAAAGGAAAAAATATTTCCGTGCTTGATCTCAGAGATATCCATAACCGCGTATGTGATTATTTTATCATCTGCCAGGCGGATTCTTCCACTCAGGTGAACGCTATTGCGAACTCCGTGGAGGTAATGGTAAAAAAGCGTACCGGCGAACGCCCATACAGAAAAGAAGGATTTGAAAACTCTGAATGGATCCTGGTAGATTATGTAAATGTGGTAGTGCACGTATTCCAGACAGAAGTGCGCAATTTTTATAATTTAGAATCGTTATGGGCCGATGCCCATGTGACAGAGATTGCATTTGATTAATAATTTTAAAAGAAAGAAAGAGAATATATAATGAGCGAGCAAGAAAAACAACCGGATAAAAATCCGAAAGATAAATTCCCGAAAAAGCCGACCATTCCTAAAAATCCATTCAATTTTTATTGGATCTATGGAATCATCGCTGTTGGACTTATTTTGGTACAGGTTCTTTATTCCTCCCCAAAACTAGCAGAAAGGAGTACAAATGAATTCATTGAAACCATGCTAAAACAGCATCATGTGGCAAGGGTAGTCATCATTCCTTCCGACAATATTGCTGAGATCACCATTAGTAAAGAATATTTAAAGCTTCCACAATATGCAAAAGACAATCTGGATAAACATCCGAATGGCCCGCATTACATTGTGAAAATTTCCAGCGTAGATTCTTTTAATGCCCGCTTGACGGAAGCACAAAAAGATTTTGCTCCTTCAGAACGCATTGATGCTGAAAGCGAAAACCGTACTTCCTGGTCGGATACGCTAAGCTGGTTAATTCCAATTGTACTGATGGTCATTATCTGGATCATCATTATGCGTAGAATGGGCGGCGGCGGTGCCGGCGGACAAATCTTCAATATCGGAAAATCAAAAGCAACTTTATTCGACAAAAACACCAATGTAAACATCACCTTTAACGATGTTGCGGGTCTAGAAGGCGCTAAAGTAGAGATCAAAGAGATTGTTGATTTTTTAAAGAATCCAAAAAAATATACGGCACTTGGTGCTAAAATTCCGAAAGGTGCTTTGCTGGTTGGCCCTCCGGGAACCGGTAAAACCTTACTGGCAAAAGCCGTTGCAGGTGAAGCGAAGGTTCCTTTCTTTTCTTTGTCAGGATCTGATTTCGTAGAAATGTTTGTAGGTGTAGGTGCTTCACGTGTGCGTGATCTCTTCCGTCAGGCAAAAGAAAAAGCCCCTTGTATCATCTTTATTGATGAGATAGATGCGATCGGTCGTGCCCGCGGAAAAAATCCCGCACAAGGCGGAAACGATGAACGCGAAAATACATTGAACCAGTTATTAACCGAGATGGACGGTTTCGGAACTAACAGCGGTGTGATCATCCTGGCGGCAACCAACCGTGCCGATATTCTTGACCGTGCTTTGATGCGCGCAGGACGTTTTGATCGTCAGATCTATGTAGACATGCCCGATCTGAACGAACGTAAGGATATTTTTAAAGTGCATTTAAAGCCATTAAAGCTGGATGCTTCCGTAGATGTTGATTTCCTTGCGAAACAAACACCAGGTTTCTCCGGAGCGGATATTGCAAACATCTGTAATGAAGCGGCTTTGATCGCGGCAAGACATGACAAGACGGTAATCGAGAAACAGGATTTCCTTGACGCTGTTGATCGTATCATCGGTGGATTGGAAAAGAAAAACAAGATCATATCTTCCCATGAGAAGAAAGTGATCGCTTATCATGAGGCAGGACATGCCGCTACCAGCTGGTTGTTGGAGCATGCGCATCCGCTGATCAAAGTTACGATTGTTCCCCGCGGGCGTTCACTGGGCGCTGCCTGGTATTTGCCGGAAGAACGCCAGATCACCACTACCGAACAATTGATGGATGAAATGTGCGCGACCCTTGGTGGACGTGCGGCAGAATCCATTGTTTTCGGAAAGATCTCTACCGGAGCGTTGAGCGATCTCGAAAAAGTGACAAAACAAGCTTATGCAATGATCACGATCTACGGATTGAACGATAAGATCGGCAATATCAGTTATTACGATTCTACTGGTGCAAACGAATATGGTTTCACAAAACCATACAGTGAAAAAACCGCTGAAACAATCGATCATGAAGTGAGCAAGATGATAGAAGCGGCTTATGCCCGTGCAAAAGACATCCTGATCAAGAACCAGCATCTGTTAACATTATTGGCAGAAAAACTATTGGATAAAGAAGTGATCTTTAAGGAAGATCTTGAGCTGATCTTTGGAAAGCGTCCTTTTGACAAAGAGGAATTACCATTGCTGAAAGCTGAATCAGGCATTTCTCCAACTGCTGAAGTGAAAAGAGAAAAAACAGAAGAAGAAAAAGAAGAAGACAAAAAGAATTCGGGTGCAGAACCTGAAAAGCCTATCGATACATTATTTTAGTTTAAGGCTCAGTATCTGCGGATACTGAGCCTTTTATTTTTTTGTGACATGAAAGACAGCAGTACTACTTCCAAAGAAAAAATCTTAAAAAAAATCCGCAAGGCTTTAATTCACAAATCTGCTCAAGAGATTGGTGATGTGGATAACGACTCTGAAATATTTTCATCTTCGGAAGAACCTCTGGAAATACAATTTGCGCAGAACTTTTCATCGGTCAATGGAAAATTCGTTTTCTGTGAAAACGAAACAGAATTTCTGGAAAATTTTGATTTCATTGCAAAGGACAACGACTGGAAAAATTTATTTTGTCTGGAACCAAAATTAAAAGAGCTTCTTAAGAAAGGGAATATAAAATTTTCGGACAAAGAACAGGATCTTCTGGATACCGACATCGGACTGACATTTTGCGAATGCCTGATCGCCCGCACAGGAAGCGTAATGATCAGCTCTAAACAAACATCAGGACGGCGCCTGCCGGTATATGCCAATTTCCACATCGTAGTCGCTTACACTTCTCAACTGATGAACCATGTAAAAGATGGTTTAAAATTCATCCGTGAAAAATATAATGATCAGCTTCCTTCCATGATTTCCACCATCACTGGTCCAAGTAAAACAGCCGATATTGAAAAAACATTGGTTCAGGGCGCACATGGTCCAAGGGAAATTTTTGTTTTTTTGATCGATGATGTGCAAGTGCAGTAATTAGACCATCCATCAGCAGATCTGAATCTCATTCGAAACTTTATTCCTATATTTGTTCACCAAGAACGTATATACTAAACGTGAACAATTTTCTCAAACGCACACTCACAGCAGGCGCTTTCGTAGCAGTACTTTTAGGCTGCACCTATTACAGCCAGCTCTCCTTTTCCATTTTATTTCTGCTCATCACCATTTTAGGTGTGTGGGAATTTTACAAACTTTCTGAAAAAGGATCCAACAAGCCTCAGAAATTCATTGGCACCATTGCCGGCGCTATTCTGTTTATAAGCAATGCGGCTGTATGCATGGGCTATTACGACGCTCGCATTCTCATCCTCAATCTCCCTCTTCTTTTCCTGATTTTTATTTTC
>DASWNK010000168.1:0-4454 GCA_036399275.1 Bacteroidia bacterium | reverse complement strand
CAGTTTGGCTACAAGCTGCTTTGGGTGTTATTGATGAGCAACCTGATGGCCCTGATGCTGCAGAGCTTAAGTGCCAAACTAGGATTGGTAAGAGGGCTGGATCTGGCACAAGCCTCCCGTAAAGCTTATCCTCCGGTAATTAATTTCTTCAACTGGTTCCTTGCGGAGATCGCCATTGCAGCCTGCGACCTTGCCGAAGTGATCGGAATGGCCATCGGATTACAGCTTTTGTTTCATCTTCCGCTTTTAGCCGGAGTTTCCATCAGCGTGGCCGACACCCTTCTTTTATTGGTTTTACAGCGTTACGGCATCCGGAAAATGGAAGCCTTTATTATTATGCTGGTGGCAACAATCGGACTTGCTTTTATTGCAGAATTGATTTTTGCAAAGCCAGATGGCCTTGAATTAATGAAAGGATTCATTCCTTCTATGCCTAACGACAAGGCTTTATATATTGCGATCGGTATCATTGGTGCAACGGTGATGCCCCATAATCTTTACCTGCACTCTTCGCTCGTGCAAACCAGAAAGATCGACCAGACATTTAAAGGAGTAAAAGAAGCCATCAAATTCAATTTCATTGATACGTTCATTGCACTCAACATGGCTCTGTTTGTGAATGCAGCCATTTTAATACTGGCTGCGGCGGCCTTTTATACCACCGGAAATACGCAGGTTGCCGAAATTCAGGATGCACACCGGTTACTGGACAATATTTTAGGAAGCACTGCTCCTGTTCTGTTTGCTATTGCCTTAATTGCAGCAGGACAAAGCTCTACGCTTACAGGAACCTTGTCCGGTCAGATCGTGATGGAAGGTTATCTGAACCTTCGCATCCAACCATGGCTAAGAAGATTGATCACGCGCTTGATCGCCATCATTCCGGCATTTTTAGTGATCTATTTTTTAGGAGAAGACGCAACCGGGGAACTATTGATCCTGAGCCAGGTGATATTGAGTTTGCAATTAGGATTTGCTGTGATACCATTGATCCACCTGACCAGCGATAAAAAGCATATGGGACAGTTTGCCAACAAGCTTTGGGTAAAGATCTGCGCCTGGCTGATCGCCGCTGTGATCGTACTTCTGAATGCTAAACTGGTGATTGAGACTGTTTCCGGATGGATCAACGAGTCATCAAACCCGACGATCTATTTCTTAACGGTTGTTCCGATTGTGATCGCAGCGGGCCTGCTCCTGCTCTATATTACATTTAGTCCACTCGTTCGTAAAGCAAAAGAAAAAGCGACCTATGCTCCCGATGGCCTGCCGGGCGAGCTGAATATTACTTCTACCAATAAATACAAGTGCATTGCTGTCACCGTTGATTTCAGTCCAAGCGACAGCAAAGCGATCAGCAGCGCTTTTTCACAGGGAGGAAAGGATGCTACTTATGTGCTGATCCATATTGTGGAAACAGCGGGCGCGCGCATGATGGGACAAGAGATTGATGACCTGGAAACGGTTTCCGATAAGATCAACCTTGAAAAATATAAACGCGACCTGGAAGAAAAAGGATATAAAGTTGAATTGCAGCTAGGTTTCGGAAATCCTAAAAAGAGCATTCCGGAAATTGTGAACAGCGGTGAATGCGATTTATTGGTTATGGGCGCTCATGGACATAGAGCCTTTAAGGATATTCTCCTTGGCACCACTTTGGATGCAGTACGTCATAACGTAAAAGTACCGGTACTGATCGTCAAATAGCGTTCTCTTTAGTATCTTTGCAATCGTATGAGTACAGAAAACACCATCAATATTAAAAACAGACAGGCATCCTATGAGTATGCCTTCATCGATAAGTTTGTAGCAGGAATGCAGCTGACCGGAACGGAGATTAAATCTATCCGCGAAGGAAAAGCCAATATCAGTGATGCATTTTGCGTGTTCAACAAAGAAGAGCTTTTTATCAGAAATATGAATGTATCCCCCTATTTTAACGGGACCTATAACAACGTTCCTGAAAAGCGCGATCGCAAACTATTGCTCAACCGCCAGGAATTAAATAAGCTTCAGGGGAAATTAAAAGATCAGGGATTAACCGTGATTCCACTGCGTTTGTTCATTAATGAAAAAGGGTTGGCCAAGCTGGAAATAGCATTGGCCAAAGGAAAGAAGCTCTTTGATAAAAGAGCGGACATCAAAAAACGCGATACCGAAAGAGAAGTGAACAGAAAGCTGAAGTAGTTATTCCTTCAGCACCATATCAATCGATAGTACGGCCGCAAGGATCATAATTCTCATCGGATCATTTGGTCCCAGGGTTTTGAAAACCTCCAGCATATAATTATCGGCCGACGTAAATAATTCTTTTCCCATGCCGGCCCATTTTTTTGACACAGAAGCATATTCAATTCCGTTATTTTCAAATTTAAAATCCCAGCTCGTCCATTTACCCCTCAAAGTACTGATGACCTGATCCTGTAGATTCAGTACATTAAACTTGCCGCCGATTGAAAAGAATTTTTGTTTGAATCTTCCAACAAGCATATCATTTTCATCCAACACATCCACCGTTGATAAAAAGATGGAGATCCCTCTTTTTACAGTCAATACTTTTTGTCCGTTGGGCGTTGTTACTTCCAGGCAAAAAGGAGTCATGCGCTTGTAGTCGGTAAAACGAAACATTTTGGTAAATAAACCCAGACTATCTTCTCTGCAATTCAATAAAAGTTCATTGGTTTGAGGGTCGAAAATGTCAAAATTGTTAGCCGCTTTAAACATGCCTACATGCTCTTTAATAAAAAAGAGGTCTTTTTTTAAAATACTGTGCATCGTCTGGAGATTTTATTTTTTTGTTTTCTCGCTTCCTGCGAACTCAAATTTCTTTTTCTCAACTCCTGATTTCATCTGCACAATCGTTCCTTCTATATCATAATTAATAATGGTCGCTTCCCATTTATAATCATTCTTGTCGGCAGAATAATCCGCTTCAATGCTCACCATGTGCATTTCCATTTCGTCTTCTGTATAAGTAGAATCAAGGATTACCTTAAAAGGCACCGGGGGCAAAGAAAGCTTTTCGTACATCAGATCCGCCTCAATTTTTCCTCCTTTGGTAAGTAAGATACTCGGAACGGCTTTCCCTCTGCCCGCAGGCTTCATTTCATAAAACTGAATATTGAACTTTTTCCCTTCGAGAAATTTATTTTTTTCAACTTTCGATTTTTGAGCAAAGGCGCTTGCGGTAACAAATAACAGGAGTGTGAGAACAACCGGTTTCAGACTGGATATTTTTTTCATTGAATAGTTTTTTAATTTTAGATTTAGTGTTTTAATATCCGCCTATGGGGCAATTATTTTGCCAAAGATTTAAATACTTTGTGTAAAACTATACTTTATCTTTGTTTTTCAAAAATTTTCTGATGAATATCCTCAATGCTCTTTTGTATTACCTGGTCATTATTCCGATCTCATTGCTCCCTTTCCCCTTATTATATGGCTTCTCCAACTTTGTCTATTTAATTTTATACAAAGTGATGGGTTACCGGAAAAAGGTGGTTATGGATAACATACAACGCTCTTTCCCGGAAAAAACCGCAAAAGAGCATCAGCAGATCTGCGACCAGTTTTACAGCCATTTTTGCGACCTTGTTCTGGAAAGCATAAAAACATTCACCATTTCAGAAAGACAGGTCCATAAGCGTGTTGTTTGTAAGAACCCCGAGCTGATCAATAAATATTATGACCAGAAGAGAAGCGTCATCATTGCTGGTGGGCATTTGGCCAACTGGGAGCTTTTTGCAGTAGCCGTTGATTCGTTGATCAAGCATAAAACAATCGGGATCTATAAACCACTCTCCAATAAATATTTTGACGAGAAGATGCGCACAACCCGCAGTAAGTATGGTTTGTATATGATCTCCACCAAGATCGTAAAACAAGTATTTGATAAAGAAGCCGGCGAATATACCGCCACCATATTTGCGATTGATCAATCGCCATCCAATCCGAACAGCTGCCATTGGATGACTTTCCTGAACCAGGATACAGGCGTATTGTTCGGAACAGAAAAATTTGCAAAAGAATACAATCAGCCGGTATTATACGGAAGAATCAACAAAGAAAAGAGAGGTTATTACAGCTTCGAATTCTTTGAAACATTTGAACAGCCGAAAGATACCAAGCCTGCAGAAATAACGGAATTAGTAACAAAAATGCTGGAGAAGGACATCATCGCACAACCGCAATATTGGTTGTGGACTCACAGAAGATGGAAACACAAGCGCCCGGCAGCCAAACAACCCAACCTATGAAAACAATAAAAATTACCCTACTGGCAGGAACTTTGTATCTAGCTGCGTGTAAAACAACCAAAGACACTACTGTTGTGAAAGCTCCTGCAGTTCTTGATTGTTCAACAACAGCATACAGTTACGCTGCCGACATTAAAAATATCATTGAAACCAACTGTGCCGATTGTCATGGAGTAAACGGTGCCGATGGATTAAACT
>DASWNK010000167.1:0-9107 GCA_036399275.1 Bacteroidia bacterium | reverse complement strand
TCACATTGTCCTTGTTGTTATATGGATTGGTCTTGACGTAGAGATCTTTCAATTTATCGCGCGTATTCTCCAGCCTAAGCTCAGTGACCCTTGTCCGGGCGATGAATTTTTTCATGGAGCCAGTTGATTTATTCGTTGTTGCAAGCAATGCGTGGACGAAAGACTGGTAGCTCCGGTTCTCATCGATCAGGAGCTTCATCTTTTTAGTATTCTTCGCCCTTTGTAATTTATAGTCCATGTTGACATCCCGTGAAGCTTTCCTGAGATCGTCGCGTGCCAGGTTGTAATAGGCAATGGCAGAATCAATATGTTGGATCTTGGTGGTGGAATCATCCAGCGGCAACGAGCGTTTATAAAAGATATTCGCGATGTTGTAATCAGCATTGAAGGGGGCGAAATGGTTACGGGGATTAAACTCCCGCGTATTTTTCTTCATCTGTTTCTCTTTGGCCAGATCATCCAGTGTAAACCAGTCGTCGCATTCGCCGCAATGCCGGCCGGTTCTCACTTGTCTTTGATACAAAGTATCTTCCAGGTGATAGTATTTCGGATCAACTTCAAAAGCACGAATGCCGGGGTAGTTTGCCGTCAGCGACCATTTAGGATCATCCGGCATGTGTGTTACCGCCATAACTTCCGGATTGACAAGATAGAAATCGGTCTTCGTGTTCTTATCCATCACCCAACGAATTCTAACAGGAATCCTGCTTAGCATCCGGATGAGGCGGTAGCGCCACCAGGGAAGATATTCGTAAGTAACGGTGAATTTCCCTGCATTCGGATCACACTCTGTTTTGCGGCGCCTGAACCTTATCGATCTCTTCTTTGTTTTGAAGAGCTTGTTTTGAGTCTTCAGGATCCATTTTCCGACCTTACGGAATTCAAGGTGGTATCTGCCTGCGCTCCAGGTAACATCGTATACGTACCAGAAGTTGTCAAGCTTCACGGCATTCCATGCATGGTTGTCGATGTACAAAGAATCCTCCACATCAAAGAGTTCATCTTTCACATAACCGAATACCGAAACATTTTGTATCCCGGCAACTCTGCAAAGCGTATCCATGAGGAAAGCGTAATCGATGCAGATGCCGCTCTTTGATTGCAGGATGCGTTTGAGCTGAGGCATGGTAGCGCCCCTTGGTGCGAGGTAGGTGGCATAATCATAATGAATGTTTTGAGAAACCCAGGTGAAGATTGCGTCGAACTTGTCTTTATCGCTCTCCCTTCCTTCAGTTAACCTGCTTACTAATTTATAAGCATCCTGTTCCGCGCCTGCAGTGATGGGAAGCGTCAATTTAGGTGGTTCCAGGTCCTGTGAAAAGGACTGACTAAAGCACAGCAGCAATAAGATCAGAGAGAGAAGAGAGTAGGACCTGTTGGGAATCATGGTATCAATTGAAATCGCTTTTAGCCAGTTTGGTCTTTATTGGAGCCGGATTGTTTCATGCATAACGCTAAAGTAGGAAAAAGATACTATGAAAAGCTGTGCGCTTGAAAGAGGCTAAATGGTTATTGGAATAAAAGAAAATACGAAATAACGAATGCCATCGTAAGCATTATGGAGCCTAGGATGTATTTCTTTTTCATTTTTGTTTCCTGTTTCATAGCAAAATAAAATACCAATACTGTAATTAGGACTTCAATAAGAATAAAAATAAGTTTCATTGTTGTTGTCATTGTAGAATAGATTATAGTTTTTATCCCCTTCAATCTGCAAGCTAATCCTTTTTATTTATAAGTCCCAATTAAAAAAGGCCCCTTCCGGAGCCTCTTTTAACACATTAGGGGATGCGTTTGTTATTTGATAATGATCTTCTCTGTTGTTGATTTCTTGTTCTGAATCAGGTTTAAGAAATAAGTTCCTTTCTTACCCAATGGAATGTCTTTGCTATACTTCATTCCTGTTTTTTGCGTATCATAAAATACCTGTTTGCCATTCTCATCCAGGATGCTCACATTCAAAGGTTCTTTACTGCTTGTTTCTACTTCCAGGGTAGCAGTCGTATTTTTAATGATGATGTTTACACTCAGGCTTTCTTTTTCTTTACCATCATCCGTCATCGATTTTCTAACCACTGTCCTTTCTCGCTTCACATCTCCTCCTCCTTTAATAACGATCTTTGTTTCTGTTCTTTCAATATCATGATCGCGTTCGCCGGCATCATCCACGTCGTACGCATATGCAAAGCCGTCGCCTTCTTTTCCTTCATTGATCATCACCTTTTTTACGATCTTTTCAGTTGAATCACCATCTTCTGCGATTCTCACATTCATTTTTCTGTCCCTGTCGGCGAACTCTTTTTCAGTGAATTCTTTTTCAGTGAATTCTTTTTCAGTGATGGTCGTATCGCCATTGATGATGGTGATCGTTTTTACTTTAGGATTCTGTGCGCACGACATAGTCCCTAAGCTCAACAGTACTGCTAAGCTTAACATGGAGGTGATGTAATTCTTTTTCATTGCTTGTTTTTTAAAGATGAATAAATTAATTGCGCAGCATTTGTGTGGCAAACATAAACCCAAACGCCTTCCCGGCATGTTAAAGCCCTGTTAATGCTTGTTAAATTATGTTAAGGAAGGGACGAAAGGTAGGGAATACCTTATTTTTGCCGGGATTGAAGACCCCTGAATGAATAAGAGCAACATCCGCATAATAACCATAATGGCCAGCCTTGCATTGCTGGGACTGATCGCTATTCAGATCTATTGGGTGAACAATGCCATCATCCTGGGAAAACAGCGTTTCGAACAAAGTGTGAATGAGGCGCTGAACAATGTGGTGAAGCGCATGGAAAAACAACAAGCTGCTGCAAGGATCACCAAGAAATTCAATTTCCGCAAGCAGGGCATCCGCTGGTTCAGTCCTTCCAAAGGCTCTGTCGGCTCAACGGGTTCTACAGGCATGATCTCTGATTCCCTAAGCGATAAAAAGAATTATCAGCTGCAGCACAACAATGTCAATGTAAAGATCTTTGAGGAATACGCTTCCGACTCCAATGGGGTGATGGTTAAAAAGACCCGTCAGAAGGATTATTCAAGCGATACTGCTTCCAGTAATTTTGATGAGCGCATCCGGAACGATGGTCCTTCTTTTTTTCAGCAGTTCGGCAGCAGCCAGGATTGGGTCTCGCATAAAAGCTCCATGGTGAACGATATTTTTGATGAGCTCGTGAGCATCAATGTATACAATGGCTATAATCACAAAACGGATACTGTTTTGCTGGATTCGGTGTTGAAAGCGGAGTTGCTGGAGAAAGGCATTGCCGCCGATTATATGTTCGGTGTTACCGATTCAAAATACATTCCTTCCGACTCAGGCAGTCTCAGTAACAGGGAGAGAATCATTTACAGCTCTCCTTATAAAGTAAATCTTTCACCGGATAATATCTTCATTAAGCCTCAGTTCTTATCCGTTTATTTTCCCAACCAGCGTCATTATCTCTTAAGCTCCATGTGGGGTTTGCTCGTGGTGTCGCTGACCTTTGTATTGGTGCTGATCTTTTCTTTTTACTATACCATCTCTACCATTTTTAAGCAGAAGAAATTATCGGAGATCAAAAACGATTTTATCAGTAACATGACGCATGAGTTTAAAACGCCCATCTCTACTATTTCACTGGCGGTGGAAGTGCTGAATGATAAGTCGGTGGATAAATCGCAGGAGCGGGTGAGTAATTATGTGAAGATGATCGGGGATGAAAACAAGCGCCTGAGCTTACTGGTGGAGAATATCCTGCAAACTGCCATCCTCGATAAGGGGGAATTCAAGCTGAAGATTCAAACCATTGATATTCATAACCTCATTGAGCAGACCTTCACCAACATTAAGCTGCAGGTGGAGAATAAAGAAGGAAAGATCCAGGCCAGGCTCAATGCGCATCAGCCTGTTATCAATGCCGACCGTGTGCATGTCACCAATATTCTTTTTAACCTGATCGATAATGCCCTGAAATACTCTAAAGCGCATCCAAGTATCATTGTAAGTACCTATAATGAGGACGATGGCATATTTATTTCTGTACAAGACAATGGAATAGGGATCAGCAAGGAAAACCAGCGACGCATTTTTGATACAATGTATCGCGTTCCTACTGGCAATATCCATAATGTGAAAGGCTTTGGATTGGGATTGAGCTATGTAAAGGCTGTGGCGGAGAAGCATGGCGGCTCCATTCAGGTGGAAAGTGAATTGGGCAAAGGAAGTTTGTTCACGGTTTATCTTCCTTTTAATCCCCCGGAATAATATTTATTGAAACAAAAAACAACTAAATTGGCAATATGGAAAAGACGAAAATATTATTGGTTGAAGATGATCCTAACTTAGGAAGTCTTTTAAGAGAGTACCTCGAAGCAAAAGGGTATTCATCCATTTTAGCCACCAATGGCAAAGAAGGATATGATGTTTTTTCGAAAGATAAATTCAGTCTTTGCATCCTTGATGTGATGATGCCGGTAAAAGATGGTTTTACTCTTGCAAAGGAGATCAGGGCCATTGATGCAAATATTCCTATTGTATTTCTTACAGCGAAGTCCATGAAAGAAGATGCCATCGAAGGCTTTTCTGTCGGGGCCGATGATTATATCACCAAGCCTTTCAGTATGGAAGAATTGTTGCTTCGCATCAAAGCGATCTTAAGAAGAACAGAGAATAAAATGGTGAAGAACTCTGATCAAACGGAGTTCGTGATCGGCAATTATAAATTTGATTATGTTCATCAGACCTTGGAAATAAAGGGCATTCAGCACAAGCTTACCACAAAAGAAGCCGAACTGTTAAAGTTACTTTGTTTGCATTCCAATGAAGTGCTCGACAGAAACTTCGCTTTAAAAACCATCTGGCACGACGACAACTATTTCAATGGAAGAAGCATGGATGTTTACATTGCCAAGCTTCGTAAATATCTAAAGGAAGATCCGAATGTGGAGTTGATCAATGTGCATGGTAAGGGATTTAAGCTGCTGACAGGGAAAGTTATTTAGGATCTGAGGATTTAATGATTTAGAGAGTTTGTGAATTCCGAGCGTAGCAATCTCCAGTTCTTTATTGACAGTTATTGCTTGTTAAAGGTTAATTCCATACCCGCACGTCATTGCGAGGAACGAAACAATCTCATTCCAGCATTATATACAGTGCAACGTGCAATTCATTTCTTCTTGCTATTACTGGTGTGAGATTGCCACGCCGAAGGCGGCTCGCAATGACGCTCGCAAAGTTTCTTTTCGTTAACGACCTACCTTTATCGCATTGGTGTTTAATTTCAGTGCGTCATTGCGAGGGAGGCACGACATGGCAATCTCACTCCAGCATTATTACAACAACATAAAGAAAATCTAGCTGGTATGAAATTGCCACGCCGAAGGCTCGCAATGAGGCGCCGAAGTCCAATCATCACTGCATCACACAGCACTCACCCAGATTTGTAAATTTGTATTTGTTTGTAATTGGTAAAGCCCTATTTAAAATAAGCCTCATCAATATTATAATTCGCAACCACAATCACCGGAATCTCTTTGATCTTATATGTATAGTAATGCACTTTGTCCTTAGTGAACTTCGTGACATTCGTATCGTACTTCGTGCTTTTAAAAGAAGATTCATTATCGAAGAAAGCTACCATCTGTTTAAACACTTCCGCATAATTATTTGTGTAATTGCTCTTCGTGCCGTTCACAAAATAAATCTCCGCGATCTTTTTCGAATCATTGATCAGTGAAAGCACTTTAATCTCTCCGTTAGCCGGATTTTTTTCATTGGAATAATGCATGGCACCAACAAGCAAAGGATTCTGAGCAGTAGCAATGCTTCGTTCCACTACTTCATAATGCTTTTTAAAAAGCTCGTTCGTTAATGCCGTTCGGTCGTAGGACATGCAATTTTTAACAAAGCCCAGTGACATTAACTGTGCAGAAGCGCTAGTACTTGTGATAATTGCAATGATGCAAACGAGAATTACTTTTTTCATGATGCTTATTGTCTTTATTGTAAGATGATTTTCCCTTGTTGTATTTCTGTGTTCTGATTACGGACGATGTAAAAATAAACACCCTTCTCTTTCTCCGTCAGGTCGATGGTGCAGCTGCCCGACTCTGCAATCTTTTTGCTTATCAGCTTTCCGGTAATGTCGTAGATCTCGATGCTGTTCTCTTTTTCCAGGTTGGAGAATACAAAGCGTCCGTTTCCGGGATTAGGTGATACGAGAATATTTCCCGCATTGCCGGCAAACTCCTGAATGCCTACGCCGTAAACATAAAAGTTCCAGACAGATGAATACGTGCTCCATTGTCCGCCGTTATTTGTTTTCACCCGCCAGTAATATTTTGTTCCGCCACTGAGTCCGGTTACCGTATAAGTATTTGTTCCTACATCCACTGATTTATAAAAAGTGGAGAACAAGGAATCGGTCGACACTTCCACGTGGTAAATAATGGCATCACTTACAGCAAACCATTTCAAGGCTCTTGCTGTTGAAGCGTTGGCAGATCCCGATATTGGCAGGTTCAGCAAGGGAGCATTCGGAACCGTATCGTTGGAACCTATATAGGTAATAAACATTTCAATTTTCAGTAAAGGATTGTCGACCGAATCTCTGGGCGCGCTCACGATGGTATCAACGATGTTCATTCCCGAAGTCACATGCCCATAAACAGAATAAGCACCATTGAGCCATGCAGCCGGTGCAACGCAGATAAAGAATTGTGAATTCGCACTGTTGATGGAAGCATCCCTTGCAGCCGAAAGTGTGCCTCTTAAATGTTTGGCTGCGGTAAATTCTGCATTCACCGTAGGCTGACTCGGATCGCCGTAACCCCAGGTGGATCGCGGACCGCTTCTTGAATTCGGATCACCGCCCTGAATCATGAATCCGGGAATAACGCGGTGAAAAGCAGTGCTATCGAAAAACTGGTAGCTCACCAGGCTGTCGAAATTGCTCACATGCATGGGTGCTATGTTCGGAAACAATTCCACTACGGTAGTTCCCAATGTTACACCTCCACGCTTAGTGAGGATCTGATACATGGGTTTGCCGGTAAAAGTCCGTGATTGAGAATAGCCGCTTGTTGCAAAAGCAAAAAACAGGGCTGCAATAAATAGAGTAAGGTGTTTTTTCATTGTTCGATTATCTTTCTCAAATATAAGAATTACAAATTGCATTCGAAATGAAAATAAATTTTTTCCTTCGGAAAAAATAGTTTTATCTTTGCATCGCTAAGTATCAGAAAACATTAAAAGCCTCTCCGCTTGTTTAACGAATAACCTCAATTGAATTAGCATACTCCAGAGCATCGGAGCATTTTAAATTACTCCAGAATAAAAAGGCATACAATAAGATCTTTATCAAAGCAATTTGCACTCCGCTTTGATACTGTTCCGGATATCTTAGGACCTTTTTGTTTTCAATTTGAAATCCAACAGCCTGCCTTTTATAAAGCTTGTTTTGAGTTTTTTAAAAGTTTAGTACGCCTGCACCACGATCATTTCGGTTTCATACAGAGTTGGCTTCAATCTGTTTAATCCTGAACGCGTAGTAAACAGGTTATGTAACAGAGTAAACACTCCTGTTTGCAGATTGAACAGGTTGTGTATCGGATGGTATCGGTTGATACACAAACGAAACAAACTGCACACCGGTTTAAACAGGTTGTGCATCGGATGACACACTTCTTGTATCGGATTAAACAAGTTGTGTTTCAGTTTAAACAGGTTGTGTAAGAGATTGAACACTTCGGCACAAAGATTAAACAGGTTGCTTATCGGATTTAATACTCTGGTTCAAAGATTAAACAGGCCGTGTATCAGATTGATCACTCCTGTACACAGATTAAACCAGTTGATGCAGAGATTAAACAAAGCATGACAAATGCCAATAAAATCTATAGTTGTAACGGGTGTGGGCGGAACGGAAACTCTGCGGTCTGTTGAAAAAAGGTGGGCATTTTGCTCCTGCTGCATTAAAAATGAACGATGAAAAATAAAACAAAGCTGAACAACAAGTCTACTTCATTAATTAATTATTTAAATCATTTAAAAAATGAAAAAGATTACATTGAAGCTGGGCGAACGCTCAGTAAGTAACAAGATTGGCTTTGCAGGAACAATTTATCTGCAAATGATCGGGAATGCGTATTTCCCTTCATCAGGTCCTTTGCTGGCACAATTGCAGGCAGCAGCCGCTGCCTTGAGCCAGGCCGCCGACAAGGCGAAAGTGGGCGGCAAAGCAGAGACCGAGGATATGCGTGCCAAAGAGTATGCATTGGATCTTCTGTTTAACAAAGTGGGGGACGACGTGGAAAACATCGCCAACAGTAACCCCGATTACGCGGAGGCGATCATCACCAGTGCAGGACTGGATGTAAAAAGGCAAGGAGCCATCAACATTCCTATTCTTTCGGTGAAGCGAGGCAAAGAGGCCAATAGCGTAGTTGTGCGCAGAAAAGCCCTCAGCCGGGTGGTGTACAAATGGGAGTACGCGCAAGATCCTTTTACGTCCGATGGCTGGACAGCAGCGGGGGAAACCACCAATGCCACTGTTGAAATTGAGGACCTGGAACCATTAAAGCGCTATTGGTTTCGCGTTGCAACTATAAAAGGCAGCACCCTCAGTGAATTTACCGATCCTGTGACTTTTGTGATCAGTTAGTTGGAAATGAAAAAAAACCTTCTGTTATGAGCAGAAGGTTTTTTTTATTTAACTATTTTATGCACCAACAAAAACTGTCTTAAAAATCGAAAAGGTCTTTGATCTTTACTTTCAAACCATCAGCAATAAGCCTCAGGAGATTAAGCGAGAAATTTGTTTTTCCTTTTTCAAGCCGTTGAACCACCTGACGGTCTCTGTTATTCATGCGAGCTGCAAGTTCCGTTTGACTAAGCCCGCATTGTTTTCTGATTTCACAAATCTTCGCACCTAACGCAACCTGCAGTTTCATATTCTCCTGCTTTTCGTCCTTTCTCTCCTGTATTATAGGATCCATTTCTTCTTTGTTCATTAGATTCTGGAACAAAATTCAGTGTTTGTTAAAATAATGTTGACAACTCATATGTCTCATTTAAAAAATATATTTACATTTGTAAAAAAATTGCAAGACCCCAGATCTTTCAACATTTT
>DASWNK010000166.1:0-2467 GCA_036399275.1 Bacteroidia bacterium | reverse complement strand
TTCTGCAATAGCAAGCAATCCGTCGTTTATCAAACCATCAGCTTTTGTATAACTGATAAACTTGCTTTTAATTCCTTTCGGGTCGAATTTAAATAGGCCGGCATTGGAAACAAACCATAAGCCACCTTTACTATCCTTTAGAGAGCTTAAAATTGCCTGATCTGGTAATCCATCAGCGGGACCATAGACCTTTATTTTTTTGCCATCATTGATTTTTATAAGACCCGCCCGACTTCCTACCCAAATATTTCCTTCATCATCTTCCAAGAGAGAGCGAATGTATTTTTCGTTCTCATTCGAATTCAAATAATTTGTAAAAGCACCTCCCTGGTATTTATACAAGCCTCGGCTGATGGAGCTGAACCAGATATTGCCTTTTTTATCTTCCAGCATAGCCCAACAACGCGCGTCCGGATAACCGGGATTTTCGGAATTAAACTTTATGATCTTTTTTGTTCCAGTTGCTTTATCTGTGCCGAATTGTGTAATGCCTCCTTCCGATCCATACCATTCATTTCCTTTGCTATCATGCAAGATGGAAAATACAAGTCTGCCCGACAAACCGTTTTCCATGCTAAGTCGCGAGAAAGGAGTGGATTGATATTTCAATACTCCGGCGCCATTTGTTCCAAACCACAGATTCTCTTCCCGGTCCTTTATCCCACACCATGCATCTGTCGGGATTTTTTTTTGATTGGAAAATTGCTTAAAGCCCGGGCCTGAAAACGTGCAGATGCCGATACCTTCACCCAGCACCCAAACATTTTTAGTGTCGTGAAATAGATGCGAAATATTTTTCAGCTCGCTGAAATGCTCAATTTTATCATCATCTATATGCAGGAGGCTAATTCCTTTGTTGCTCCCGATCCACAATTCACCGGGTATAGGTTCGTCAATAGTGGTAATTGCTTCGGTGCTAAGTCCATCGGCCCTGGTATACTGTTTTATTTCTTTACCATTAATTTTAAATAAGCCATTTAAATCGGTGGCAGCCCACAAATTGCCTCGACTGTCTCTTAGTATGGTATATATATATCCGTCGACAGAATCAAACTTAGTTAAGGTATTTCCATTCCATGAATACAGACATTTGCTCGTGCCCAGCCATATTGTGCCGTCCTTCTCGCAAAGAATGGTTCCAATCGAACGAACATCCAGCGCTTCAAGCTTTGATGGTTTATCAATAAACTCCTTTCCATTGTAGATAGAAACGCCTTTACTTGTTCCGATCCAGATATTTCCTTTATTGTCTTCTGCGAATGATAATATCCTGTTGGAAGCAAGGCCATCGGCTGTGCTAAAGTTGGTGAATGTTTTTCCATCATAAATAGATCCTCCGCCGGCATCGGTTCCCAGCCACAAATACCCACGCTTATCCTGCAGAATACAATGTACCTGTGATTGCGCAAGCCCATCCTCAACGGTGAGGAATTTGAAATCCTCCGTTTGAGAATAGGTCGAAAAATGACTTATAAACAGTAACAAAAAAAATGCAACCGTTTTTATTAAGGGAATTCTCATACTAAAAAAACGAGTATTAATGGGCTAAAGTTTCTTTCAAAAATCTTCATCGTTCTACTGTAAGTCACGACGGAGGGAGTAATTATCCTCAAAAATACTCATTAAAAATAATAAATCAGATTTTGATGCCAATTACCAGTATATCATCTGTCTGGTCGTAATCCGATTTCCAATTCACAATGGTCTCGTCCAGACATCGTTTTTGTTCCTTCATATCAAGTTTGCATATAGAAATCAACAAATCCTTGAACGTTTGGTAATAGAATTTCTTTCGGTTAGGGCCGCCTATCTGATCGGCAAAGCCATCTGAGAAAAGGTAAATCAGATCGTTTTGTTGCAGATCGATGGAGTGATTAGTAAAGCGGAGCGGTTCTCCTTTATTCAGGGAACCAATCGAAAATTTATCCGCTTTTATTTCTGACAGCACTCCGTCACGAACTAAATACAGAGAATTATGTGCTCCGGCATATTCCAGTGTGTTGGTAGCAGGATCAATCACAATGAGTGCGATGTCCATTCCATTCTTTACGGATGATCTTTCTATGCCTTTCGCCATAGTGCTAATCATTTCTTCATTTAGCGAATCAAGAATGGAAGAGGGGCTTGTATTCAATTTCTTTTGCACTACGTTTTCCAGAATATTATTGCTCAACAGCGACATGAAGGCGCCTGGTACACCATGGCCTGTGCAATCGGCCGCAGCGCATATGATTTTTAAGTCTTGTTTTCCGATCCAGTAAAAATCCCCACTGACAATGGCTTTTGGCTTGTAAAGAATAAACGAACGAGGGAAAAGCATTTCAATTGCCTTTGGCGAAGGCAGAATGGCTTCCTGTATAGTTTTAGCATAATCAATGCTATCGATGATCGTGGTGTTTTGTAACTCCACGATTTCTTTTTCCTTTTTTAGTTCCCTGGTTTTGATGGTTACTTGCCGCTGAAGTTC
>DASWNK010000165.1:0-42739 GCA_036399275.1 Bacteroidia bacterium | reverse complement strand
ATCTGCTATCTCTTGTGCAAAACTATACATTGCTGTTGGAGCTTCCAAAGAAAATATTTTAATGCTCGATAGTAAAGGTGTTTTAACCACTGAGCGTACCGAGCTGGATGGCGAGAAAAAATTTTTTGCGACTACTAATAAAAAAATAAAAACGCTGGAAGAGGCGATGAAGGATGCAGACGTATTTGTAGGGCTTTCAAAAGGAAACGTGGTGAGCCAGAAAATGGTTCAATCGATGGCAAAACGTCCGATCGTTTTTGCGTTGGCCAATCCGGACCCTGAGATTCCTTATGCCGATGCCATGGCTGCCCGCCCGGATATCATTATGGCCACAGGCCGTTCTGATCATCCTAACCAGGTAAACAATGTACTTGGTTTCCCGTTTATTTTCCGTGGTGCTTTGGATGTTCGCGCTACTCAAATCAATGAAGCCATGAAGCTTGCGGCTGTATATGCTATCGCAAATCTTGCTAAAGAGCTGGTTCCGGAAACTGTTAACCTGGCTTACGATTCAAAGAACATTGTGTTCGGACCGGAATACATTATTCCTAAACCGATCGATCCTCGATTGATTTACACGGTTGCTCCTGCTGTTGCAAAAGCTGCCATCGAATCAGGCGTGGCTCAGCATAAGATCACAAACTGGGACGGTTATGTACAGGAATTGATCAACCGTTTGGGCTTGGACAATAAGCTCATCCGAAACATCACCAACAAAGCAAAACAAAATCCAAAGCGCGTTGTGTTTGCCGAAGCAGATCATTATAAGATTCTGAAAGCCGCTCAGCAGGTGGCAGATGAAGGGATTGCAAAACCAATTTTGTTAGGTGATGCTGAAAAAATTAAGAAACTGATTGCTGAAAACAACCTTGACCTTGGCGATATTCCGATCATTGATCCGAGAAGCAAAAGTGAGGATGACAGAAGAAGCGCTTTCGGTGATATCTTTTTCAAAAAGCGCCAGCGCAGAGGTTTTACCCTGTATGAAGCCCGCAAAGTAATGAAAGAAAGAAATCATTTCGGAGCGATGATGGTGGAAACCGGCGCTGCAGATGCAATGATCTCGGGACTTACCCGTAAATATGCCGATCCAATTCGTCCGGCATTGCAAATTATTGGCGTTCAGGAAGGCGTGAAACGTGTGGCCGGAATGTATATCATGAATACCAAACAAGGGCCTTACTTTTTCGCAGATACAACCATGAATGTGGATCCAAGTGTCCAGGACCTGGTAGATATTACGGTGTTAACAGCAAACAGCGTAAAACAATTTAATATCACTCCGCGCATTGCTTTACTGTCGTATTCTAATTTCGGCTCGGCCGAAGGAGAAGTTCCGAATAAAATGCGTGAAGCAACGGAGATCCTTCACAAGATGTATCCTGGAATGATCGTAGATGGAGAGATGCAGGCCAATTTTGCATTGAACGATGAATTGTTAAAAGAGCAGTTTCCTTTTTCCGACCTGATCGGTAAAAAAGTAAACACATTAATTTTTCCCAATCTTGCATCCGGAAACATTGCTTACAAGCTCATTCAGGAAATGGGTGGTGCGGAAGCGATCGGGCCGGTGCTCATTGGAATGAAAAAGCCTGTGCATATTTTGCAACTGGGAAGCTCCGTGAGAGAAATTGTAAACATGGTTACAATTGCAGTAGTGGACGCACAAGCAAAAAAGTAGGCAACTGTTTTGGAATAGTTCGTCTTGAGAATAGGATAAAGAATAATTGTAAACATTAAACATTGATCTCTCACTGGTTGAGAGTGAAGAAGACGGTTCTATGATTTATCACATTGAAGGAAAATTAGTAGAGAAAACACCAACCTATGCGGTGATCGATGCTGGCGGAGTGGGTTATGTGATGCAGATCTCACTCAACACTTTTACGAAAATAGGCGATACAGAACGATGCAAATTATATACCGAACAAGTGTATGTTCGGGATGATATGCCTCGTTTTTATGGTTTTGCAGATATAGCAGAAAGAAACTTGTTTCGTTTGCTGGTATCTGTTTCCGGAGTAGGCGGCACTAGCGCTTTGCTGATGTTGTCTTCATTGAGCGCTGCCGAAATACAGGCAGCCATTGCAACAGGAAATGTTGCAGTGATAAAAAGTGTAAAAGGCATTGGAGAAAAAACGGCTCAGCGTGTCATTGTTGATTTGAAAGATAAAATGGGAAAAAGCGATCTGAGCGCTGAACTATTTTTAAGCTCAAACAATACTTTAAAAGAAGAGGCGTTATCTGCTCTTGTGATGCTGGGATTCAACAAACCGGCAGCGGATAAAGCGCTTGACAAAATCATCAGAACAGAAGGTACAGGACAAACGGTGGAACAGCTGATAAAAACAGCACTTAAGAATCTTTAATAATTTACTGCGTTCGTTTTGGCTAAATTGTTTACAAAATATTTGTTTGTAGGAGGCGCTTCTCTCGGAATGCTTTCGCTGATCGTTAATTCGGACGCGACTGTCACTTCCTTCAGTCATGCTGAAAACGCTTCCGCCAACAATGCTGCCACCATTGCCATTGATACGCCTATTACGGGTGAGGACGAGAGCCCCATCATTCTTCCTTACAATTTTAATGACCAGTCTACCGGAGATCCATTGAATTATCCCAATTCGGGCGGACTAATGTTGAACAATCCTTCCAACATTACTACAAATGTGGATTATGATCCGGTTACCGGACAATACAATGTGAATCAAACGATGGGAGGCATTCCTTATCGTCCCCCAACATACCTGGAAAGTGAGGAATATCAGAAACTGATGTTCGACAAACAAGTGAAAGATTACTGGAATGCGCGGTCGCATGCCGAAAGTCAGAATGCACAAAATAATACAGCGCTGCCGAAATTACATGTCGGCGGCGAAATGTTCGATCGTATCTTCGGAGGAAATACCGTGGATATCCGTCCGAATGGATCTGCTGAATTGATCTTTGCATACAACGGTACTAAAACTGAAAATCCCGCCATCCCGGTAAGAAACCGAAAAACAAACACCTTTGATTTTGATGAAAAGATCCAGCTGAACGTGGTAGGAAAGATCGGGGATAAATTAAAATTAACTACCAGCTATAACACGGAAGCGACGTTTGACTATGAGAACCAGATGAAACTGGAATATACCGGCTATGAGGATGAGATCATTAAAAAAATTGAGGCAGGTAACGTAAGCATGCCTTTGAACGGAACCCTTATCACAGGTAGCCAGACACTGTTCGGGATAAAAGCTCAATTACAGTTCGGAAGATTGACCGTAACGAGTATCTTATCGCAGCAAAAAGGAAAGAAATCAGAAGTAGAAGTAACAGGCGGTGCGCAGGTTACCAAGTTCAATATTCCCGGCGATCAGTATGAAGCGAACAAGCACTTTTTCCTCGCGCATTATTTCCGCGATAATTTTAACGCGGCCCTGGCAAACCTTCCTTTTGTTAATTCACAGGTGAACATTACTCAGGTAGAAGTTTGGGTTTCCAATACGAATGCTGCAACAAATGATATTAGAAATGTGGTAGGGTTCTCGGAATTAGGTGAAGATCTTGCTCATATTCCAGTTGACCAACAATCATATGTTATTGACAATCCAACGGATGTATTGCCTTACAATGACCAAAATAGTTTGTATTCAAGTATGGTAGCAATACCGGCCGTGAGAACGATCAGCACAACTGTTAATGCGATTAAGAATGCAACATCTCCGCCTGATATCGTTAAACAGCAAACCAGCTATGAATTAGTGAACGGAAAAAAATTGCAAGCTTCGGAATATACTGTGAATACAAAACTTGGTTTTATCTCTTTGAACCAGCAATTAAACCCGGATCAGGTATTGTGTGTTGCCTATCAATACTCACTGAATGGAGTTATTTACCAGGTAGGTGAGTTTTCGAACGCTGGAATCACTGGTAGCGATGCGCTATATGTAAAGATGTTAAAGAGTTCTGCAGTCAATACAAAACGGCCGATGTGGAATTTAATGATGAAGAATATTTATTCCATCGGTTCATACCAGATCAATCCTTTGGATTTTAAACTGGAAGTTTTCTATACCAATGCTGCTACCGGTACGGATATCAACTATCTGCCGGTTACGGAATGTCAGACAAACATCAAAGCGAGACCTTTGATACAGGTGTTGAACCTTGACAGGCTGAATCAGCAAAGCGACCAGGTGCCTGATGGGGTATTTGATTTCATTGACGGGGTAACCATCAATGCAAACAACGGGCGTGTGATATTTCCTGTAGTGGAACCTTTCGGAGATCACCTCCGTTCAAAATTTTTATCCTGTAATCCAACGGAAGCGGAGTCCTACGTTTTCGATCCTCTATACGATTCAACGATTACATCAGCAAGAAATGTTTTTGCGAATCTGAACCGTTTCAAATTAAAAGGTTCCTATCAGTCTTCCGGAGGCTCGGAGATCTCCCTGGGCGCGCCGAATGTTCCGCAAGGTTCGGTAACCGTTACAGCAGGCGGTGTGCCTTTGCAAGAGAATGTGGATTACACGGTGGATTATACCCTGGGCCGTGTAAAAATTATCAATGAAGGGATTTTAAATTCAGGCTCGCCCATTAAAATTTCCCTTGAAAGCAATGCCTTGTTTGCCATTCAGCAAAAAACACTGTTCGGAACTCACCTTGATTATCGGGTGAACAAAGACTTTAACATTGGCGCTACCATTTTAAATTTAACAGAACGTCCGCTTACCAAAAAAGTAAACATTGGTGATGAGCCGATCTCCAATACCATTTGGGGACTGGATGCAAATTACAGAACCGAAGCGCCCTTTTTAACCCGTTTAGTGGATAGGATCCCATTTATTGAAACCAAGGAAATGAGTACGATCACAGCTGCGGGTGAGTTCGCTTATTTAGTTCCTGGTCATAGTAAAGCTGTTGGAAAAAGCGGAAATTCTTACATCGATGATTTTGAAGGAAGCCAGTCGGAAATCGATTTGCACTCACAAAGTGCCTGGACCATTGCCAGTACGCCGCAAGGACAATCGGCTTTGTTTCCGGAGGGCTCACTTTCGGATACACTGGCGAATGGTTATAACCGGGCAAGATTAAACTGGTACCAGATCGATCCATTGATGATGCGACCTTCCACCGGTTTAACGCCTCCCAATGTTAACTCCACCATGATGTCGAATCACTTTATGCGTGAGATTCCTGAAACAGAGGTTTTCCCGAATAAACCATCGACCTCCGGAACACCTACCATTATCTCTACCTTGGATCTTGCTTATTACCCGAACGAAAGAGGTCCTTACAATTATGATGTAACGCCTACCACCATATCTGCCGGTTTGGATGTGAATGGAAACTTGAATAGTCCGGAAACACGCTGGGGAGGAATCATGCGTTCCATTCAGACAAATGATTTTGAAGCTGCCAATATTGAATTCATTCAATTTTGGGTAATGGACCCTTTTAACTCCGACTTGCCGATAGCCGACCGGATCAACACGGGGGAGCTTTATTTCGATATCGGAAATATTTCTGAAGACGTTTTAAGAGATGGTTATAAGAGCGCCGAAAATGCATTGCCAGCTCCTAGCACTGCCGCACAAAACAACGGTAACAACGTGCCTACCGATACAACTGCCTGGGGAATTGTGCCTTCGGTGCAGCCATTGGTGAATGCGTTTAACAGCGATGAAGGCGACAGATCATCCCAGGATGTAGGACTGGATGGAATGAGCAATTCCCAGGAACAAAGCTTTTTCAATACATACCTGACTCAGGTTGGTCTTACTTCCCCAGGCGGTTTGCCCGCTATTAATGATGACCCGTCGGCGGATGATTTTAACTATTTTCGTGATACTGATTATGACAATTTATCATTAAATACTCTTCAGCGTTATAAAAAATGGAATGGAATGGAAGGCAATTCCAAAACTACTTCTCAGTCGCCGGAGTCGTATCCAACTCCGGGACCAACTTCCGGCTCACCGAACGTAGAAGACATCAACCGTGATAATAACTTAAGCACGGTAGAAAGCTATTATCAATACAAAGTGGGATTGACTCCCGGAGATTTCGCGGGTGGTGTAGGAACGAATTACATTACCAATGTTTATTCAACCAACGGACAAAACATTAAGGACGGAACTACCAAACCAATTACCTGGTACCAGTTTAAAATTCCTATTAAAGATCCCAATGCATTGAAAGTAGGGTCTATCGAGAATTTTCAATCGATACGCTTCATCCGTATGTTTGTTAAAGGGTGCGATAAACCAGTTGTTCTGCGTTTTGCACGATTAGAGCTTGTGCGTAACGACTGGAGAAAATACGGATTCGATTTATTGCTTCCTGGATTGTACCAACCTGATGATGATCCGGACGCTCAGTTTGATATCGGGGCAGTAAACATCGAGGAAGATGGAAGCAAACAGCCGGTGAATTATGTGTTGCCTCCGAATATTGAAAGAGAGATCAATACCGGATCTGCTAACTTAGTTGCATTGAATGAGCAAGCGATGTCTCTGACTGTTTGCGGGCTTGACGACGGGCATTCACGCGCGGCATACAAAACCACGGAACTGGATGTGCGTTCCTACAAGAAATTAAAGATGTATGTGCATGCCGAAGCATCTGCGAATACTGCTGATCCATTGAACAGTAATGATTTGCGTGTGTTTGTTCGCCTGGGAACAGATTATACCGATAACTATTATGAATACGAAATTCCTATGCAGGTAACACCTGCGGGAACCTATAACGGAACAGATGTTGATGATCAATACCGTGTTTGGCCGGAAGCAAATGAGATGATCCTGGAATTTGAAAAGCTTCAGGCTGCCAAGCAAAAACGAAACATTGAAATGTTCAACGGCGGCACTGTTACACTTGCATCGGAATTTATTGTGAACGATGGCAGCCGGGTGATAACGATCAAGGGAAACCCCAATCTGAGTGCCATTAAAACGATGATGATCGGTATCCGGAATCCTCCCAAAACGGGCCCTTCCGATACCGATGACGGCTTGCCTAAATGCGGTCAGATCTGGGTAAACGAGTTGCGCTTAACCGACTTTGACGAAAAAGGAGGCTGGGCTGCTACCGCCCGTGTAACTGCCAAACTTGCCGACTTCGGAAATGTTTCTCTATCCGGTAATATGTACACCCCGGGTTTCGGAAGTATTGAAAATAAATTAACGGAGCGAAGAAGAGAAACAATGAAACAATATGATGTTTCATCAAGTCTTGAATTGGGTAAGTTCCTGCCGGAAGACCTCAACATTCATGTGCCGATGTATGTGGGTTATTCCGAATCATTCATTACTCCTCAGTACAATCCGCTAGACCCGGATATTCTTTTGGCGCCGGCATTGAAAGATGCCAGTGTTCCTAAAAACGTGCGCGATTCCTTAAAACATGTTACCCAGGATTACACAAAACGTCGAAGCATCAATTTCACAAACGTGAAAAAAGACAAAGGCAAAAATGCTAAGAAGAGCCATGTTTACGACATTGAAAACTGGGCAGCTTCCTATTCATACAATGAAAGCTATAAGCGAAATGTAAATATTGAATACAATACACAGCGGAATCACCGTGCCGGACTGATCTATAGTTTTTCACCTACGCCAAAGAATTACAAGCCTTTTGCTAAAACAAAGATCTTTCAAAGCAAATACCTGACATTGATAAAAGACATCAACTTTTACCTCCTGCCGAATAAGATTGGATTTGGTACGGATGTCGACAGGGATTTCAGCACGTCTAAAAACAGGAACACAACCGGAGGCGACTTGCTGATCATTCCGACGTTCAATAAGCGTTTTACGATGAACCGTAACTACGAATTGAAGTATGATCTTACCAAAGCGCTGAAGCTGGACTATACTGCTACGAATGAAGCCAGGATCCTGGAGCCGGCAGGTGAAATTGATACCGGAGAAAAGAAAGATACCTTGAGAGATAATTTTTTAAAAGGCGGGAAAACGACCCATTTCGATCAGCGGGTTGGTGTCAATTACAATATCCCGATCAATAAAATACCATTGCTTGATTTTACTACCGCTTCTGTACGGTACGGAGCAACCTATGGTTGGGAGCGCGCGCCTTTCAATGCCGATACATTGGGAAATACGTTACGGAATTCTCAGTCATTCAATTGGAATGGGCAGCTGAACATGGTGACCTTGTATAATAAAGTTCCTTACTTTAAAAAGATCAATCAGAAAGGAAACAAGGGCAATAGCAAGAGTGGCAGAGCCGCTTCGGCAATAACGAAAAATGTTCCGAAGACACCAGCTGAAATTGCCGATTCTACCAAGAAAGCAAAAGATGATCAATTTCAAATATTGGAATATGTTGCCAGACTGGTCATGAGTCTTAAGACGGTTACGGTTACTTATACTACCACTTCGGGAACCATATTGCCTGGATACGGCCGCTCTACTACGGTTTTTGGTATGGATAATAAGCTGGAAGGCCCTACACCCGGGTTTGTTGTCGGGCATCAGGCCGATATTCGTGAGGAAGCCGTCCGAAAAGGCTGGCTCGTCAAGACGCAGTCGATGAATTCACCATTCACAAGAACCTATAGCCAGAATCTGAACGTTCGTGCAAACGTGGAGCCCTTGCCCGATTTAAAGATCGAGTTAACAGCGACGCGAACAAAAACCAGGAACAACAGTGAATTTTACCGCTGGAACGGAACGGAATTTAAAGGAGAAACTCCTATGGAAACAGGTAATTTCAGCATGTCTTTTCTGAGCTACCGTACTTCATTTGTAAAAGACGGAGGAGAAACTTTCCAGAAATTTCTGGATATTCGTCCGGGCATTTCTGCTCGTTTGGGTGAGGAGAATAACAATTCAACCGGAACCGTTGGAGGGTTATACCAGGAAGGATACAACGCGACGTCACAGGATGTTTTGATTCCGGCATTTCTTGCAGCTTATTCCGGCAAGAGTGAAAATACGATCACTACTGATCCTTATCCGAAAGTGCCAAAGCCAAACTGGCGAATTACCTATGATGGTTTATCGAAAATGGAGAAGATTAAAAAATATTTCAAGTCATTTACTTTGAGCAATGCGTACCGCTCTTCCTACAATGTGGGCGGATACACTCGCAACTTGCTGTTTATTGATGATGGAACGGGACATACCAATGTAACAGAGCTTGTTTCCTCCATTCCTGGAAATCCGAACTTCCTGTCACAGGATCTGATCAGCTCTGTTTCGATTTCTGAGCAGTGGAGCCCTTTGATCAAGCTCGATATGACTTTGAAGAACAGCATCCTGGTGAGCTTTGAATTTAAAAAAGATCGCAATTTATCATTGGGACTAACAAGTAAAACGATCACCGAAGTGGCAGGAAAAGAAATCATTGGTGGATTGGGTTATCGCATCCCAAACCTCACTTTAGGAAAAGCTCAGATAAAAGGCAAGCCTATTAAAAGCGATTTAAACCTAAAGCTGGATCTGTCTTTCCGTAAGAATGAAACGGTTATTCGCCGCATCGTGGAAGAAGTGAGCCAGTCGACAGCCGGAACAAATATCATTTCAATCAAGGTCTCAGCTGATTATGTGATCAGCGACAAGATCAATATCCGCTTGTTTTACGATCGAATCATGAACAAGCCCGTTATTTCATCTTCATTCCCGACAGCAAATACAAACGCCGGTATCAGCTTGCGTTTAACCTTAGCAAATTAATTTCTCAAACAATATTTTGTTCTTATGGAATTAACTATAAATTTGTGCTTCATAAGAAATTAAAACAATCAAAAATGAACTTCCCCGAAAATTTAAAGTACACCAAAGACCACGAATGGGTTCGTGTAGAAGGTAATGTTGCATTCATTGGTATCACAGAATTTGCTCAAAGCGAATTGGGCGATATCGTTTATGTGGATATTACAACAGAAGGTGAAGACCTTGCTCATGAAGAGATCTTCGGAACAGTGGAAGCTGTTAAAACAGTATCAGACTTGTTCATGCCGATTTCCGGAAAAGTGTTGGAAGTGAACAAAGGCCTTGATACAAACCCTGAATCGGTTAACAAAGATCCTTATGGAACTGGTTGGATGATTAAAGTGGCGATCAAAGATGCGGCAGAGCTTAGCGCATTATTAAGCGCAGCAGATTACAAAGCACTTACAGGACACTAAGCCTCACGCCGTATACCTGGGATAACTTTCTGGGACGCGGAATAACTCTTTTTAGATGTTTTTGAAACATACCAAATGGGCAATGCTATGGGCATTGCTCATTCTTATTTTATGCGGAATTCCCGGAAGGGACATTCCGCATATTTCATTTCTTGAGCTGTTGAGCTTCGATAAATTTGTGCATGCCGGAATCTTCTTTGTGCTGATTCAGCTTACGATAAGAGGTTTTTTGTTGCAGACACGTTTTAAGCGATTTCAAAAATTCGCAAAGATCAGTGCTTTTGTTTTGTGTGCGATGTATGGTGGCGCTTTGGAAATAATGCAGGCAACGGTTTTTGAAGGGCGCAGTGCCGACATTTATGATTTTATTGCAAACAGCTTCGGTTGTGTAATGGGTTGGTTGTTGTATAACAAGATTGAAAAAACAGTATTAGCGAGAATTACAAAATGAACATTCATTGGGAAATAAAAAAGTTCGAGGCATTGCAGGTAACGGAGTTATATGCGATCATGCAGCTTCGTGCGGAAGTATTTATCGTAGAACAAAATTGTCCTTACCAGGATGCTGATGGAAAAGATCTGAAATCCTTTCATCTCATGGGGTATGATGAAAACAGAAAGCTGATCGTTTTTGCGAGGATCCTGCCTCAAAATGTATCCTATGCGGAGGTGTCGATAGGCAGAGTGGTTGCATCGCCATCTGTAAGAGGAACAGGAGCAGGTAAATTGCTAATGGAACAATCGCTGAAAGAGATTGAAACTTTATTCGGAAAAGTTCCGGTGCGCATAGGAGCCCAGGAATACCTGAAGAAATTCTATGAAGGCTTCGGCTTTATTCAAACCAGTGAAAGCTATTTAGAAGATAATATTCCTCACATTGAAATGCTGAGAGCTGCAGAATGATCAGATGATCATTGCCGCTCCAACCGTAATATTGGTGGCTTCATCAATAAGAATCAGGCTTCCTGTATTTCTGTTTTTACTGTATTTGTCCACAGCAACCGGGCCAGTAGTGCGCAATGTAATACGTGCAATATCATTCAGCTGAATGTTTTTATCATCCTCCATTTTTTCCAGCGTATTGATGTTCACTTTGTATTGAATGTTCTTCACAACACAGCGAACATCTTTAGAAGTGTGTTTCAGTGCATATTTACCGTTGGCCTGAAGAGGCTTTTCATTCAACCAGCAGATCATCACATCAAGGTCCTGGGTAGTTTCTGGTTGGTTGCCCGTTTTCACCAGCATATCGCCACGAGAAATATCAATTTCGTTTTCGAGTGTGATGGTAACGCTCATGGGTGCAAAGGCTTCTTCAATGGAGACATTCCCTGTATCAATGGATTTGATAGTAGAGGTATGACCGCCGGGCAGAACGGTAACGGCATCTCCTTTTTTAAATACGCCACCTGCTATTCTTCCTGCATATCCTCTGTAATCATGATGTTCATTGCTCATCGGGCGGATGACATATTGAACGGGAAAACGAGCATCGTTGTAATTCAGATCATTTGTAATGGATAAGTTTTCCAGAAGGTACATTAATGTATTTCCTTTGTACCAGTTCATGTTGGTGGATGGGTCCACCACATTATCGCCTTTTAATGCGCTGATCGGGAGAAAATGAACATCGTTAATGTCAAGCTTGGCAGCAAAGACCGTGTAATCATTTTTTATTTGTTCAAATACGTCCTCTTTAAATTCCACCAGGTCCATTTTATTCACGCAGACAATCAGGTGCGGAATGCGCAACAAGGAAGCGATGTAAGTATGGCGCATGGTTTGTTCGATCACACCTTTACGGGCATCAATTAAAATGATTGCTGCATTGGCTGTGGAAGCGCCGGTCACCATGTTGCGCGTGTACTGTATGTGCCCGGGCGTGTCAGCGATAATGAATTTTCTTTTTGGCGTTGCGAAATAGCGGTAAGCAACATCAATGGTAATGCCCTGTTCACGCTCTGCACGCAATCCATCAGTAAGTAAAGCGAGGTTCACATATTCCTCGCCTCGTTTTTCGCTGCTTGCCTTAATGGCTTCGTACTGATCTTCAAAAATGGATTTGGAATCATACAATAACCTTCCGATAAGTGTGCTTTTTCCGTCATCCACGCTTCCTGCAGTGGTGAATCGAAGAAGATCCATCCCGAGGTAGGAGTTTTGGCTGTTGATTGTTGATGGTTGATCGGACATATGATATTATTATTTCTGTATTTAACTTAATGTTTATTGACGCTTGAACTGGAAGAGGCAATCCTTAAAAATATCCGGCTTTCTTCCTGTCTTCCATTGCGGCTTCCGAGCGCTTGTCGTCGATGCGGCTGCCGCGTTCTGTCACCCTCGTGGATGCAACTTCCTCCACGATTTCTTCCAGTGAATTGGCTTTAGAGAGAACAGCGCCCGTGCAGCTGATGTCGCCGATCGTACGGAAGCGAACCTGCATCATTTCAGTTCTTTCTGTTGGCTTTAAAGGAATCACATGACTGTGCGCATAGATCACACCATCTCTGATGAAGCATTCCCGTTCATGCGTAAAGTAGATAGAAGGTATCTCAATATTCTCCTGCAAGATGTATTGCCACACGTCCATCTCTGTCCAGTTGCTGATCGGGAATACCCTGAAATGCTCGCCTACATGCTTCTTTCCGTTGAAGAGGTTCCAGAGTTCAGGACGTTGGTTTTTCGGGTCCCATTGTCCGAATTCATCGCGGTGTGAAAAGAAACGTTCTTTTGCCCGGGCCTTTTCTTCATCTCTACGGGCGCCGCCAATACAGGCATCGAATTTATATTTTTCAATCGTATCGAGCAGTGTGACTGTTTGTAAAACATTTCTGCTGGCATTGAAGCCTTTTTCTTCTATAGCCTTACCTTCATCAATGCTTTGCTGAACCGAGCCGATAATAAGCTGAGCGCCGTATTTTTTTGCAAGCTCATCACGGAAAATGATGGTTTCTTCAAAGTTGTGACCGGTATCCACATGTACAAGGGGGAAAGGAATTTTCGCCGGTGCAAAAGCTTTACGCGCCAAGTGAAAACAAACGATACTGTCTTTTCCGCCGGAGAAAAGCAATGCCGGTTTTTCAAACTGAGCAGCCAGTTCGCGCAGGATGTAAATACTTTCGCTTTCTAATTCTTTTAAGTGAGTAAGATGGTAATTTTTCATGTTTGTTTTCTGCGCAGGGCTAAAGCCCGAATGGTTTTTGTTTAATATTCCAGAATCTCCAACGTGTTTTTGAAGTTCATTTTAAAATTTTAGTGTAGTCAGAATCTTTTGTACACATTCTTCTATGCTTAATTCAGTGGTTTTTAATTCAAGCGCAGGATTTTCAGGTGTTTCGAAAGGCGCGCGGATTCCCGTAAAGTCTTTGATCTCTCCTTTTCGTGCTTTGGCATACAATCCTTTTACATCGCGTTTCTCGCACGTATCCAACGAAGTATTTACAAAGATTTCAATAAAATCCTCTTGGCCAATAATGTTCCTGGCTATACTTCTGATTTCTTTGGTAGGACTCACAAAACAGCAAATAGTAATGATGCCGGTGTTTATAAACAATTTTGTGACTTCCGAGATCCTTCTTACATTTTCAAGCCGGTCGGTATCACTGAAACCAAGGTTGTTGTTGATTCCTGCGCGGATATTGTCGCCATCAAGGATCTGTGTAAGAAAGCCCTTTTTATGTAATTCTTTTTCCAACGCAATTGCAATCGTGGTCTTTCCAGAGCCGCTGAGTCCGGTAAACCAAATGGCAATGCCCTTCTGTTTCAGGAGCTTTTCTTTGTCGGAACGCTGCAAGATCTTGTCAGTTGGAAAAATATTGTTATTCATAGTATAAAGATAAAACAAAAAAGGTCTTTCCTGCTCGGAAAGACCTTTAAATAGTTGAACTGTATGTTTTTTATTTAGTCTTCCGAAAATTAAGCAAAGCAAACCATACAACACATCATTGTGCTGTTATTGTTTGTTGTCTTATGGAAGTTGTTTGTTTTCATTATCAGATCACAAATGTATAATCTTTTTTTAATCTGCAAAAATATTTTTCTGCTACCTTTGTTTTATGAACGCATACAGCCCTTTGAATTCCCCTAAAACAGACGCATCGCAGGTAGAGGAATTAATTTCCCGGATCAGCAATGAGCCCGCTTCGCAAAATGAACTGAAGCTCGCATTGTCGTTAGTTGATTTAACAACCCTTGAAGGGAAAGACACCGATGAGAGTGTCAGGGCACTTTGCAGAAAAGCGCATGAAACAGGAACAGCCGCAGTTTGTGTTTATCCTGCCATGGTTGCCGTTGCCAAACAACAGTTAAAAAGTTCGGGCAGAAAAGTTGCTTCGGTGGCGGGGGCATTTCCGTCCGGACAACTGCCATTAAACTTGCGATTGGCGGAAGTAAAATATGCGATTGAGCAGGGAGCGGATGAGATTGATATGGTTATTTCAAGAGGAAAATTTCTGGAAGGCAATTATGACGTTATTTATGAGGAGATTGCGGCTTTTAAAGCAGTTTGCGGCGCTGTAACACTTAAAGTTATTTTAGAAACGGGCGAGCTGGAAACGCTGGACAATATTCGGCTTGCCAGTGATATTGCTTTACATGCGGGGGCTGATTTTATAAAAACCTCTACAGGAAAGATTGTCGTGAATGCTACATTGCCCGCCGTTTGTGTCATGCTTCAAGCCATAAAAGATTTTCAGATCTCAAGTGGTAAGAAATGTGGCATCAAACCTTCCGGCGGGATCTCCGATGGGAATACGGCGGCAAAATATTTGCGTTTAGCTGAGATGATCCTTGGTAAAGAATGGCTGACTCCGGCATTGTTCCGGTTTGGCGCTAGCCGGTTGGTAGATAATTTGTTCGCGGAAATTAACGGGGTACAACAATCAAATACAAAAGCAGGTGGATATTAAACAATTATTATTTACGGCTTTAAAGGCTTCTTTAAGGGCTGGTGAAGAAATATTAAAAGTATATGAGTCTGATTTTGCAGTGGAAGAAAAGGATGATCGTTCTCCATTAACGCTTGCAGATAAAAATGCACATGATTCTATTTGTGAAATTTTAAAGGAAACAAACTTTCCGGTATTGAGTGAGGAAGGCAAATCAATTGCTTATTCAGAACGAAAGCAATGGGACTATTTCTGGATGGTAGATCCGCTCGACGGGACCAAGGAATTTGTGAAAAGAAACGGAGAATTTACGGTGAACATCGCTTTGATCCATCAACAGCGGTCGATTCTGGGTGTTATTTATGTGCCCGTAACCAAAACGTTTTATTTTGCTGCCGAAGGGATCGGGAGCTTTAAATTCCAGATCATTGATATGATGGAAGACAACCTGGAAGGCATTATTCTACAATCATTAAGGCTCCCAGCCGAACATCCTCAAAAGAAATTTACGGTTGTAGCCAGCCGTTCCCACCTGTCGGAAGAAACAGAAATGTTTGTTGATGGCCTGAGATTAGCGCACAAGGATCTGGAGTTTATTTCCTCGGGAAGCTCTATTAAACTCTGCTTGGTAGCGGAGGGTAGCGCTGATGTGTATCCCCGTTTTGCTCCTACGATGGAATGGGATACGGCTGCTGGCCAGGCTATTTGCGAATGCGCAGGAAAGCGGGTAATTGACTACACCAGCAACCAAACACTTTTGTACAACAAACTGGATCTGCTGAATAACTGGTTTATTGTTCAGTAAGCCCGTCGAAATTCCTTTGGAGCGGTATCAATAACAGATTTTATTTGTATCTTTGGCGCCTAGATTTTAACCTTTAAAAAAATATAAAAATGAAAAAACATTTACTATTTGCATCCTTATTTTTAACAATGGGAATGAGCGCATTTGCTCAAGGTGCTTCTCCGCGTCAATTTAGCCTAGCCACTGATACCCCAACCAGAGTTAAGCCGGCCGCATCAATGGATCGCAACATTACTTGCGGACCCGATACTGCTTTGTATACGTATTTAAAAGAAGTTGAATTATACAGTACACCATCTCCTGTTTTTTACACGACCTATTATCTTCAAAATGAAGGGATGTCTCAGGGATTCACTTTAAGTGCTCCTGCAACGATCACAGGAATTGATTTTTATGGTAAAGTAAAAGACTTTCCAAATCCTGCACAAACAATTACTGCAGTTGTTTCCTTGTTTTCGGTAGATGCTACATATAAGCCGCTTGCGCCATTAGCTACAGGAACTTGTGTAATGACAACAACCGGGGCTTTCAGACAGGTTATTTTTACTACACCTGTTTCTATAACTTCGAATTTTGCGGTAGTTGTTACTAATCCTTCCTTAACCGATACAATGCAGATTTATACAAATAATGCTGCTGCAGCAACGTATGGTGAAGGTCTTGGATATCTTACCTGGGGCGGTGTATGGTATCAAAATCTTGATCCGGTAAATGGTTTTGCACAGGATCTTGAAGGTCTTATTTCTCCGATCATTTCTCATAGTATCGCAACGAATTATACAATGTCTCCTGCTGCAACAACAATGTGTTTAGGAACAGCTTTGACGTTTACCAACACGACTACACCAACAGCTATTTTAAGCAACCGTATGTTTAACTATGGCTCATTCAACGGTTTCTGGAATAGTGTTCCGGATTCAGTATATGCATGGGATATGGGTAATGGATCACCATTACAGTGGAGCACAAATGCTGCTTATACTTACCCTGCTTCCGGATTAGACACTGTTACCCTTTACACTTTAGGCGGCTTATTCACAAGCTGTCTTGATGCAAAAGAAACATATTTAAATGTTCAGGCAAATGCTGTTGCTTCCTTTACTCAAAATACGTCAGGTTCCCCGTTGATCGCTTTTACGAGCACTTCAACAGGAGCAACTACCTATTCATGGGATTTTGGTGATGGATCAGCTGCTGACATTACAGCAAACCCTTCACATACATACGCGCCGGGAATTTATACCGTTGTTTTAACAATTACCGGCCCATGTAACACAACTACAAGCAGCCAAACGGTTACTATCCTTTCAACTGATATCAATGCTTCTGTTGCAGCAGCAGGTTTGAGCGTTTATCCAAACCCTTCTAACGGCTTGTTCACGGTTGAATTAAATGCAGCTCAAAAAGCTTCTATTCAAGTGTACAACGTAGTTGGTAAATTGGTTTATTCAGCAGAAGCTTCTTCCGCTAAAAACAACATTGATCTTTCAACACTTGCTCCAGGTGTTTACTCATTAAGAGTAATCTCTGAGAATAGCAGTGCTGTTAAGCAAATTACTATTACCAAGTAATAAGAATTCAAAGACGGCAAAAACCCCGCTTCCTTCCGGAGCGGGGTTTTTCTGTTTTTTATAGCGGATAATTTTGTATTATTGCATACTAATTTAAACATTTTTACTATGGGTAAAGTTGCATTGATAACAGGAGTTACAGGCCAGGATGGGGCTTATTTAGCTGAATTATTGTTGGGCAAAGGATATACAGTACATGGAATAAAGCGCAGAAGCTCCATGTTCAACACAGGTCGTATTGATCATTTATACAAAGATCAGCATGAGAAAAAAGTGAATTTTTTCCTGCATTATGGTGATCTGACCGATTCTACCAACCTTATTCGTATCATACAGGAAACTCAGCCGGATGAGATCTATAATCTTGCTGCTCAGTCACACGTAAAAGTATCGTTTGATTCGCCCGAATATACTGCCAATGCTGATGCGATTGGAACATTGCGCATCCTGGAAGCCATTCGTATCTTAAAGCTGGAAAAGAAGACCCGTTTTTATCAGGCTTCTACATCCGAAATGTATGGCTATGTTCAGGAGATCCCTCAAAAAGAAACAACACCTTTTTATCCGCGTTCACCTTATGGTGTAGCGAAAGTATACGGCTTCTGGATCACGAAAAATTATCGTGAAGCTTATGGAATGTACACTTGTAATGGGATTTTATTCAACCATGAAAGTCCATTGCGTGGTGAAACATTTGTAACCCGTAAGATCACCCGCGCGGTGGCAAAGATCCATTTGAAAATGCAGGACAAGCTGTTTCTTGGAAACCTGGACGCTGAACGTGATTGGGGACATGCAAAAGACTATGTGGAAGGCATGTGGCTGATGATGCAACAAAAGGAAGGCGATGATTTTGTATTAGCAACCGGCGTAAAAATTACGGTTCGCAAATTTGTAGACCTGGCGTTTGCTGAAGTAGGCATAACTATCCGTTGGGAAGGCAAAGGAGTGGATGAAAAAGGTTACAATGTTGCCAATGGCGCACTATTGGTTGAAGTAGATCCACGTTATTTCCGTCCGACGGAAGTGGAATTGCTGATCGGTGATGCATCCAAAGCAAAGAAGATATTGGGATGGACACCAAAACATACCTTGGAGCAATTGGTAAGCGAAATGGTTACCTGTGATGTGAAATTATTTGAAAGAGATAAGTATTTGCTGGATGGCGGACATGATGTAATGAATTTTCACGAATAAGAAGATGAACACATCAGATAAAATATATATTGCAGGCCATCGTGGTATGGTAGGCTCTGCCATTGCAAGGCGATTGCAAAAAGACGGGTTTACAAATATCATTACCCGTTCTTCCAAAGAATTAGATCTTAGAAATCAGCAGGCTGTTGCTGATTTTTTTGCAAAGGAGAAGCCTGATCACGTTTTTTTAGCAGCAGCTAAAGTAGGCGGAATCGTTGCAAACAATACCTATCGTGCTGATTTCATTTATGAGAACATCATGATTCAAAGCAACGTGATTCATCATGCTTATCTAAATGGTGTTAAAAAATTAATGTTCCTGGGTTCTTCCTGCATTTATCCTAAAATGGCTCCTCAGCCGTTAAAAGAAGAGTATTTGCTCACAGGATTGTTAGAGCCAACCAATGAGCCTTATGCTATTGCAAAGATCGCTGGAATAAAAATGTGTGATGCATACCGTGCACAATATGGTTGCAATTTTATTTCTGTGATGCCTACCAATTTATACGGCCCGAATGATAATTACGATCTGAATAACTCACATGTATTGCCTGCGTTGATTCGCAAGTTTCATACGGCAAAAAAGGAAAACTCAGCAAGTGTTGAGATCTGGGGGACGGGCTCGCCAATGCGGGAGTTTTTACATGCTGATGATCTGGCTGATGCCTGCTTTTACCTGATGCAAAATTACAACGAACCGGGTTTAGTGAACATTGGTGTAGGCGATGATATCAGTATCAAAGACCTTGCATTGCTGGTAAAAAAGATTGTTGGCTTCGAAGGAGAATTGAAATTTGACACGAGCAAACCAGATGGAACGCCTCGTAAATTAATGGATGTGAGTAAGCTTCATTCTTTTGGTTGGAAGCATAGAATTGAACTGGAGCAAGGAATCAACGGAGTTTATGCGGAAGTAAAAGAGAAGCTGGAGTAGATCACAGATTTTCAACACAGAGTACACCGAGTTTTCAGAGTTTCACAGAGTTAAGAGTAATAGAGTTTACAAAATTCAATGGGCGTAATATAAAACGAAAAGAAAAAGACGATATGGGCTTTTCTGAGGAGGATTATAATTTTTTGAGTGCGAAAATAATTGAAGCTTGTATTGATGTTCATAAAGAACTTGGTCCCGGTTTGTTGGAGTCGGTATATGAAGTTTGCACAATAGCGGTATTGAAGAAAAGCGGAATGCAAGTGGAAAGTCAAGTAAGGTTGCCTGTTTTTTTTAAAGGTGAACTATTAGAGAAAGATTTTATTATAGATATTTTAGTAGAGAACAGGATTGTTTTGGAATTAAAGGCGGTTGACGGAATACTGCCAATTCATGAAGCTCAGCTGGTAACTTATTTGAAGCTTTCGAATAAAAAATTGGGTTTGCTAATTAATTTTAACGTTCCTTTATTAATTCAAGGTGTGAGAAGGAAGATCAACGGTAATTTGAATGCGGAACAATTATTAAAAACTCTTTGAAAATGAGTATTGCCTCTGTGCAACTCCTTTTAACTCTGTGCCCTCTGTATTGAAAAAACTACTCTGCATATTATTAGTACTTCCAACACTGCTCATGGCACAGCAGAAGAATCTACCCTTGAACAGAGCGTGGACATTGTACGCAGAGAAATTCTACCTGAAAGATTCAAATATTAGTTTCACATCTTTTAAGCCTTTTATAGAGAACCAGGGCTTAACAATAAAAAGTCTTAATTCCCATAATTCGCCCCCACAGCGGCTTTATAATTATGGCAACGGGCCATTACTATACAGAAAGATAAAACGCGAAAGTCTCTTTATTGTTAAGGATTCCGCCGACAAATTTTATCTAACTATTGATCCTTTATTCAATTTTGAAGGAGGCATGGATCTCGCAGATACCAGTGGAGAAAAGCTATATAAAAACACGCGTGGATTTTTAGTGCGTGGTGATATCGGCGATAAATTTTCCTTCGAAACATCTTTTTATGAAAACCAGGCAACCTATGCCAAATATATCGATACGTATATAGCCGGGACTAATAACTTGTTTCCGCAAACTTCCAATTACCAGTATGACGTGATTCCCGGGCAAGGACGCGCAAAAAAATTCAAAGCCAACGGATACGATTATGCAATGGCCTCCGGTTATGTTTCTTATTCCCCCTTTAAAATACTGAACATACAAGTGGGGCATGGAAAACATTTTGTCGGCGATGGCTATCGTTCGCTGCTGCTTTCGGACAATGCATTTAATTATCCTTATGCAAGGATAACCACTACGTATAAAAACATCCAATACACCAATCTCTACACCTCTTTTATGAACCTTACTAATGGTGGTGTGAAAACGCCTCCATATGTCGAGCGTTTGTTTCAGAAAAAGATCGGAAGCTTTCAGTTGTTAAGCGTAAACCTTTTTAAACGTTTGCAATTGGGCTTGTTTCAAGGCATGATCTGGGAAGCCGCCGATTCTACCAATCGCCAGCATACCAATTTCAACACCTTTGATCCGGTGATTGGCGTAAATGCACTGGCCTACGGTTTACATAATGAAAACAATGTATTGCTGGGCGCAACCATGAAACTAAAGATCACCGGATCCATTTCGCTATACGGGCAATACATGCTTGATGATGCTTATTCGGGAAAAGGCCGTGGTGATATTCGCAAGAAGAATGGCTATCAGGTTGGCTTTAAATACTTCGATTTGTTTACCATTAAAAACCTGCATATCCAGGCAGAATACAATAGTGTGCGACCTTATGCTTATGCTGCCGAAAACGCTTTCCAGAGTTATACGCATTATAATCAGGCTTTGGCTCATCCCTTGGGTGCCAATTTCAATGAAGCGATCGGCTTTGTGAATTATCGCTTCAAAGATTTTTTCATCCAAATTAAAATGAATTATGCGGTAAAAGGAAATGATAGCTTAACGAATAACTTCGGAGGAAATATTTTTAAATCAGATAATGCATTTCCAATTACACAAAAACTCGAAAACATCGAAACAACTCAGGGCTTGAAAACAACCATTACTTATCAGGACATTCACATTGGCTACCTGGTAAATGCGTCCACCAATTTTAATATTGTACTCGGTATTTCCAACAGAACCGAGCGAACAGAAAAAGCGACAAGTAAAACACAATTCGTATATTTCGGAATCAGAACATCGCTTGCTAATTTTTATTATGACTTTTAATATGAAGCTATTTAATTACATCAAGCATTGGCTGCCGTTAGAGGCAGAAGGGAGGGGTTTATGGAGTTTCTAATATTGGTATTCATTACTTCCTTTTTTGTGGTACTGTTGTCAACGCCATCTTTAATAAAAGTGGCCATATTAAAGCGGTTGTTCGATGCGCCGGGCGATACTCGAAAGCTGCACACTCGGATGGTTCCTACCATTGGCGGGATCATTATCTTTGCAGGAACATTGTTTTCCTATTCGCTATGGTTTCCTGATAAGCAGATCCATGAATATCCTCAATTGGCAAAAAGCATCAGTGATTATAAATTCATTGTGTCGACTTTACTGGTAATGTTTTTTGTAGGCGTAAAGGATGATATCATCGGAACAGCACCTGTTAAAAAACTAGTCGCACACGTATTGGTTGGAATGGTGCTGGTGCTCATGGCCGATATCAAAATTGTGAGCATGCATGGCTTGTTTGGTCTGGAGGTGCTTCCTTTGTGGACCAGCGTTTTCTTATCCTTGTTCACGTACATTGTGGTAGTAAATGCCTTTAACTTGATTGATGGTGTAGATGGTTTAGCGGGCGGTGTAGGCCTGATCGCAGCCACAGCTTTCGGTTGCTGGTTTGCAATGGCTGGTGATCCCGCAATGGCTTGCCTGGCATTCTCTTTATCCGGTGCATTATTTGGATTCCTGTTCTTTAACTTTTCTCCGGCAAAAATATTTATGGGCGATTCAGGCTCGCTTACCATTGGTTTGATCGTGTGTATACTCGCAATCAAAGTCATCGACTATGATGTGAGCAACATAGAGAATACTGTTGTGCTGCATGTTTCAAAGCCCATTTTTGCTATGGCGGTGCTGGTTTACCCATTGGTGGATACATTGCGGATATTTATCTATCGTGCTGTTCGCGGCGTATCGCCATTCTCAGCCGACAGAAATCACCTTCATCATCGTTTGATTGATCTGGGCCTGTCACACAAAGGCACAGTGTTGACCGTTTATTTCGTAAATATTTTTATCATCACCTTAACCATCGGATTGTCGTTTACAAATATAAATGCCAATTACATATTGATGATTGTGGCAGGAGCGTCACTTACTCTGGCGCAAATTCCCTTTTTTATAAAGAAGAAGAAAAACCGGACAGTGAAAGAAAATGCATAAAAGAAAACCGATAGTATTCCTGATTGGTATCTTTCTGTTGATAAGCTGGCAAGGCTTTTCGCAGCAATGGAATTATACGCTCAGCCGGGACTTTTTATGGGGCATTGATAATTATTATAATAGTAAAAACGAAAACACACAAACCTTTGCCAAGCCTTACCGTCTCCAGGAACTAAAAGGCATAAAAGATTCTTCTGCCGTTTTTCCGCGTTTGCTGGCGGGTACAAAAGCAGAAGAGAAAGATAAAAAGGCCAAGGGGCAAATAGAGGTGTATCCACTGATGGTGGCAGAAACCGGTTATGATCTTTCTTCGCCTTCCTACTCCACAAGCAATCTTGCCATTGGTGGAAATTTATTGGTGTTCTGGAAAGATAAGTTTGCGTTGAATTTTAAAGCTATGGGTGGCAAAGGGATTTATAATTCCTATACCGATTCCATCATCCGAAATAGCGGCGTTGTACCGGGAATGGGATATGCGTATGTGTCAAAAAATGATTCTCTCCATCCTCAATATGCCTATCAGTATTTTTCAGGTTATGTTTCTTATTCGCCTAATAAAATATTTAATTTTCAATTGGGGCACGACAAACATTTCTGGGGCGATGGCTACCGTTCCTTGTTTCTGTCGGATGTTGCAGCACCCTATCCTTACCTGAAAATTACGACCAATGTTTGGAAGCTAAGCTATGTGAATTTATTTACCATCATGAAAGATGCAACACATCCTTCAGGATTTAAGAAAGACTGGCTGAATAAATACGCGACTTTTCATCACCTGGGATGGAATGCGACGAAACGCATCAATATAGGATTATTCGAATCCATTGTTTGGCAGGGTTCCGACAGTACCCGATATAGAGGTTATGATGTGAATTATTTAAATCCGATCATGTTTTTCCGGCCGACGGAATATTCTTTGGGCTCCAGTGACAATGCTTTTATTGGATTTGATTTCAAAATTAAATTATTTAAGAAACAGCAGTTGTACGGGCAATTGTTATTGGATGAATTTTTATTGAAAGAAGTAAAAGCGCAGAAGGGTTGGTGGGCTAATAAACAAGCTTTCCAGGCAGGTTTTAAGAGCTTCGATTTGTTTAAGATCAGCAACTTGAACTTTCAGACGGAATTCAATTATGTTCGCCCTTTTACCTATGCGCACGGAAGTGTGCAGCAAAATTACGGACACTTGAACCAGCCTTTGGCGCATCCATTGGGAGCGAACTTCGTGGAGTCGGCCAGCTTTTTAAATTACCGTCACAAACGTTTGTTTATTGAAGCAAAATGCGTTTACGCGGTGTATGGCGGCGACAGTGCAGGAACCGATTTTGGGAAAAACATTTTTGTTTCCTATGCTAAGCGGGCAAATGATTACGGCAATTATACCACGCAGGGTTTTCAAACGACCTTGATCACAGCTTCTTTGCGTGCAGCGTATATGCTGGATACACGCATGAATTTAAAAGTGGAGCTGGGTATTGCCGATAGAATTCAGCAGACAAAATATACTACCAAACAAATTCCTTTTGTATTCATCGGGATCAAAACCGATCTGTGTAATTTGTATAGTGATTATTAGATTTACTCCGATTCTTTTCGATCTGCGCTAAATTGTAAGTCGGATCCATATTCCTGAATCCGCGGCGCTTGAATAGAGACAGCTATTAGAATACTCCCTCGTAAGTTTCAGAATACGACTACATTCTTAAAATTAGTTTATGCTTGATGAAACTGAGCTTCTGCATAAAGAAGCTGAGTTCTTGCTTAAGATCGCTAAGTAAATGCTTCGTGAAACAAAGTTTCTGCTTGATGAAACTAAGTTTCATTAAACAAAAACAAAGCTTCCGCTTAATGAACCTTTGTTTATGCAAGCAAAAACAAAGCGAATGCATGATGAAACTCAGTTTCATCATGTAAAACCTTAAAACGATTAAATAAAACTAAAAATGAATGATTCAGCGAGATTACTCTAGCAGGATTATAGTATCTAAGCTCGACAGCATACGAGTTTATCCCCCGTAATTTAGAAATAGTCTAAATTCTCATTTTTCCCTTTCTCTTTCCCATAATATTTGGTAAAATTGCAGTGCTTTTCAAAGAAAGCCCTCATTTTGCAAACCGAAAACATCAGCGTCATCGAAAAATCAGTTGCCCAGCCTAGTAAGTTGCGTGATTATGCCATGTTTATGAAGTTCAGATTGGCTTCATTGGTGGTGTTTTCAGCAGCAATCGGTTATGTGGCGGTGACACCTCAGATCAACTGGGCCCAAATGGGTTGGCTGGTGCTGGGAGGTTTCCTGGTAACAGGCGCTTCCAATGGTTTTAACCAGATTTTGGAACGCGACCTCGATAAGTTGATGAACCGCACCCAAAACCGTCCATTGCCACAAGGCAGGATGAGTGTGACAGAAGCCCTTCTTCTGGCCAGCATCACAGGAATTGCAGGTGTTTCTATCCTTTGGATCTTTATGAACCCTTTGAGCGGAATCCTTGGCCTGTTGGCCTTGTTGCTTTATACGGTTGTTTATACACCGCTGAAGCGGGTAACCCCTTTTGCCGTATTTGTCGGAGCTTTTCCTGGCGCTATACCTCCTTTGCTTGGATGCGTAGCAGCAACGGAAGGCTTTGGCGAAGTGCCATTGATCGGTTGGATCATGTTTGTAGGGCAGTTCATCTGGCAATTCCCTCATTTTTGGGCCATCGCCTGGGTATTGGATGATGATTACAAAAAAGCCGGTTTCCGGATGTTGCCATCTCCGGGTGGCCGCGATAAAAGCAGCGCTTTCCAGGTACTGGTGTACACATTGTTCCTTTATCCGATCAGCTTAATGCCCGTAATGTTCCATTTTTCCGGGCCCGTTTCCTCCCTGGTCATCTCTTTTTGCAGCATTTATTTCTTATATCAGGCATACATTTTATACAGGGAATGTACGGTAGAAGCGGCACGGAAGCTAATGTTCGGCTCTTTCTTCTATTTACCGGCCATACAATTAGCAGTACTTTATGGATAATACACTAGCAATGGAAAATATAACAGGGGGAGACGAGAATTTAAGCCCGGCCGAGAGAAAAGCCATAGAGGCAGAAGAGCAACGCCAGCTAAAGGAAAAAGTATCAAAATCGATGCTCTGGCTGTCGATGGGTAGCATGGTTATGATCTTCGGAGCATTGACCAGCGCTTATGTGGTAAGAATGGAAAAGGGCGATTGGTTGCAGTTTGAGCTTCCGCAGATGTTTTACATCAGCACTGCTGTGATCATCATGAGCAGTGTTACTATGAACTGGACGCTCGCATCGGCTAAAAAGAACGATTTTAGGAATGTAAAGCTGGGCGCTCTGATTACGCTTTTGCTGGGGATAGCATTCGTTGCATGTCAGTTTCAGGGTTGGGGTATTTTAGTGGACCAAAAGGTCTTTTTTGCAGGCAGGGACAGCAATGCAGCGGGTTCCTTCATGTATGCATTAACCGGCTTGCACATGGCCCACCTGGCAGGCGGTTTAATCGCATTGATAGTGGTTTCCATCAAAGCTTCCATGAAAAAATATAATTCCGAAAACCTCCTGGGACTAAAGCTTTGCGCGATCTTTTGGCATTTCCTGGACCTCTTGTGGATATTATTGTTTTTATTTTTATTATTCGTCCGTTGAGAATTAAGAGAATATTTTGCATATTAGCACCCGAAAATTAGTTTTAACCGATCCGTTTCACAGAGATCAATAATTATTCAAAAAGTATGTCAAGTCACGCAGTAGCAGAAACAGATCCAGGTTCAGCCTGGAATGGTGGAAAATCCCCATTCGGCGTTAGTTACGGAAAATTATTCATGTGGTTTTTCCTGGTATCCGATGCGTTAACGTTCTCCGGTTTATTATGTGCATATGGCTTTATGCGCCACAAGCACCCGGAAGTATGGCCGAATCCAGGTGATGTGTTTACTCACTTTCCTTTTTATGAAGGACATATTCCTTTGGCATACGTAGGTTTAATGACGTTGATCCTCATCATGTCGTCCGTTACAATGGTACTGGCAGTAGAAGCAGGACATCGTAACGATAGAAAAAAAGTAACCATGTGGTTATTTCTGACCATCATTGGTGGAGCTATGTTCGTAGGTTCTCAGGCTTGGGAGTGGTATCACTTCATTGTTGGAACTGATCATGGTGCTGTTCGTAATTTCATCAGAGACGGCGAATGGGTAACTGATACATTTTATGGTGCCAACATGCAAACCAATGAGTATGGATTGCCTGTGTTTGCCAATTTCTTTTTCTTCATTACCGGTTTCCACGGATTCCACGTATTCAGCGGGGTGATTATCAATATTGTCATCTTCATTAATGTACTGAAAGGAACATATGAAAGACGCGGACATTACGAAATGATCGAAAAAACCGGTTTATATTGGCACTTTGTGGATTTGGTTTGGGTATTCGTATTTACCTTCTTCTACTTATTGTAACAGTAGACTTGAGATATTAAATTTGAGATATTAGATTTTTATAATAAATATAACAGTTATGTCAGAATTTCACGATGATTACCCACAGTATGAGCTAATGGCTCATCACAGCGAAGAAGAAGGAAAGAAAAAGCGCAGAAAATTATGGAATGTTTTCTGGATTATGCTTGGTGTTACCATTGTAGAACTTATCATTGGTTTTCAGGCATCTTCATGGGGCTTGTTGAATGACGATCGTACTTCCGGTATAATGTTGAAAGTAATCTTCATTGGCTTAACAATCGGGAAAGCATTTTTCATTGTGTTCAGCTTTATGCACTTAGGTGATGAGAAAAAAGTAATGAAATGGAGTGTTCTTGCACCCTATACTATTTTCATCCTTTACCTGGTTTGGATCATTGTGGAAGAAGCAAATTACTCCCGTATTCACAAGCATGAAATGGATAATATAATTGTTAACCAGAAGATCGAGCTGAATGAAGCCGCTAAAAACCCTCATCACGACGAACATCATGATGCAGCTGCTCCGGGAGCACACGACGGACACGAAGCGGAAGGACATAAAGAAGAAGCGAAGCCTGCTGAAGAAGCACATCACTAAAATAGAAATTTTAACATTATATAATGGTCCCGCAATTACTGCGGGACCATTTTTGTTTGTACTTTTGTGTCCGGAATACTTTATTCCATTCCCAACCAACAACCTTCCACATGAAAAGGAAATTATTGATCCTGCTTTTTCTCTTGTCATTTCCTTCGGCATTGTATGTATTTCTTTCGGTTGGAAAAACCAATTTTATCCATCTGCAATATTTCGGCGAAAAGGCTCTGGCGGAAAATGGAAAGGATACGGTTTATCATACGATTGCTCCTTTCAGCTTTATCAACCAGGATGGCAAAACCATTACCGATAAAAATTATGAAGGCAAGATCTATGTAGCAGATTATTTTTTCTGCACCTGCAAAACTATTTGCCCGAAAATGACCACTGAGCTTATACGTGTTCAGGATAAATTCAAATACACCAAAGGAATAGTACAGATTCTTTCGCATACGGTAGATCCCGAAAATGATTCTGTTCCGGTATTGAAAGCTTATGCTAACATGGTGCATGCCGATACGGAAACATGGAATTTTGTTACCGGTGATAAAAAGCAATTGTATGCAATGGCCCGCAACAGTTACCTGCTGAATGCGCTGGAAGGTGATGGCGGACCGGATGATTTTATCCACAGCGAACTCTTTGTATTGGTAGATAAGGAGAAACACATCCGTGGGATTTACGACGGCACCAATATTAAAAAAGTAAATGAGCTGATCGATGATATAAAAGTATTGATGGCAGAATACCTGATCAAAGAGAACCAGAAGAAAAAAGGAAGTGCCGCAGAATAGATAAAAATGAACATGAGCGATAAATTAGTTTTCAGAATTGTAATGGCCGTATCGGTTGTTGTATTTGTAGCAGTAATTGTGCTCAATAAAAAGATCTTACCGGTGCCGGAAATGATTCCTGATTTTGTTTACAAGCTGCCCAAGCTGAATGCGATGCTCAATGGAACCTGTAGCTTGCTTTTGCTTTTATCATTATACATGATCCGTGAAAAAAACATTGCGGTGCATAGAAAGCTGAACATTATCACCTTCGTTTTATCGTCTGTATTTCTTCTTTCGTACATTACTTATCATTGGATGGCAAAAGAAACAACTTATCCTGTGGATGGTCCGATGCGTTCTACTTACCTGATCATTTTGGTGAGTCATATAATTCTTGCAGCATTGGTATTGCCATTGGTGCTCTTGTCGTTCTATTACGGATTAAAAACCCAGGAGCCGGGTGGAGAAGCCTACGTACAGAAGCACCGTAAATTAACGCGCTGGAGCTTCCCAATCTGGCTATATGTAACGATTACCGGTGTAGTGGTTTATGTAATGATCTCACCGTATTATCCATTCTGATTTTAGTATCTTTATAGAGATGAAAACAAAAAGAGTTCTGTCCCTTTGCCTGTTGTTTATGATGCTCTTCCTGAGCAATGCAAGTATGTATGCGCAATGTGCGATGTGCAAGACTTCCGTTGAAAGCGACCTCAATGGTGGTGGTTCTATCGGAAGAGGATTGAATACCGGAATTCTATACCTGATGGCGATTCCTTATATCCTCATTATTGGTGGCGGGTATTTCTTTTTTAAGAAACCCATCGATGCAAAGTTGAAAGCCTGGAAGAACAAGCATTTTCCATCCAAGCAGGCGAACTGATCTGAATGAAGTCTTTCCTTTTCACATCATTATTTGTCTTAACTCTATATGTCTTTTATCGGCATAATGCTTATTTACTAAAGTAGACAACTACCTAACCAATTAATCTATTTCTATTTCTTTCCATTTAGCCTGGCTTCCCTATGGATAGGCACTGAGCCCTGTTATCACATCCTCAAACCAATAATACACAAATCATCAACCTGCTCTAAATTATTTCGCCAGTTCTCAAAGGCTGTTTCAATGTGAGCCAATTGTTGGTCTTTCGGAAGTGAAGCATTTTGCAAAAGCATTTCTTTTAGTGGCTTATACTTAAACTTCTTTCCTTTGTCTCCACCAAACTGATCAGCAAAGCCATCTGTTAACATAAAAACAGAATCGCCTTTTTGCAATTGCAAACGATGGGTTTTAAAAGGTAAAGGATTATCCGTTTTTCCGATGGCTTGTTTGTCGGGCTTTATTTCCTTCATCTCCCCATTGCTGGTATACCAGAGCGGACTGTTTGCTCCGGACCATTTCAATTCGCCGGTAGTTTTATTAATGGAGACCAGGGAAATATCCATTCCGTCTTTCACCTCTTTATCGCTCTTCGAAAACGTATTCAATACCAGTTCTCTTGTTTTATCAAGGATTTCTCCCGGCTCTGTTTTTCCAAATTCCAGCACGGCTCGGTTCAATGCGTTGGAGCATACAACGGAAACCATTGCTCCCGGAACGCCATGTCCGGTACAATCTGCAGCAGCAAGAAGAATGGTCTTATCCGGGAGAAGCTCCATCCAATAGAAATCACCGGCTACTATGTCCTTGGGTTTATAAAAAATAAAAGAATCCGGCAGATGTGCTTTCACAAAATGTTCCGGCGGAAGAATTGCTTCCTGCAGTCGTTTCGCATAATTAATGGAATCCACAATTTCCTTTTGTTTTTCTTCCGCCAGGTTTTTTTGCTGTTCAATGATCTCTTTCTGTTTTTTTGTAAGGCGCAAGCGGTTTACCACAAACAAAGCGAAGAGTAAAACCAGCAGGAGCCCTGCGGTAATGGCATACGTAGTGATCTTTTGTTTTTTCTCCTGTTCAGCAGCAACCGCCAGTTTCTTTTCATGTTCTTTCTCATCCAGCGCTTTCTGCTTTTCATAATTGTATTCCATCTCCTGCTTCATCACTTCACGCTGACCTTCTTCGTTCTTAATGCTGTCGCGCATAGTGATGTAAAGCTCATGCATTTTTAATGCATCCTCGTTTTTGCCGGCTTTCTTATAGATTCCATATAAGGAAAGACTAGCTTCCCTGGTAATGGAAACGAAGCCGCCTGCTTCAGAAAATTCCAACACCTTTTTGAAATAGGATGTGGCTTTAGGAATATCATTCAATTTTTCGTAGGCCATTCCGATGTTGATCATTGCATCCACAACACCTTTCTGATCATCAATAGCTTCATATACTTTTACTGCACGCATGCTATAATCCAGTGCTTTTTCCGTATTACCAAGTTCAAGGTAAGCTGCGCCCATAGAATGCAGTGCATTGCCAATGCCGTCCTGGTCGCCGATCTCTTCTGAGATCTTCAGGGCCTTGGTATGATATTCCAGCGCTTTATCAAATTGATAGAGACTTTTATATACATTCCCCAAATTGCCCAGCGATAAGGAAATTGCAGAGCGGTTGTTCATTTTTTCATTCAGTACCAAGCCCTTCGAATAATATTCAAGCGCCTTTTCATAGCTGCCCATTTCGAAATAGATCACCCCTATATTGTTGATGCAGGAAGCCATGCTTTTAAGGTCGTTGATCTCCTCCGCAATTTTTAAGCTGCGCCGGAAGTAATCGATGCCCCGTACATTATCCGCTTGTAAGGAAGAAGAGGCGCCCATGATATTGAGGGCCGAGATGGAATATTTTTTCAGATTTTTTTTTTCGGAAAGGCTCAGCATTTCCTGCGCTAATATTTTTGCACTGTCGGGTTGGGAATATAAATAAGCACCGATGCAAATCCTTTGCATCGCTTGTAAACGGTTCGTATCCGGATTGGCAGTGTTGTTCCATACCCTCCACAGACTGTCGATATTTACCTGCGACATTCCTTCAAAAGAGCAAAGAAAAAATAAAAGATATACTATTCGTTTCATATTTTATTTTTAAATACGGATACCGATGATGCATACGTCATCCACCTGTTCTAAATCAAGCTTCCAATTATCAAATGCCGATTCCAGCTTTATGCTTTGCTCTTCCATGCTTAGCGCCGAGATATTCAACAGCAGTTCTTTCATTGGTTTGTATTTTAATTTTTTCCCTTTTTCTCCACCGAACTGATCTGCAAATCCATCGGTAAACAGGAAGAGTGAATCTCCTTTATTGATAGCGATGGTATGGGTAGTAAAGGGAAGTGCATTTTCTGTTTTCCCGATGGATTGTTTATCCGCCTTCAGCTCCCTCATTTCTTTGTTTTGCAGATACCAGAGGGGGTTGTTGGCTCCTGCCCATTTAATGACGTTTGTTTCTTTATTGATGCAAATAAGCGAGATATCCATTCCGTCTTTTACATCCGTATCACTTTTCGAAAAGGTATCTGATACAAGCTCTCTTGTTTTGTCGAGAATTTTTCCAGGCTCAGTAATGCCGAATTCAAGCACTGCCCTGTTTAAGGCATTGGAGCAGACCACGCTCACCATAGCGCCGGGAACGCCATGCCCGGTACAATCTGCAACAGCGAAAAAGAGCATGTTGTTTTTCTGTTCCAGCCAGTAAAAGTCTCCGGCAACAATATCTTTCGGCTTGTACAGAATAAACGATTCTTTAAAATGTTCCTTCACTAAATTCTGGCGCGGTAAAATGGCATCTTGCAGGCGCTTTGCGTAATTGATGGAATCGAGGATCTCGCCTTGTTTCTGATCAACAATACCTTTTTGCTCTTCGATGATATTCTTTTGCTTGCGCGTAATGCGAAGACGGTTAAAAACAAATACCGCAAATAATAATACGAGAAGCAGTCCGGTGGTGCTGGCATAGATGATGATCCGTTGCTTGTTTTTTTGTTCAGCCGCAATCGCGTTCTGCTTTTCATGTTCCTTTACGTCCAGTGCTTTCTGTTTTTCGTAGGTGTATTGCATTTCCTGCTGCATCACCTCTTTTTGGCTATTTTCACTTTTAATGCTATCATTCATTTTAGTGTATAGCTCGTACATTTCAAGTGCATCCTTATAGCGCCCTGTTTTTTTATAATATTCGTATAAAGCCAGACTGGAATAGGAGATATGAGAAACAAAGCCGGCATCTCTGGATATTTTAAGGGATCGTTCATTGTAATCAATGGCCTTATTAATATCCTCCTCCACGTAGGTAACACCAATATTGTACAAGGACATTGCCTGTCCGCGCACATCGCCATTGCGTTCCCTTATCGCTAATCCGCGGTGATAATAATCTCTTGCTTTCCTAACATCGTTCAGGTAAGTATAAACTCTTCCCATATTATTGTAAGCAGTACCAATTCCTATTTGATCGCCGATCTCTTCGCGGATTTTCAGGCTGCGGGTATAATATTCTATCGCCAGAGTATTTTCCATTTGCTCGGCATAGATAGCGCCAATGTTATTGTAAGAGGCAGCCATGCCGTCTTTATCACCGATCGCTTCTCTTATTTTTAAGCTCCGCTTGTAGCAGTCCAGTGCTTTTTCCGGTTGGCCCTGATCGGTATAAATTGCGCCGATATTATTAATGCAGGAAGCTTCTCCTCTTTTATCACCGATCTCTTCCCTGATTTTTAAGCTTTTCGTGTAAAAATCAATGGCCGTTCCATGATCCCCTCTCATATAAAAAGAAGTTCCCTGTGTGTTCAAGGCCTGCGCCTGGTATTTTTTATTTCCGCATTTTTTAGCAAAATTATATTGCAGCTGGGCACAATAGAAAGCACTGTCGGAATTCGAATAAATATATCCGTCGAAGCTGATGATCCCCATGGCTTCCAATCTTACCGTATCCGGATTGGCAGTATTGTTCCATACCTTCCACAGACTGTCGATATTTACCTGCGACATTCCCTCAAAAGAGCAAAGAAAAAATAAAAGATATATGATTCGTTTCATGTTTTATTTTTAAATGCGAACGCCGATGATGCACACGTCATCCACCTGTTCCAGGTTTGCTTTCCAATTCTCAAAAGCTGTTTTCAGTTCTGTGTCTTGTTTTTCAGCCGACAGCAGCGATGTTCTCAACAACAGCTCCTTCATCGGCTTGTACTTTAATTTTTTCCCTTTCTCTCCGCCGAACTGGTCTGCAAAGCCATCAGTAAAAAGGAAAAGGAAATCACCTTTTTTTACATCCACTGTATGAGTTGTAAAGGGCAAAGGATTTTCTGTTTTACCAATAGGCTGTTTATCGGCTTTCAGCTCTTTGATCTCATTGTTTTGTAGATACCAAAGCGGATTGTAGGCACCGGCCCACTCAACGCTGTTTGTTTTTTTATTGATACAGAGCAGGGAAATATCCATTCCGTCTTTCACATCTGTTTCACTTTTGGAGAAAGTTTCCGATACAAGCTCTCTCGCTTTATCGAGGATCTTTCCGGGCTCGGTGATGCCGAATTCCAGCACCGCCCTGTTGAGCGCATTGGAGCAAACCACGCTCACCATCGCTCCCGGAACGCCATGTCCGGTACAATCGGCAACCGCCAGGAAGAGCAGATCATTTTTATGCTCCAGCCAGTAAAAATCTCCGGCTACAATATCCTTCGGCAGAAACAAAATAAAAGCTTCCTTGAAATGTTCCCTCACCAAGCTCTCGGTGGGCAGGATAGCATCCTGTAATCGTTTTGCATAAGTAATCGAATCGAGGATCTCCAGCTGCTTTTGCTCCACCATGTTTTTCTGATGTTCGATAATGTTTTTTTGTTTCCGGGTAAGGCGCAAGCGGTTGAATGCAAATGCGGAGAACAGCAATACGAAAAATAAGCCTGTCCCACTGGCGTAGGTGATGATGCGCTGTCTGTTTTTTTGTTCGGCGGCAATAGCGCTCTGCTTTTCATGTTCCTTTACATCCAGTGCTTTCTGTTTTTCATACGTGTACTGCATTTCCTGCTGCATTACATTTCTCAGCTTTTCCTCACTGTTGATGCTGTCGATAATACTAATATAGAGCTCATGCATTTTCAGCGCTTCGCCAAAATTCTTCCTTCTTTTATTATCCTTCATGAGCGAGAAAGCCGCATCCTTGATCATTAAATGGGATTTCGATTCCTTTGCCATTACAAAAGCCCTGTTATTATAATCACTGGCCAGGTCATAGTGGCCCAGTATAAAGTGAATGTTCCCGATATTATTCAAGGCCATCGCCAGGTCCTCTTTATTCTCCGTATAGGCTACGGCTTTTATGCTTTGTTCAAAATAGTCCATGGCTTTTGCATACTCCTTTTTTTCGCAGTACACAGCGCCAATATTATTGAGCGCAGTTGCCATCGCATTTTTATCGTCCATTTCCTGTTGGATCTTCAGGGCGCGGCTCATGTAGTCGATCGCTTTGTCGTAATCTTTTTTTACATGGTACAAGCCGCCGATATTAAAGTAGGCCATTCCAACACCTTTTTTATCGCCGGTTTCCAGTCTTAATTTTAAGCCGAGAAGATGATACTCCATGGCTTTATCATATTCTTCCAGGTGATAATAGATCACGCCAATGTTATTGTACAAAAGGCCCATCGTTTTTTTATTGCCAAGCTCTTCCAGTAATTTCAAGCTTTCTGTGTAGTATTGAAGTGCTTTCGGACTATTGCCTTTGTGCTCATGCAGGGCGCCCAGGTTGTTGAGCGAATTGGCGGTTGCTTTTTTATCGCCCATTTCTGTTGCCATTGCAAGGCTTTTGCTTTGCAGTTCAATCGATTGATCCAGATCGCCTTTGCTCATGTGGATAGTCGCTAAGGTATTGAGAGTAGCCGTCAGGCTTTTTTTGAAGGAGTGCCTTTCAGCCGCATTTAAGGTGCTTTTTTTAAGATTGCTTTCTGCAATCGCAATCATCTTGCGGTTTAGTTGTTCGTCCAGCTTAAGGTCGAAAATATAAATAAGATCGTCCCAGGCCTGGTAAGCATCAATTTTAAGGCTGTCGTGTACAGGGCTGGCGATGATTGCTTTCAGGGAATCGACACTCTTTTCCTGCGCAGTGCTGAGCTGTCCCAACCCCTTATAGGAAAGGAGGAGAAAAGATGCAAGGCAGACAAAATATCGGAGGTTCATGAGCTGTAAATCGGTTGAGTAAATATACTAATACTAGCCCTTGATCCAACAATAGAAGCTGCAGGAATTCATTCCCAGTTATTTTTATCTATATTTGAGTAAGAATTAAAAATAAACCATTTCAAAATCCTATTTAATATGATGCGGAATATTATTCAAAATCTCAGTTTAAAAGGAGGCATTGTTGCTATGGTGGCATTGTCCTTATACAGCTGCGGCGATGGTACTGAAGGCAAAGGAACAAACGATACCATTCCGGCCGACACGCTGATCGAACACAAATCAGACAATTCATTTTATTCGGTTCCTTCTCCCATTCAGCTCGGACAAATGCTGCAACGTGCAGGAGCCACTTACGATAAAAAAGTGCTGAACCCTACGGAAAATGCATCCAGGTATTCCAGCACCAGCAGCAAAGCCCTGAATCTGGGTGTATATGGCGCGGATCTTAGCTATTCGGCGGTGTTTAACCAAACCCAGGAAACCATGTCCTACCTCGCCGCTTCCAAAAAGCTGGCGGAAGAGCTGGGGATTACAGCAAGCTTTTCGGCCGACATGATGAAGCGCATGGAAAAAAATGCAGGCAATAAGGATTCCTTACTGCAGGTTATTTCCGAATTATTTTTAAGCTCTAATGAAGCTCTGAAAGAAAATGACCAGTCGCACATTTCTGTATTGGTACTGGCGGGTGGTTTTATTGAAGGCATGTATGTGGGAACACAGGTTGCCAAAACAGTGAAAGACAACAAAGCGATCTATGGCCGTGTTGCCGAATTCAGAGGTTCTTTGAGTAATATGATCATGCTGGTGAGCACGGTGAACAGCGGTGAACAAGCGCCGGATATCCTGGCCGACCTGAAAAGCATCAAAGCGATCTACGACGAATCCGCTGCTCCTGCTGCTGAGGAAAAACCAAGCACTACGGTGGACACCACTAAAAAAACAATGACCATCGGCGGTAAAGCGAAGTACAGCTTAACGCCCGATCAGATTGAAAAGATCACTTCCTTAGTAGCAACGATCAGAACGAAGATCACTAAACCATAAAACGTATGACAATCAAAAATATCTTCAGGACCCTGTTTCTTGTATTAGCCATCAATACAGCGGCATTTGCACAATGCAATGGTTTTGCAAAAAGGAACATTTCCAAGCTTAAGCCATACCTGAATACCCAACAAGTGTTCAGCACGGTATTGTTGAGTGGCGACAAAACACAGCTTTCTTCCACTTTTTATTTCGGTGATGAATATCGTTTGCTGATCAGTGCCGAAGATCAGCTGGGCAAGATCCAGTTGAACATCAAGGATGCGGAAGGCAACGTGGTGTTTACCACCAAAGGCTACGGCACCATTATGTGGGATTTTAATGTGGAAGCTACACAGGACCTTACGCTGGAAGTGATCACGCCTCCGGTAGCGGCAACCGAAGCGGTTGATAAAAGCGGCTGTGTTTCCATTGTGATTGGATTTAAATAAATAAAGTTTGAAGGAAAAGAAATCCTCTGTGTGAACAGGGGATTTTTTATGTTTATAGGATGCCGGGAGAAAGAATGCAATTGTTGGCGACTCGGATTGCTGTGTTATGAGCATGTGTTATAACAGGTCGCCCTCCCGAAGCCTCGGGATGGGGTTCGTGTTGTTTTTATTGTTTGTTGTGATAACAGGTCACCCTCTGGGGTTTATGTTCGTTGTTGTTGTGTTATAACAGGTCGCCCCGCTGGGGCTGTGACAGTGATCTCTTTGAGGTTTGCGTTACGTTATAACAGGTCACCCTCCCGAAGCCTCGGGATGGGGTTTATGGTAATTGTTCTTTGTGGTTTTTTCTATAACAGGTGGCCCGCTGAGGCTGCTATATGTATTCATACGATGTATTCCACCCCTTGTGTTGTGAATTGATTTGTTCAATTGTTGCGAAACAGGCCCCTGGGCTGTGATAGATTTATACGATATATTACCGTTGTGTTATGCAAATTGTTTCATTTGATTCTGCTCTAACAACCTCTCTGTTATTCGATCTGTTATGACGTTAAATTCCTTTTTTAAAAATCACAGCCCCAGCGGGGCGACCTGCTACAGCCCCAAGGTTACGTTCATGTTTTCAAGCCCCAGCGGGGCGGCCTGTTATTATTCGAATAGATAATCAGGATGATAGTTAACGCCGAATTGTTGTAAATGATCTATAAATTCTTCCTTAAATTTTATTTTTTGATGATGCGCTTCCTGGTTGTTAATATAGGCTCTCACATTCTCTACCTGGGAATGATTGTATGAAAATGCACCAAAGCCATTTTGCCATTCGAATCTATTGTTTAGCCAATTATTATCGTTTATAAATTTCGATGATCCTGCTTTAACATCTCTTACCAAATCGGAAAGTAAGGTAGTGGGTTTCATTCTAATTAAAATATGTGTATGATCTGGCATGCAATATATAGCAATGAGCTTAGAATCTCGCTTTTCAATTATGCCAGTGATAAATTTTTGAACTTCCTCTTTAAAAGTCGAAAGTACTAGGCTTTGTCGGCCTTTTACGGCAAAAACAATTTGAATATAAATTTGAGTATATGTGTTCGCCATAATTTAAAATTTCTCCAAGGTAAAAGCCAGCATCAGTTCATTTCTAAATTGAAAACGATACGGCGGATAGGGCATGTATCGGATCCGGCTATCGATAATAAAATCGAAATGTTTTAGAATATTGATGATGATACGATTGCGGAAATCAATATCCAATTTGGAACGGTTGATGGCGTTGGCAAAAACGCGTGAATAATTTTCCCAACGCAGTCTGTTACCGAATGTTTTCCTGATATAGGTTTGCATTCCTAAGCCATATTCAGATGTAATAAGTGTTTTTTTGTAAATAAGATCATTTTCGTTGTAGGGGTATTCAAAATCCAGAATAGGCATTGTAGACGTGCGAAGTGTAACAAACGTGAGATTTATTCTACAGGTTTTCCAGAAATGAAACGATGTGCCATATCCCAAGTCAATATTCATTGGGCTACCGAACCCGCAGGTCCAGCGTTTAGCATAATAACCGCTGTCATTAAAGTAGAGCTCATAATTGGATAAAAATTGAGAGTTAAAATAGAGAGTAAAAATGTTTTCAAATTGTTTATTGGTATTCTTTATGATTTCGGTGCTAAAATCGAGGTAATCGCTGTTTTTATACCAGATGCTATCAACAAACTTCATGTAGCCCAGCTCGCCGTTAAAGCGGATGTGAGTCTCCCACGGTTTCCCAATGCTGTCATAATTTAGATTCGTCCGTAAGAGCAAAGAATAATTATTATAGCCATTATATTTCCAATTCTGATAGTTTACATAGGATGCAGAAAAATTATTGACATAGGAGATTGTCTTAGGTAAACTAAAATGTCTTTTGCTTTTTAGGCTGTCTGTTTGCGACAAGGTCTGAAGCGTTAGTATGTTAAAGAATAAAAATAATAAGCGTGCATAGCGTCTTATCAGATTATGCCTTTGTGTCATTTAATTTTTGCTGTTTGCTGTAACCCTTAATCTTGGAATTGACTCTTCTGATATTCCCCAGGATTCCATATAATCCAGATTGACATAGATGATCTTGGCATTACAATGGCCATTGTGTTCTTTAAATCCTCTGTTCCAGTCGATAATGTGTTGCGTATTCGCTTTTGGAAAGTATTTTACGAAATCTGCAAAAATGATGAAGTCAATTGTTGTGTCGTTCAGCGCTCCCAAAGCGTTATTGTGATCATCCAATAGATGTAAGAGTTTATCGTAGTTAATTTCTCTCCGGATTGGTGCGTGCCTTGATTCAATGTTGCAAATATTTTTTAAAGTTAAACTTATAGGCCCGTTGCATGCAATTGAATCGTCTTTGTACGGTAGATATATTTTTGACTTATTAAAGATTAATATTTCAAGTGTGCCGTTAAATAAATTATGTAACTCTAAGTAGCTCGCAGAATCTTTCGTGAAAGTCAATTCGTTCGGCTCAATTGTTAAAGTTTTAGCATATTCATTAATGGATTCATAGGTTTCTATTTTAGGGTCCTTAATTCCCAATGCTTTCTTTATAAGAAAGCTACAAGAGGACAAGGAACAGGCTGTTAATGCTAATAATATGATTTGTTTCATATCCAGAGGAGGATTTTTTTATAAAAATTATTGATTAAGTTAAAGGTTCATTTGACGATTATTTCTTTGATGACTGTAGTGTTCAGGTCATTAGCGCGATTATAATAAATCAAATTTCCGTTTTGATCAAAAAATAAATTAACAGGAACTCCATTAGCTGAATAATTCTCCATTGGAGCATTATTTGTGATCTCTTTAACGAATTGTTCTTGTTTTTTAAATTCAACCGTCCCATATATTTTGGGGTCTAGGATGTATGATTGGTAATTGTAGTTTTCGCCAAATAGTTTTTTCTGTAGTTGCTTTACCGCAATATCCTGGTTGATAACAATAATTTTAATGTCTTCTGTTTTTAGAGAATCTATTGTTTTTATATATTTTTTTAATGAATTTGTACATGGTCCGCAACCAGAGGCTTGTATGAACACCCAAGTGTACTTATGTTTTGAAAATAATTCTTTTATGTTTTCGGCTTTGACAAGCTCAAAATTAATTTCCGTTCTTTCCTTAAAGGAAATCTCTTTATCAAAATTGTCTACTGAGAAAGGTTTCAGATGTGTGCTATCTTTTTTGGTTAATGAACTGGATCCATCATCTTTTCGCATTGATGATTCGATTGTAATTAATTGTCCATTCATATTTATTACAGGCAGCAAATGCAGACAAAGAAATAGTAGTTTAGCTGGGATATTTATTTTCATTGTTTTATCATTAGTTTTGTGTTCAGTGTCAAATTATTTCTTCCCATCTGCATTTTCTTGCTCCCTTTCCTTTTTTTTGTCTGTGATCTTAGTTCGAAAACTGTACACTTTAACCATTTCATTTTTAGGGACGTGCCAAAAGTCCATGTAATCAGTTGTAACTTTAATGGTTTTTAATTTGAGGTTATCTTTTTTGGAAATAGTTTTTTCCCAGTCCCGCATTTTTATGCTATTTACCTTCCCCAGCCATTTGGCCCAATACATGATAAGATAGTAATCGCTATTTTTAAACTCATCCCCACTTACAACATTGCCTTCCAGAGTTCTTAGTTGATTTATGTAGTCATGTATATTATTGCTGGAATCTATTTTTACTATATTTTTCGGATCCAAAAAGCTGATCAAGCTGTCGTTCTGGTCATTACATCTTTTCTCATCTCTGTAAATCATTAAGTACCCATTTTTGTCGAAGAACTGTATTTCGGGCATGCTAATGCCGTTTTCATGGAAAACTCTCAGGGCAATACTATCTCGTAAGGCGTAACTGTCTTTGGTATTTAACTGTTTGCTTTGTAAATAGGAAATGATGCTGCTGCTTGTTTCAGTCTTAGGATTTCTTACTCCGTAGCTGTAAATGTATAGGTGTGTGCAACTAGTATACACTAATGAGATAATTGTGAGACTGCACGCGACAATTGCTTTATTCATTGTATTTCGGTTAGTTGTTGTTAAGGTCTATCGGGCTTTAATTTCATTTTCGGTATTTCACTTTTCATATTCCAACTGTCGAGATAATCAAGGTTGACAAAGTATGTTTTTACAATGCATGTCTGATGGTTTTTTTTGAGTATGCTGTTCCAACGCCCGATATGGGTTTTATTTACACCATCGAAATATTTCGCAAAATCCATTAAAATGATGTAATCATATGGAGGAGTAATTTTGACTGAATCGCCTTGGTTTGGATCCACTAATAAATTAGTCAAAGAGTCTAAACATATCTTTAATTCTGTTTCTATCTTTAATTCAGAGATCTTGCACACTTGTTCGAGTAGATCGTCTACCGACGCATTGCAATGGCTAGTGTCAGTTCTATATGGAATGAATTTGTTATTGCGATCAAATATTAGAATATTTTGAAATCCTCCAAATGCCAATCCGATTTTTGCAAATGCAATAGAATCCTTTGCAAACAGAACTGCGGTGGGGTCTAGTCCCAATGAAGCTGCATACTTATATATGGAATTATAGTTTTCTTGTTTTGGTTGCTTTGTTCCTGTTAATTTCATAAGCAGGAAATTGCAGGAAGAAAGACTAATAAGGGCGAGGATAACTATTGCTGTACGCATTTTTAAATTATTTAAAAACTAACTGCATTTCTGCAGTTAGTTTTGTTTATTGTTACCTTACTTGAGATGTTTGAGTTTGAGATAGGGGGATGCTTATTTGAAAGCCTAATCTAGTTTTAGTCAGTTTGTATGACCCTGCCGGAATGTTTATATTAGTTCTCGCGCCTAATGCTTTTTGGATTTCAGCAGGAATAATTTCTATTTCTTCGAATGTAACTGTTGATCCCGTAAAGTATTGTTCCTTTCCGGCAGTTAGCTCGCTATTGATATTAATCAAGAGCATGTTTGAGTTTTCATCTATTTGCATCGAGCTCATTTTTCCACCAACATCGACACTTGGATCACATATGCCAAATCTATTACAGCCCATACTTTCTCTACCTATTTCAAAGCGTATCGTAACTATCGGTCCTGCAAACATCTGCACTGTTGTGCTCATTAAAATAACTGCTACTATTAATAATTTTTTCATATTTTTTATGTTAAAGTTTTTGTAATAATTTTTTAGTAATTTCATCCTTGCAATGTAGCCTCAAGGTTTGCTTTGCTCAACGGCTCTTCATGAGAGTGGTCTGCATTTAATGTTTAATTATATTTTTTGTTTGCCTCCTTTCCTTATAAGTTAGTTCTAGCCAACTTGTTAAAATGAAGAGCCGTTTTTTAATTCGACTCATTTCGATTAAGC
>DASWNK010000164.1:0-23132 GCA_036399275.1 Bacteroidia bacterium | reverse complement strand
TATCTTTTAGTAACCCAACAAAAGCGTATTTAATAAAATTCTCATCTGTTTCTACTTCCACTTTCTGCTGCTGCTTCTTAATCTTGGAATATTTACTCTCTTCAGCAGTGGTATCAACGTTGGCAACAAGAGTAGCGGCGGTATCCATGCCTTTTATTTCTGCTTTTGTCTGCTTTGAAAAATCACTTAAATAAAGTGCATTGGCATTAACCATTTCGGAAAATAAACTATCAGTAAGCATTGACAGCACTACATCCTCCGGATTTTTTTTATGAGCACGATAAGCATAGGAAAGAGCTATTGTGTTCAGCTCTTTTGCATCCAGATTATCCAGCATGTAATAAAGGCGCTGGGATGCTCCTTCTATTTTTTCGTAATCAGGAATAGAATATGTTTTTGATGACAGCTTCGCGTTATTATTCGTACTGTAAACATATTTGGTTTTATAACGCTTAGATCCGGATTTGCTGATTGCGATATTATACAAAGATTTAGCAACGACTCCTTTCAGATAAACGTTTTCAGGATATTTTTCAAGAAGAATATAAGCCGCATAGATCGCATTGACATAATCTCTGTCGATCAAATAAAGCCTGCAGGATTCAAACCTGGCGGTTTCCCTGGATTTTTTAAATTCTTCTTCCGAAACGATGTATTTTTTACGGCTGGCTTCATCAGCTACTGATAAATCAGGTTCTACAGCGGCTCTTCTTTTGCGGATATTCGGATGCGTACTTTTACTGTCATCGTAATCATCATTTGATTTGATCTCTGAGATCTTTTTCAAAAATACAGTGTCGGGAAGGATCAGGTATTCATCTTCAAAAAAAGATTTCTTAAAATCTACCAGCTCGAATGGTAAATAGGAATACTGCAATACGTCAAAAGCCCCGTTTAATGCTTTCACGCTGTAATTCGATTCCTTTATTCTTACCAGCCCTTCCGCATCGGCATCCGTTTCATTTTCCTTGGAGAACCGATACTTTGCAATATCCCTTGCTTCGTAGGAGCCTGTTTCATAAGTACTCGTCCCTCTGTCGAGCTTTATATTCTCGATGTACTGATTTACCGAATGCTTCCTTACTACGTGAGTAATTTCGTGAGCAAGCACATAGGCCAGCTGAGCTTCATTTTCAAGCTGAGCAAGCAAACCGACATTGATAAAGATGAACCCTCTGTCGAAAGCATGAGCATTCACATCAGGCGATTTAACAACATAGATATGAATTTGCTTTCGTAATTCCGGATCATCCTTCAATAATTCATCCGCCACCTTGTTCACATAGTTGCCAAGAGGGTCATTGATCAGCACATCGCCACTTAACAATAAATCTCTCAGGTAATAGTTGCTCGACATTACAAATTGCTGCTTCGCATTTCTGTCCTGGCTATAGCCGATTGTTTTCAACTCTTCTTCCGATAAGGCACGGGCAGTTTTTAGAAATTCTTCGGGCAATGCACCAACGGACTTTAATGGAGCATAAGCAGTTGCATATTGTGCCTGTGAAGCGATTGGCAGCAAAAAAGAAAAAGCACCAACAAGCAGGCGCTTTTTGAGAGTGGAGTAAATCATGAAGTGTGTGTTATAGTGTGTAAACAAATATACAAAAAAACTCCCAACATACGATTATTGGGAGTTTCGAAGCTTTTTATCCAGCTTATTTAATATCGATGGAAAACAGCATGTTTTTTTTCTTTTTTCGCTCAACGGCAACCATGTTATTTTTCCTGCCATTTACAAACCGGCGAACATACAGATTGGTTTCATACTGCTCCGCTTCGCCGAGATTGTGTTTCAGCACATCCCCCTTTTCGTTGATATCAATCCCCGCAATAAAGCCCCCTCTTCCACTTTGATGCATACGGGGAGCCTCATCTTCCTTCAATGTGAAATTCTCGATATGATCTAAATAAAACAAATGCACATGGTTTCCTTTAACAGCGGAAGAAAAAGAAATGCCGCTTCCTGCATAACTTCCTTCGTGCTGACGTTTCGGTATCTTTCTTATCCAGCTAAGCTTTCCTGCGGCATCGATACAAAAAACAAATATATCATTGGCATAACTGTCATAATGCGTTGTGGTTGTTTTTCCATTTGAAGTAGTAGTAACAACAACATAATAAATTTCAGAAACAATAACCGTTGAACCATTGTCGAGAAAATGGATGTTTTTTATCTCCAGGTTATTGATTCCTAAGTCCTTTTTCTCATTGCCTTCATTCTTCTTCTCTTTCTTCTCCATTTTTTCTTTCTGCCGGTCCGATATAAACGTTTTGATCAGCTCAGAAGGAATCTCGTAATAGCCGCCACCCAGCTTGGTAAATTTATTGGCGCTGGCATCTAATTTCACCATAAATGCTCCATCAATAGAAGGATTTCCTTTTTTTGAGTAAAAGCCCGCAACAACAATATTGTTTGATTTGTCTTCATACAAATAAGTACTTGTAGGATAATAGTCCTCTGTTTTCAGCTCTATGATTTTCGGCCCAGCTCGGCCTTTTTCATACACTAAAATCTCAAAATGACTATCGCCTCCTTTTTCTTCAGGAAAAACACGTATTAAATAATACAATTTACCATCGTGAGACACCTGGTAATCCAACGTATTCATTCTCGCTTCTGAATAGGGCATTTCATATTCTCCTCCCCAAAGTTGCTTTAAGTTCTCATCAAACATATAAAAGCCATATTGTTCCTTGTTAAGAATGTCCTTCCGTTCTCTGTTAGTAAGTTGGAATTTGTAGAACAATTTTGTTTTATCATTCGATGCGGCTGATGAATAGCCATAAACACCTCTGGTAGACTCGAATAGCTTTACCGCTCCTCCACTTATTTCCAGTGAAGTTGGAGAAAACTCAACGGCCGAGATGCCCTCTGTTTTAGTTTCTCTGAATACCTCCTTCACCATAATGTAGGATTTCTTGTTGAGGACCACGACTCTTTCGAGATAAGATTTTTTATTGGGAAACAATGCTTTTACGTTCGGCATCGTACTGCTTTCCAAAGCCAGTCCGCTTGAAAAAAGCTGAAAGCCTATCTTGTCAAGCTTTTCTCCTTTGGCAAAAGTTAGCAGCACACTTCCGTTAGCGTAAGGATTTGTCTGGGATAAAGGCACACCTTTGGAATCTTCAAATTCATCCGAATGGCGAATGGAATAAGGGCCACTTCCCTGTGAAAATATTCCGTTGCTGATAAGTTGTAAGCTAATCAGGAGAGTAAAAAGCCTTGTTTTCATGTGATGTTTTTAGATTATGAGATCGCAAAGTAATAAAAAAATCGTGTTTGGTTGCCAGAAGCGGTCTTTTATTATATTCTTAAGGCATATCATTCTTTTTTTGCCATCGTTGTTCCAACGACTTTACCTGCTTTAGTATACTAATACAAAGATATCATCAGCATACGTATCGTACTTTGCTTTCATTCACATACACTAAAATCATAGCAATAAGTTACCACACTCTTGTAGAAAATGTATACCTTGCCACAAAATTAAAACCTATATGAATATGAAAAACATGAAACTCTCGATTTTAGTTCTACTGTTAGCTCAAACAGTAACATTCGCTCAAGTTAAATTATCAAAAGATTTTACCGTTACTGTCGGAACTCCCTACCAGGTAGTTGATGCAGGCAACAAGGAGTATTTTTCTGATGGAAAAGGACACACTATTTCTGTAAAAACAAAAGGCAAAGAAGTTACCATACAACGATATGATATCGGAGATATGAAGGAACTAAGTAACAAAATGTATGAAGATTTTCCTCCGGCTAATAAGGTTCAAAAAATATTGAAGGTTGGCGATAAGCTATTTTATGTATTTTCTTCATTCGATAAAAAGGCAAAGAAAGAAAACCTATATTCCAGAGAAGTAAATATGAATGATGGAACTTTTGAAGAGCCGAAGCTTCTTTTCTCAACCGCTAAAGAAGTAACCGTTAGTGCTTATGGAGACCCTGCAGGTATGTCAATGTTTGGCATGGGGATTCCTATCAGATTTGAAGTTCATAAATCATTTGACAACTCTAAAATACTTATCCGTTACCGATTGAAGCCTGAAGAAAAAAATGATGCAAAAAATTATGATGTTCTTGGTTTTTATGTTTTTAATACAAAACTCGAAAAGCAATGGGGTGGAGAAGTAAAAATGCCATATACGGAAAAAGTAATGAACAACCTTGCTTATGGCGTAAATAAAGAGGGGAAAGCCTATATGTTAGCCTACATCAATGCCTCTAAACAATTTGAGCTAATAAACATAGGAAGCGATTTAAAAACAAAAACAAATAAAATAGATATTGATGGAAAGTTAGTTTTTCAGCAGCTCAATCTTGTAGAAACCGAAGATGGCAATATGACCTGCATAGGTTTTTATGCATCGGGAATGGATGTTATGTATAACTGGAATGGCGGAGGCGTTACCAGTTTCAATACCAATGGTATATTAGATTTTAAAATGGATCAAAATGGAAAAGTGTTGCAGAAATATGATTTTGAATTCCCGATTGAATTGATAAATCAATATGAATCTAAAAGATCAAAGGAGAAGAATGAAAAAAGAGAAGCTACCGGCAAAGCAGGGATAAACGATTTGAAATTAATTGATGTATCAGTTGATGCCAATGGGAATACAACTATTGTAGGTGAACAACAATATACCAGGAAAGAAATGGTAATCACCGAAATGAAAAATGTATATTACTACGGAGATATCGTTGCCACTAAATTTGATAAAAGCGGCAAATTATTATGGATGAAAAAATTACCTAAAACGCAGTCAGCGGTAGGCGGTGATGCTTCCAGCGGCATGATGATTGGTGCTGGGACCGCTACGCCTCCTATGGAAAAAAGAGGAATGAGTGTTCGTTATATGAAAGGTAAGGACGCAAGTTATATTCTCTTTTTGGACAATGTTAAAAACGCAGATTTGGGTATAAATGATGTACCTGAAAGACACAAAGATGGACATGGAGGATTCTTAACTGCCTACAAGATTGATGATGTTACAGGAGCGATCGAAAAGCATTCGATTTTCGACATTACAGATATACAAGGGATAGAAGCATTTCAATTTAAGACTTCAAGGATATTTGAGGCCGCTGATAAAGTGTTTATGTTGGAAATTTATGCTAAAGGGAAAAAAGACAGCATGATTAAAATGGAATTGAAAAAATAAGAAAGAATTTCTTCCTCGAAAAACGGCAAGCATGACATACATGCTTGCCGTTTTTCTTTTATCAAAAGCACACTACCGGAATAACCTTTGTTCAGGGCATTTTGGCCAACTCCTTAATGCAATTGGCGATGGCAAACATCATGTTTTCAGGATTCGCTATGTAATTCTCTATCTTAACATCGAATACAACAAGCTGATCGCTAACAATATTATACACCTTAAATACCTGAGCCGTCCTCTGCCCTTTTGCATCACTGAAGGTTTTAATGCCGCAACACACAAAATAAGGCGTCCCATACTTACCGGCTAGCTCTTCGCGATGGTCAACATTTAAAACAAGCGCGTCAGGGTTGCTTCCATTGTGTTCTCTTTCTAAAATCCAGGCATGGATTGCCGCTTGCTCATTATATTCTTCCATATTCTTCGGCATGGAATCATTCTCTCCCATAAATTGATAATCGACCTTGTATACTTTTAATTCATTTTTAAGCATATTAATATACTTTACTCTTTGCTGTTCGCATTTTTCCTGATCCTTTTTTAAGCTGATCATTTTAAACGGCGACTGGCTATAAAACGGAGAAACGATAACAACTTTGGTTATCTGCTTTTTTGTTAATGACAGATCTGTTTTTATTTTTTCGGAGGTTACAACTTTGTTGGACGCATTCAGATTCTTTTGAAACAGCTTTAGAAATTCATCATCTTTAAAAAATGTGATAAATGCATACTTCCGGCTATCGCTAATAGAATTTAGCTCCTGCTTTGTCTGCAATGACCTTATTTTTTCATATTTATTCGGATCCGACTTTTCATTTGCAGTTGCCAGGGAGTCCTGAACGCGCAACTCTTCTCTTGTAATCCTTGCAAAATCATTTTTTTGCATACCGTTGCAAATGAAAAGCTCTTTGAACAGACTATCAACTATTGGCTTTAATACTTTGTTCCCTGTTTTCTTATATGCATTCCAGGTATAGGATATCGCCAATATATCCAGGTCGATCGCTTCGATCTTGTTAAACATATAATAAAGCGACTGCGAATTCCCCTCTTTCGATTCGTATGAAAACGGATCTTCGTAACTTTCATAGGAAGAAGGCTGGTAGGCATCGGCGACATTAACATACAAAGGAATGGGATTTCGCTTCCTGTCGGATTTCCTTATGGCAATCCCGTACAAGGCTTTAGAAACGATCGTCTGCAAATACACATTATCTGGATTTTTCTTTAATAATATAAAAGCCGAGTAAATGGCATTCACATAATCATGACGAGTAAGGTAATCCGTGCAAACAGAAAACCGGGCATTGTCGCGTGCACTAATAAATGCAGCTTTTGGTAAAACAAATTTCTTCTTCCCCTGCTCGGACTCCTCCATGTAGCTTTCAAGGCGACGTCTTCGTTTTTGAAAAAGCATCTCCTGATCCGAGAGCTCCTTTTTCGTTTCATAGGAACTGATGGGTGTTATTTCTTTTAAGAGCCAAAGATCAGAAAGCTTAAAATCATCCGTTTCGAAAAAACGCTTATCGAAAACCTGATCATCGAATGGAAGATATTGATAATGATAGAGGTCAAATGCTGCATTGATCGATTTAAGAGAATAAGGCGATCTTTTTATCATTTTGAAAGCCTCATCATCCGCCTCATTTTCTTCTGATTCGGAGTAGGCCACTTTTAGTGAAGCATATTCATCAATATAACATATCTCGTTACGGTTGTGCAGGGCGCTATTTTCCATCATTTTAAGCGCCGTGGTGTGCTTCTTTGTATAATGAGCAATCTGGTGAGCAAGGATAAAGGCCAGTTGTTCCTCGCTTTCAAGCTGTGCTATAAGGCCGGTTGTGATAAAGATAAAACCCCGGTCGAAAATGTAGGAATTCACCACAGAAGAACGTATGATATAAAATTGTAATCCTCGTTGAAGATCGGGCGTTTCTTTCATTAACTCCGTTGCAACTCTATTAACATAATTGCCGACGCTATCGTTGTAAAGCACTTCGCCACTCAAAAGGAGATTGTACAAATATGTATCCTTGTAAATAGTACTATCCAGACTAGCTTTTTGCGCGACCGAAGTTTTATAGCTATTACGTTCTTTCCACTCGTTATTAATCTGCGACTGGAGATTCTGCACTACTGAAGTGGGAAAAGCACCATTGGAAAGAAGATGAAAGTAGCCACTTTTGGCGATCTGAGCATTGGTTGAAATGCTGGCAGCAATAAAGTATAGTATTATTTTTATCTTTTTCACGGACATCTTTTGGATTCATTTAGAGCTTGATTCAGCCCTTATCAAAGGCACACGGTTTTTACATCAAACATGGACCTGCGCCTACATTGTTGAAGCGCCCCCCTCTATCGCTTATCAAAAAACACGACGGGCTTTCTGCTGAGCTCGGGGAACTGCACTTTATTAATTACATCCACATCCTCAAATTTGACTTGTGGAGCAACGCGTAGCTTAGCGCGAAAATGATCTTTGATGTCTTTCTCAAAATTTTCAGGAACAACATCACAGCCGATACGGATCAATATTTCATCGGTTCCGATATCATTGGTATATACTTCCACCACGTAATTCGTTACACCTTCAATGTTATTTAAAATATCGTAGAGCGCAGGCGGGTACAAGGTGGTGCCTTTGTACTTGATCATTTGTTTTCTTCGGCCTACAATCGGTCCCAGGCGAATCGTTGTTCTGCCACAGCTGCAAGGCTCGGTGTAATGACAGCAGAGATCGCCTGTCTTGAATCGCAGCAAAGGCATTCCTTCAACGCCTAAGGTCGTAATCGTTACTTCGCCTGCCTCTCCTTCGGCAACAGGTTTGTTGTTTTCATCCAGAAATTCTACGATCACCAATTCCGGATGATGATGCCCGCCTTTTCCCTCGCTGCATTCCGTGAAGGCTGCGCTCATTTCGGTACTGGCATAGGTAGAATACAACTTGATATCCCATTTATCTTTGATCCGTTGTCCAAGCGTTGTCAACGAAAAGTCTTGATTTCTCAAGGCTTCGCCAATACAGATCGCTTTTGTAATGGAAGTATTTTTATAATCAATGCCGTGTGCTTCGGCATATTCAATAAGCTTTAACAGAAAGGATGGTACTGTCACAAAAGCGGTCGGATTGATACGGTTAATCGTATCCCATTGCAATTCAGGAATTCCACCGCCAACACGCACCACACCGGCTCCCAATTTCCTTATTCCCAGAAAGTAAGCAAGCCCCGCCATAAAACGTTTGTCAAGCGTGGTCATTAACTGAAAAAGATCGTTACTCGTGGAATCCGCACATTCAAAAGAGATGCATTCGTTATACGCCAAACGATCCAGATCTTTATCGGTCATTGGAAATAAAACAGGGTCACCCAGTGTTCCCGAAGTAGTTATATAATCAATAATTTTACTGGGAGGAACGCAAATAAAATCGTCGTTCCTGTTTTGAATATCGTCTTTGGTTGTAACGGGAATCTGCTGAAGATCTTCTAAGGTTTTGATCTTGGCAATATCAATATTATGCTCTTTAAATAAGGAGGAATAAAATTTGGATCGCTCTGTTACATATTGCAGCAAAGCAGGCAACTGTGTTTCCTGATATTTTTTTTGTTCGGAGAGTGATTGTGTTTCTATTTTTGGTAACATAAAGTAGGGATAACGAATCTGAGCGAATTTACGAATCTGTGTGAAATGGAACGCAGATCATTATGATTTTTCTAATGCAATTATTTTAATCCAGTTAAAACTACACATCCGTTGAAACAGGTGATGAAGTTGAAGAGGTAAAAGCATCATAACTGTCTCCGAACTCCTGTCTAAGCTCTCCCGACTATTCACCTTCCAGCACTACCGTTGCCATTGCCAGTTCTTTCACATGCGACAATGACACATGAATGGTTTTGATATTTCTTTCTTTTACTATTTCTGCTGTAGCGCCCAGGATATTGAGGCTTGGCTTCCCGATCTCATCATTCACCACTTCTACTTCATTGAACGCCATTCCGCCTCTCCAGCCCGTCCCCAAGGCTTTGAAGAATGCTTCTTTTGCAGCAAAGCGTGCAGCAAAACTCTCCGCTTTGTTTGCTTTCGATTCGCAATAAGCAATTTCGCCGACTGAAAACACTTTCGTCTTAAAGCTCTCATTCCCGATGCTTTTCCCGATGCGCAGTACTTCTGCTATGTCTGTTCCAATCCCAATAATCATTACGAATACGAATTTTTACGAATATACGAATTACAAATCTGTGTGTGACTTTATTATAAATCCGCTCGCTGCACAATGTGAGTTTCGAATTCAACACATTTTATCATGCTCCTTTACAAACACTGTGAAGCGGAATAAGCCCCTTTGCTCTTAGCTCTTCTATTTCCTTTAATACCTCTTTTACCTGATCGGCATCCTGCTCCGTGGTAATCTCTTTCTGCAATGCCTGCTCATAAAATAATTCTGCAGATTGGTAATCCTTTTGGTCCATATAATAATTTCCTAAAATAAAGTATGTTTCCCAATATTCCGGATTGCTCAGGACAAATTCTTTGATTCTGCTCTTATCAATTTCTACCTGCAGTTTATGCTTATGCGCAATATGAAATGCTTCCCGCATCAGCTTGTATGCTTTGAACTTTGCAAACTCTTGTGAATACAAAAATGTATCAGCCGGTATGTTCAGTTCTTTTTCATACAGTTCTTTCTTTTCTTTAAGAACCGGCGCTTCCGCAAAAACCTTATTCAGATCATAACAAACATATTGTCCCAGTTGAAATGGATTGGTAGACACCCACACCTGCAATTTCGCCGGTTTAAATATTACGGAATGATGCGCAATCAGCTGATTCAGGGCTTTCTCGTTTCCCATGCCGATATTCTTGCCATCGATTCCTTTTTGGTTCCTTAAAATTGCAGCAGCCTCTTTCACTGAAATTTTCGGAGACTGGTCAACCATCTGCGTCAGATGTTCCAAGCGATAATTGGAAGAGCTCTTTTCGATATTGCTCAAATTAACAGGATCCTTTTCAAAGCTTTTACTCTGGTAATGGTTGGCACAGATGATATAATCGGAATAAGGCGAATTGAACAATTTTGTTTTGGATGGCGTCTTTTCAATCGTCGCTGTTTTATTGTCGGCCAATGAACCGATTAAAATAGATTCAGATACAAACGTTTTTCGTTTTTGAGCAATGGCATAAGCTTCATCAATGTTCTTTGCATACTGCAGGATCTCACGTGCTAATATGGAAATAGGTGTTGCCGCGCCTGTCGGAATCTCTGATTTGGAAGCATTGATTGTCACGGTCAACCCTCTTTCATTCATGCCGGAAACGGTTCCGATCATTCCCGCCCAGGAGATCATCATGAGCTTGTAACCTTCTTTGGGCTTCACAAAATTGATCAGCTTATCTTCCGCAAAAGCATCGCCCACATAAAAGTCGAAATTACGTCCGATCAGCAGTGAACCATCATCCGTTTTATCTTCCCAGGCGCCGAAGGCCGTACAGCCTACCGTCATGTTCTTATCCTGTAGCGCATGCCCGATGTCATGCGCCGCATGGTAATTCAGCATCCGGTAATATTTCGGCGCTATGAAATCAAATTGATCGGAAGCGGAGAGCGATTCTCCATAGATCTCCTGCTTGTATTCTTCAGGAATATATTCATCCAGATTGCGATTGAAAAATGCAATAAAAAATTTCAGGTAGTTAAGCATTCCCTGGGAAGGAATCATTTTTTTTATCTGGTCTACAAAAGCGATCTCCTGCTTTTCGGCCAGCTCTTTATTGAGCTTCCCTTCGATCACACCACGCTCAAAGCCATCGCCTTCCACATAAATCTCCCAAAGACCGGTATCACTTTTTTTGATCCAGTTGTTTTTCAATTTGTAAAAATCAGGCGCAACCTGTTTCCGCTCCAATCCTAAAACAGTCGTATCAGCGGGCACGGGAGTTTTAATGGTGACGGTGATAATGAACCAAACCAACAAAATCAGCAAGAGGTCCATTATCGAAAAAAACGAGCAAAACAGCCAGTAGGCAATGCGTTTAAGAATAGTCATGAGCATTAATAATAGTGTAAATATATGAATAATACCAGTGGCAATAAATTGATTTTTTATCTATTTCTCCCTGTATTGAACAAAATTTAGTATTTTTAGTTCATTGAAAAAGCTGAAAACTATTCCATGAGCGAGATTAATAATTTTGAAGATATACGTCCGTTTTACGATCACGAAGCACGTGAAGTAATGCAACGGCTTAAAAATGATCCTTTATTTTATCAATTGGTTAAATATATCTGGCCCGATATGACCAAGGAAGAAGCATTTGCAAAGGCGGATAAAGTCAATAACAACATGGCTTTCCAGCTGGAGTTCATGCACCAGGCTATTCGCGTGATTGTAGCGCGCTCTTCTGATGGGCTTACTTGCAGTGGATTTGAAAATTTAGATCCCAATCAGGCATATTTATACATTGCCAATCACCGCGATATTTTACTTGATTCGGCCATTCTCCAGATTCTATTGGTTGAACACGGCTTTGAAACCAGCGAGATTACTTTCGGAAACAACCTCATGCAAGGCGATTTTATTACCAACTTCGGTAAGCTGAACCGCATGTTTACCGTATTGCGAGAAGGAAACAGCCGGGAACTTTATGAGATCTCACAAAAATTATCTGCCTACATCCGTCACACAATCAAGCATAAAAATGTTTCTGTATGGATCGCACAGCGCAATGGAAGGACCAAAGATGGTAACGACATGACGCAAACCGGACTGATAAAAATGCTGAACATGAGCGGAGGAAAAGATTTTACAGAGAACATGAAAGATCTTAAAATTGTTCCTTTGAGCATTTCTTATGAATATGAGCCCTGCGACGACTTGAAAGTACAGGAACTTTACCTTTCTTCGCTTCATTCGAAATATGTGAAAGCGCCCGGTGAAGACATCAACAGCATCATTAATGGAATTACACAACCCAAAGGCCGCATCCACATGGCGGCGGGAAAGCCTATTGACGCGGAGCTGTATGCTCTGGAGAAAATTCCAAATGAAAATGAAAAGATCAAGCAACTGGTAAACATCATTGATGAACAATTGTACAACAATTACCAGTTATGGCCTATACATTATATAGCCGCAGATATTGCCAGCGATTCCACTGAATACAGTTCAAAATATACAGCAACGGAGAAAGATAATTTCATCAGCTATATCAGACAAAAAATAAGCAAGCTGACCGGCGACGAACAAACACTGTTCAACTTATTCATAGCCATGTACTCCAATCCCGTAAAAGCAAAAAAGCTGGTAGAGGTCAATAGTTAATGATTCACGCCATAAAATAAAAATGCCCGGTAATTATACCGGGCATTTTTTATAAGTGAAATTGCTCTTATCTTACAATGGCAAATTTGCCGTAATTGATCTGGTGTCCTTCCGTAGAAATTGTGAACGTGTACATTCCCGGAGCCAACATGGATACATTGATCTCATTTGTTATCTCTGAAGCTTCCATCACGTTTTTTCCTGCAATATCATACACAGTAATCATAGCAGCTTTGCTGAAAGTATTCTCCAGATACAACACCTCATTACAAGGGTTAGGATAACTTTTCACCGAAGAGGCTGTTTCCTGATTTGCAATGCCCGTAGCGGTACAGCTTCCCGAAGGAAACACAACAGCTGTACACAATGTCATTGGTCCTGCATAATTTAATATGACTGCGCCCGCTTCATAGCTCACACCAAAAAACATATTATTTCCATGTGCATCGAAAGTTCCTCCGCTTTTAACATACACAAAAGCATAGGCATTTGGACCTGCTTCGTAGATTCCACCCGGCTCAACATGGACCAATCGTGTGCAGCAATTTGCACTGTCCATCAAACGTCCGCCTGCGCAAATAATCGCAAAAGTAAAGGAAGGTCCCGCGGGCCCGATCACAACATTCCCACTAACAGTGAGATCATAAGTTGTTGCAGAGGATGTACATTGTGCGGTGGCAATAGTATTCATAAGCATAAGCATGCTGAATAACGTAAGTAGTTTTTTCATGTTATTAGATTTGGAGTAATTAATTTTATCATTTTAATGATACGGATTGTCCCGAAATAGTTGCATGAGGCTTTGCTGAATTAATCGTTTTCCACCAACAAAAATCGTATTTTTTTGTTATTTTTACCCAGGGAGCATCTACTCCGGCTTTAATTCAAAAAACATCAAAACAGTATGAAATTAGAAAATTATGCTTCAGGAAAATGGATCACCGGCGAAGGTGAAGGACAAGCGTTGTTCAATGCCATTACCGGGGAACAAATAACAACCGCTAGCAGCAAAGGACTTGATTTTGCCGAGATGATGAATTATGCCCGCAAAACAGGCGGACCAGCATTGCGCAAAATGACTTTCCAGGAAAGAGGATTAATGCTGAAAGCCCTGGCCATGCATCTGCAAGCGAAGAAGGAGATCTTTTATACGGTAAGCTGGGCAACTGGCGCTACGCGTTCTGATAGTTGGGTGGACATTGAAGGCGGTATCGGAAATTTATTTACCTATGCAAGCTTACGCCGTCAATTTCCAAATGAAACATTCTGTCTGGACGTCGATGCTGCAAAGCTCAGTAAAAACGGCACGTTCATAGGCCATCACATTTGTGTTCCAAAAGAAGGTGTTGCCATACATATTAATGCATTTAATTTCCCTGTCTGGGGCATGCTTGAAAAAATCGCGGTGAACTTGTTGGCTGGTGTTCCTGCCATCGTGAAGCCTGCTACCGTAACCTCCTTTTTAACAGAAGCTGTGGTAAAAGAAATAGCCGCCTCCGGAATACTGCCTGCAGGTGCTTTGCAATTGATTTGCGGAAGTGCTAATGGAATCTTAGATCATGTACAGGCACAGGATACTGTAACTTTTACAGGTTCTGCCAGCACCGGAAAAATGCTAAAAGCGCATCCTCGATTAGTGGAAGAAGCTGTTTCCTTTAACCTGGAAGCGGATTCACTGAATTGCTGCGTATTAGGAGCGGACGCCGTTCCGGGAAAACCTGAGTTTGATCTCTTTATCAAAGAAGTGCAAAGGGAAATGACTACGAAAGCCGGACAAAAATGTACTGCCATCCGCAGAATCATTGTCCCGGAGAATTTGGTAGAAGATGTGCAGATTGCTTTGGGAAAACGATTGGCTACTACCATTATTGGTGATCCGAACGTTGAGGGTGTGCGCATGGGCGCATTGGCCGGAAAAACGCAATTGAAAGAAGTTGCAGAGAAAGTAATGCAGCTATCCAAAACACAGGAAATTGTTTTTGGTAATCTGGAAAAATTTGAGGTAACAGGTGCTGATAAAAACAAAGGCGCGTTCATGTCGCCAATCTTATTCTTAAACAAAGATCCTTTCAAATATCAGGATTGTCATAATTTAGAAGCATTCGGACCTGTGAGTACTATCATGCCTTACAAAACCATTGAAGATGCAATCGAATTAGCGAAGATGGGAAAAGGCTCTCTTGTTTGTTCCATTGTTACTGCGGACGATAAGATCGCCAAAGAATTTGTGATCGGCGCTGCATGCATGCATGGAAGAATTTTAGTGCTGAACGCAGATTGTGCCAAAGAAAGCACTGGTCATGGTTCGCCCATGCCATTGTTAACACATGGTGGTCCCGGACGTGCAGGCGGTGGAGAAGAAATGGGTGGAAAACGCGGCGTATTCCATTATTTGCAACGCACCGCAATACAAGGCTCACCTACCACCTTAACCAACATTACTAACAACTACCAGTATGGCGGAAAATACATTTTAAATGATATTCATCCTTTCAAACGCTATTTTGAGGAGTTGGTAATCGGTGAAACGCTGATCACAGAAAAGCATAAAGTAACATTGGAAAACATTGAAGCTTTCGCTGAACTGAGCGGCGATAAATTTTATGCGCACATGGATGCCAATTCACTGGAAGGGACCATCTTTACTGGAAGAGTAGCGCATGGCTATTATATCTTATCGCGCGCTGCCGGTTTATTTGTGGATGCACCCAAAGGTCCTGTTTTACTGAATTATGGTATTGACGAATGTCGTTTTACTAAACCCGTTTATCCGGGAGCAGAGATTGGCGTACGCTTTACCTGCAAGGAAAAGATCGACCAGGAGAAAAAATCAGAAGAAGATATCGCAAAAGGAATTGTGAAATGGTTGGTGGACGTGTATGACGAAACCGGCGAAACTGTTGCTGTCGCTACAATACTGACAATGGTAAAAAAGAAGAACCAAGAGTAGAACTTATATCTTTCTTTATTCTCAAAAGTCCCGCCCAAGATAGCGGGACTTTTTTTATATTTGATGAGGATTGAACTTAGGATTAAACAGCATTACGAGAAAAGAGCATTTCCTAATTGATTATTGGATCAGTACTGAGAACAATTAATATGAGAGCTCTAAAAAAATCACTATCAGCAACCTTTTTTCTTTGCAGCTTTCAATCAATTGATGCTGGCACAGTTACCACAAAGATCCTGGCTAATTTAAAACAGATCGGCAGCTCCTGCAAATGAATGATAAGAACTAAAATAAACCGCCTCTGAATGAAAAAAACAACTGGCTTTCTCCTTCTTCTGATAATCAGCAGCATTGCTGTTGCGCAGAACTACAATGATTCCATTAGCCTTTTGCTGACTAAGGGGCCTCTCGATTCCATTGCATTTAAACGCCTGGTTGACTACAACGATCATTTTCTTAACGATCAGCCTAACCTTGCCATTGCCAATGCCGAAAAGTTTGAAAAAGTTGCGGAACAAATAAACTGTAAAAGCTGTCTGATCGCAGCGCTTAGAGACAGAGGCTCTGCCCTGAGAAATGTCGGCAATTACAATGCTTCCCTTGAAATCCTTTTGAAGGCCTTGTCCTTAACCGAAGAAGAAACAAAAATAAGATCGGCGATATTGAACAATATTTCCAATGTTTATGTGGAGACCGGAAATTATGAAAAAGCCATCCTTTATTTAAAAAAGGCAGTACTTATTAATGAAAAAAAGCAATACCTCACCTACCTCGGCATTAACTACAATAATCTGGGAGTGGCTTACAAAAACTTAAAGGACCTTCCAAAAGCATTATACTACTATAATGAATCAACTAAGATCCGGATAAAACTAGGCAGAAATCAAAACCTGGCCCAGAGTTACATAAACCTGTCGGAGGTATACGGCGATCTTAAAAAGAACGACACCGCACTTCTATACGCCAATGAGGCAATGCAGATTTGTGATTCACTAAAGAGCGACTTGGGGCTGGCCTTCGTTTACATTTGCTTTGGCAATATTTATCTTCAGCAGAACGACCTGCAAAACGCAAAAAAATCCTGCCTGAAATCGTATGAGCTTTCAAAAAAAATAAACAGTTCCATGACATTGATCCGAAGCACTCTTCTGCTTTACGAGATCCACAAAGCCTCGGGAGAATTTCAAAAAGCCATGCTGTTTCAGGAGGAATATTATAAAGCAAAGGACTCGATCTTTAACAGCGAAACGACAAAAAAACAGCTGACGCTTGAGTACCAGAACGAGCTCAGCATAAAAAATGCCGCCCAGGAGAAGAAAGATTCTTTAGCCCGCCAGGAAAGCGAAAAACAGAGCGTGATCAAAAATATATTCATCGGAGGTTTTGCCGTCATGCTTTTCCTTTCTCTGATCATCCTGAAGGGCTATCGCAATAAAAGAAAAGCAAACAAGATCATTGCAGCACAAAAGGAAGAAACGGAGCTCCAAAAACGGATGCTGGAAGAAAAACAAAAAGAACTATTGGATTCCATTCACTATGCAAAGCGTATTCAGCAGTCATTACTGACCACCGAAAAATATATTGACAAAAACCTTAGGCGTTTAAACAAAAAAACATAAATTAGTTGCATGGAAAAGACACAAACAGAAACAAAAGATTTCTTTATTCTTTACAAGCCCAAAGACATTGTCAGCGGAGATTTCTATCATGCCATCGCTCATCAGCCTGCTGGCAGCAAGAATGAGCTCTTTTATATGTGCACTGCAGATTGTACGGGACATGGTGTTCCCGGGGCACTCATGAGTATGGTTGCCATCTCTCACCTCAATGAATCTATTATAGAGAAAAATCTGGTTCATCCGAATGACATTCTTGACAACATGCGTAAAGGAATTATTTCCTCCCTTAATCCCGAAGGCAGCGAAGAAGAGAGCAAAGATGGAGTTGATTGTGTACTTTGTGCCTATAATTTCGACAGCATGAAACTGGAGTTCGCGGCTGCAAATAATCCGCTCTGGCTCATTAGAAATGGTGAGATCACTGAATACAAAGGCGATAAAATGCCGGTAGGTAAACACCACGGAAACCTGAGCCCGTTTACGCTTCAAACCGTTCCTCTGCAAAAAGGCGATCTCATTTATACGTTTACGGATGGCTATGCAGATCAGTTTGGCGGAGAAAAAGGAAAAAAATATAAGTATAAACAATTGCAGGAAAAAATTATGGGAATTAAAGACCTTCCCCTCGACGATCAAAAAAGCATCCTGGACAAGGAATTTGAAAGCTGGAGAGGAAATCTCGAACAGGTGGATGATGTGTTGATCATCGGAATGAAAATTTGACCCTTAGTATTATTTCTGCCCCTGCTTCTGTCAGGGGCTTTTTTATTTTCCCATTACTCCTTACAATGAAAAAAAAGATCGGTTATTTTCTTCTTCTCTGCTCGGTCTTTATGTGTGCTGCATTATCCGCACATCAATCTTCCATCGATTCCCTGAAGAGGGATGACATTTTGATCATGGGCGTCCGGATCGTATAAAACTCCCTTTTTCTTTTGGCTTTTTTATATTAGTTATTGTATATTTAACAACTAATATGAAAAAGATACTCCCGCTTTTTTTAGTGTTCTCCAGCCTGCTGATTGTCAATGACGCTTGCTCACAAAACATGGATTCTCTGTGGAGGGTATACAACAACCTTAAAAATCCTGATACGGCCCGGGTGAGCGCTCTCAACGACATAGCCTGGAATTTGCTCTATACCAACCCCGACTCTACCTATATACTCGGGCATATCGAATTGGAGATCACAAAAAGTAAACGCCTGAAAAAATGGGAAACAAAAGCGTTGAACACCATTGGCGCTTCCTACCAGGTAAGAGGTAATTATATTAAGGCCATCGAATTTTATCAGCAGAGTTTAAAGATCCGCGAACAATTGCACGACCAGAAAAGTGTGGCGGCATCACTCGCCAATATCGGCAGTATATACATCAATATCGGGGATTTTAACAAAGCGCTGGGATACCAGCTTCGCAGTCTCAAACTTGCAGAAGAGATCGGCAATAAAGAAAGCGAAGCAAGTGCACTCAATAATATCGGAATTGTCTACAACAATCTTTCCGAATATGAGAAAGCCCTGGATTATAACCAGAGAAGCTTAAAGAAATACGAGGAACTTGGCGATCAGCAAGGAATTGCGGCTTCGTATGCCAATATTGGAAACACCTATTACAATATGGGCAATCATTCTCCGGCGCTGGAATGCCAGTTAAAAAGCATGAAGCTATCCAGAGAGATCGGCGATAAGCGTGGTGAATCTACCTCCATGACCGCTGTCGGAAAGTCCTATATGAAGCAAAAGAAATTTGCGCTTGCATTGGAATACCTGACAAAAGCCCAGCGAATCGCAATTGAAACAGAAGACCTCGACGCTGAAAAAGAAGTAACCTTCGCCCTTTATGAAACTTATAAAGGAATGCGTAATCACAGCAAGGCACTGGAAAGTTATGAGCGGCATGTAGTTGTAAAAGACAGCATTCTGAAAGATAATAATCAGCGACAGATCGACAATAAAGAACTGGAGTACCAGTACGAGAAAAAGGCGGCGGCGGATAGTGTCAGAAATACAGATGAGCGCAAGGTTACTCAGGCCCTTATCATGGCTAAAAATGCGCAGATTGATCAGGACACAACGCAACGATGGGCTTTGTACGGAGGTCTGATCTTATTGCTGCTTTTCGGAGTATTGATGTACAACCGCTTCAGAATAACAAGCCGGCAAAAAAACATCATTGAGCTGAAGAACAAAGAAACAGAACGGCATAAAGAAATCATCGAAGAGAAACAAAAAGAGATCCTCGCTTCTATTTCCTATGCAAAAAGATTGCAGGAAGCCATTCTCCCTCCGCAAAGCCTCATTAAACAACATTTACCCAGTTCCTTCTTTTTTTATAAACCAAAAGACATTGTTGCCGGCGATTTTTATTGGTTAGAAGCCAGCCTCAGGCACACAGATCTCTTGTTATTTGCTGCGGCAGATTGTACCGGGCATGGTGTTCCCGGAGCTATGGTGAGCGTAGTTTGCTCCAATGCATTGAACAGAACCGTGAAGGAATTCGGAATAACAGATCCCGGAAAGATTCTGGACAAAGTGAGCGAACTGGTGGTAGAAACATTTGAGAAAAGTGAAAGCGAAGTGAACGACGGAATGGATATTTCTTTATGCTCACTGAATAAATCTACGCTGGAGCTTAAATGGAGCGGAGCCAATAACCCTCTTTGGTTGTTCAGGAAAAACGAATTTATTGAATACAAGCCCAACAAACAACCCATCGGAAAAGTAGATGCGCCTGCCGCTTTTGTCACTCACACCATACAGCTTTTAAAGGATGATGTGCTCTACTTATTTACCGATGGATATGCCGACCAGTTCGGAGGAGAAAAAGGAAAAAAATTCAAACTGTCGAGCCTGCAAAAATTACTGCTTTCGAATTGCCACTTACCGATGGATGATCAAATGAAAGCAGTAGAAGCAACATTGAGCCAATGGCAGGGAAATATCGACCAGGTGGATGATATTCTCGTTGTCGGAATTAAAATATAAACTGCCCAAGTGCTAAAGAAAATATTAAATGTAGGCGTATCGGAACTCTATGATGAGATCCTGAACAGAAAGATAAGGATCAGCAACCTGATTGCTCTGCTTTCGATTGTTATTCTTTTCTCATTTCTGCCACTTGCCATTTATCTTCACATGGCGCTATCGTTGGCTCTGCTCATCTTCTTTACGGTTGCTTCTTTCTTCAATTTTTATTTGCACACCATTAAAAAACACCATGCGGCTTTTTTCAGTTATATCATTGCCGGCTTCATTTACTTTATTGGTGCAACCATCACATTCGGACTCATTTCCAATCTGCATTTTTTCATGCTGGTCATGTGCATGATCGCTGTGGTGATCTTTGATAATAAGCTGGTGGTAAAAACATTCATCGCTTTTTCAATCGCCTCTTTTTTCGGACTGCGCTGGTATATGAGTGATAAGCTGGGAATACTTCATCTTCCGCCGGAAATGGAATACATTCAGGAAACTGTAGGGCACATCATTCTGTTTTTACTGTTCATTATCACCTCCATCTTTTTTATCTTTTTTAAGAATGACAACCTGGATTTTCAAAAAAGAATGTTGCACCAGAAGGAGATCATCGAAGAAAAAAACAAAGACATCACGGCATCCATTACTTATGCCAAGCGACTTCAGGAAGCTATTTTGCCATCTAAGAATATGATAGACAGCCACCTTCCCGATTCGTTTATTTTGTACAAGCCAAAGGACATTGTTGCAGGTGATTTTTATTGGATGGAATATTCGACAGACGAAGAAACTGTTCTTTTTGCTGCCGCAGATTGCACAGGACATGGTGTTCCGGGGGCCATGGTATCGGTTGTTTGTTCAAACGCTCTGAACAGGGCTGTTAAGGAATTCGGCATCATCCTGCCGGGGATGATATTGGATAAAGTTAGGGAGCTCGTGGAAGAAACATTTGAAAAAAGCGAAAGCGATGTGAAAGACGGAATGGACATCTCTATTCTAAGTTTAAACCGGCGCACAAATGAATTAAAATGGGCCGGAGCAAATAACCCCCTGCTTCTGATGAGAGGAAAACAACTGAATGAATACAAGCCCAACAAACAACCGATTGGGAAGGTTGATAATCCTGTGCCATTTACGACTCACACCATTCAACTCCAGAGGGAGGACATTATCTATACTTTTACCGATGGTTTCTCCGATCAGTTCGGCGGACCGAAAGGAAAAAAATTCAAGTATTCCCAGTTAAAGGAGCTTCTTACGAGCATTCATCAGTTGCCCATGAAGCAGCAATCGTTAAGAATTGATCAGGAACTAGTAAGCTGGAAAGGCAATTTAGAGCAGGTGGACGATATCCTGCTGGTTGGAATAAAGATCTGATCAGTAAAAGAGTCCCGCCGGCCGAAAGAGATATGTAGAAAAATTGGGGCCGGATGACCAAAAAAGGACCCGGGAATAATTCACGATTTCACCTAAACATTAATCAAACTCCTGACTACCAGAACGATACATTATTTTGGAGGTAAAAAGAGTTTAATTAACTTAGACCCTGAAAAGGGGACATTCATCTACAATTTTTCAACAGTGGTAGTTGATTGAAAATCAATGGTCTAAATATTCGTTTGTTAATAAATATTATGACTACCTTTACTCTCCCATCAATACTATATAGCCATGTTTGAGATATTAAAAAGCTTTGAGTTGAAGTATGGTCACCTTAAGAAAAAAGGATTGACCATTGAAGGATTAGCAATGGTAGATGTGAAAAAGAAAAAACATGTGATCAAAATCAGCCGTCCCTTGATTTTTGATAACCGCCTTTTACCAAAGAAATTTGAAGGATTGGACATTAAAACCAATATCAAATTGAATGATGATATGCCAACTGAATTTAAAGTAGACCGTACCCAACCGGATTGGCATAAAACACAATACATCTGGGCTCCTGAGCGCTTTGAGAAATATGTTGACCGTTGTGAAAAAGAATTGAAATCACAATTGAACAATCCTCAAATGAGCAAAGAAGATTTACTTGACGCATTATGCTTCGGTAATTTCGAAGAGCACAAACAAAAAAGCATTCAATTAATCAAAGAAGGTAAATTGCCTGCTTATTGCGAAAACTAAGGATTAAAATAAGGGTTAAACATTAGTTTAATTGAGCATCTTGAGAAATCAAGGTGCTTTTTTATTTTACTATATTTACAATCGAAAAATTGTATCCAAATCACAATTGACTAAATCACCAAATCACTAATTCACCAAATCACTAATTAAAAAAATGGAAGGCCATATCAAATCAAGCACAGCAAACGGAATTGCGAGCATCACTTTTTTTCACCCTCAAAGCAATTCTATGCCGGGTGCGTTGCTTCGCCAACTGGCAGAAGAGATCACTAAATCCGGAAAGGATGAAAATGCAAAAGTGATTGTCCTGCAAAGCGAGGGTGATAAAGCATTTTGTGCCGGCGCTTCTTTTGATGAGCTCATCTCCATCAAAGACCTCGATACAGGAAAAAAATTCTTCTCCGGCTTTGCCATGGTGATCAACGCCATTCGCACGGCTCCTAAATTTGTGATTGCACGCGTACAAGGAAAAGCTGTGGGTGGTGGTGTTGGTATTGCTTGTGCTGCTGATTACACGCTGGCTGTCGATTCAGCCTCCGTAAAATTAAGCGAGCTCGCGGTAGGTATTGGACCTTTTGTAGTCGGGCCCGCCGTTGAACGCAAAATAGGAAATTCTGCCTTTACTTCTCTATCCATCAATGCTACCGAATGGCAAACAGCGCAGTGGGCCAGAGAAAAAGGAATGTATGTTGACGTTTATAAAACGCCGGAAGAAATGGATGCCGCCATTGCTGCATTAGCCGATAAATTAGCAAAGTCCAACCCGGAAGCAATGGCAATGCTGAAAAAAGTATTCTGGAGAGGGACCGAAAACTGGGACACTCTTTTAATTGAACGAGCGGAAATGAGCGGGAAATTAGTACTCTCCGAGTTTACTATCAATGCGATCAATAAGTTCAAAGCGAAAGCGTAGGAGTTGGGAGTGGGGAGTTGGGAGAGCGGAGATAGGAGATAGGAGATCTTCG
>DASWNK010000163.1:0-11996 GCA_036399275.1 Bacteroidia bacterium | reverse complement strand
ACTAAAAACCAAGACCTTGATAATTCCGTTTATGAATATAATAGGCAGAATTCCAGCTCCATCAACACCGATGTGATTGGCTTGAAGGAAGAGGTTATCAAACTGAAGGATGATCATCGCGTATTAATTGATTTCATCTATTATAAAGGTTATACACAGGAAGAAACCGCTAAAGAATTAAATATCCCGTTAGGGACTGTTAAAACAAGGGTGAGAGCAGCCATCATGCAACTCCGCCAAACACTGAAATAAATTGAAGATCCAGGATTATATATCATCGGGCATTATAGAAAGCTACGTTCTCGGACAGCTTTCTGAAAAAGAATGCGATGAACTGAACGCATTGGCAAAGCAGTATCCGGAGATCAATGCGGAAATAGAGGCCGTAGAAAATGCCCTGATCAATTCTTCATCAAAAACACCTCCTGCGCATATAAGAGAATCCATTCTATTTAAAATAGCACTAAAAGAAGCAAGAGTCGTTTCTTTGCCTAAAGAGAAGAACACCTATTTATACTGGATGGTAGCGGCTTCTGTTGCTTTACTGATCGGAAGCGACATATATAACTTTGTGCTTATTAATAAACTAAAAAAGGCGGGCGCTGAAATGGCGGAGCTTACTGTTGAAAAAGAAAAATATGTAAAGGATTTTGAATCACAATCAGCTTCTTATGAAGCAATGGCCAGAGAAATGGCCATTATCATGCAGCCCGAAAATAAAAAAGTGATGCTAAAAGGAATAGATGCGGCCTCTACAGCACTTGCAGCAGTCTATTGGAATCAAAGCACCAAAGATGTTTACATTAACGTAAGCTCACTTCCAATGCCTGCAACTGATCAGCAATACCAACTCTGGGCAATTGTTGATGGCAAGCCCGTTGATGCGGGCGTGTTTGATATGGACACAGCAACATTGCATAAAATGAAATCAATTGAAGGCGCTCAGGCATTTGCAGTAACATTGGAGAGAAAAGGCGGAAGCCCTGCTCCTACCATGACAGCGATGTATCTCATGGGAAATGTTTAATAATGGGTAATTCATTTTTTTATCTCCAGCTCGGCTTTAAGCATATATTGCCTTTTGGTTTTGATCATATACTATTCATCCTCTGCTTATTTTTTTCAGACAGTCACCTGAAAAGCCTTTTGTGGCAAGCGACTGCCTTTACCATTGCCCATTCTATTACGTTGGCTCTGGCGATGTGCAGCTCTGTTTCTTTCCCCTCCTTTGTTGTCGAGCCCGTAATTGCCTTTTCGATAGTGGTTTTTTCAATGGGAAATATTTTTTCAAACAAGCTGCCGGCTTCAAGGATTATTTTAGTTTTTATTTTTGGCCTTGTCCATGGAATGGGCTTTGCAGGAGCGTTAAAGTCGCTGGGGTTGCCCGAGGATCAATTTTTTTCTTCCTTACTAAGCTTTAATATTGGCGTGGAATTGGCGCAAATTACCATTATTTTTCTTGCTTGGTTTTTGCTCGCGAAATTGTTCAGAGAAAAACCCTGGTACCGCAAACGGATAGTGATTCCAATTTCCGCTATAATTGCAGTCATCGCTTTTTACTGGACCGCGGAACGAATATTTTTTGCTTGATTTTTTATCTGTTTCAACGCTGGCTACTTTATACGCTTCAGTTTTGACAAAAAAAGAGCCGGAATGAAAACATTCCAGCTCATTTCAGAATTTTTATTCGGAAAAATATTATTCAGCTACCTGAACCATTTTAAAAGGCACATTGATAATTGCCTGGTAATCTTCACCAGCTTCCAACATATCTTCATCATCTTCTTCGTAATACCAGTTGATCACAACCTGGCTTCCGCCTTTGTTGATTGCTTCCAATTTTTTGAAAACATCTAAGATACATTTAGATGAACTAGTATTGAAATATTCTAATTGGATATTTACATTGGTAGCTGACTGGGGCTTTGCCGCATACTTCTCTAACCAATCTACCAAAGGCTTGTAAAACTCAATAGAGTTTTCAGGGATAGAGCGACCTTTAATTTCTAAAAATCCTTTACCTGTATCAAAAGTGATCGTTGGTGTTTTTGGTGTTCCTTCAATTGAAATTGTTTCCATAAGCTTATTTTTATTGTGATATTTTAATATTTAAACTGAAAAATGAAAATTTATCGTCTACTGGTGAAAAGTTGAAATTTAATTTCTCTCCTGTTTTGCGGGCAATATCGATCATTCCTAATCCACCTCCGCCTTTCATGGACATTTCACCGTTGTTTAATACTGCCTTGTAGTACTCTTTCAACTCTTCTTTTGAAAGTAAATTAATGTCTTCTAATCTTTTTTTCAGGCCTTCAACATTTTCTTTTTTGATATAATTGCCCGTAACAATATTGTATTGATTATCTATTTTTCCAATCATAAATATTGCAGAACGGATTACATCATTTTGCTCAGGTGCAACCTCATCCATGTGGTGATACAGATTCTGAAGACACTCAACCAATACATTGTATACTTTCTTTTTGATCTTTGGTTCTTCCTGCAGGTTATCCAGTTTGGATTCCATTATTTGCAAAATGGAGGTAAGTAACTCAGAAGTTATGTCGCCTTTAAATGAGAGCATAATATTATTACGCTCCATTTTATCATAAAAATCGTAAATATCTAACATCATAAACACTAAGTTAAATCGATAAAGCTGATAATTCTGGTTTATTAATTAAGCAAATATATAAATAAGTTTAATTAATCAAACAGTAAGTACAATTTTTTTACTCCTTATTAATTTAACCTCCTAAAACAAAGGGAAATCAGGGATTAAAGAGAACCCTCTTCTATTCCTGTTAATTCATCGTAAACATGAACGCATTTCCGTTGATCGTCAATGTTGCCTGGCTATCGCAGGTTCCTGTGCCATAATCAACGGTTCTTGTCGCCAAACCTTCCGGTGTCAGGTCAATACGTCCTTTTTCAATCCAGCTGCAAGTAGCGCGTTTCACAACAGGAACGGTTACATTTACTGTATAGTTCTTCCCGTCACGGTTCTTACCGCTTGCGCTTCCCGTAAAAGTGAACACATCATTATAAGGATTCAGGTCACCCGCGCCTTCCGTTTGTGTAAGGGTTCTGCTGCAAGCCCATTCCAGATTCCAGGTTGCAGAAGTACATTTCCCTCCAACGATGGTGTTTGTGAATGAATAAGGCGCATTATGAATGATCATCAAACTGTCGCAATCATACTTCCACCATGCGGCGGTTGTGTTTTTAGCCACAAAATAATTCACCATTTTAACGGTAATAACAGCTCCCAATGTATCCCATGAGCGATCGAAGGTAGCGTAGATTTTCCCTTTACGAACTTTTCCATCAAGAGAATCAACAGTTCCTGTTCCATAATCCAGGATCATAGTAATCGGAAATCCATTCAATGTATCTGCAGGATCGATCGTTATAGTCGGAGAACCAGACATCATGGATTTGACACCTTGCTCTTTAATTGCAAAACCATTGATTATACCAAGTCTGGTTGTGAATTCGCCTTCGCAAACGCTGTTATCAATCGCGGATTGAGTTTCAGTATCCGGCTCTTCTTTCTTACAGGAGTTAAGTGTTAAGGCTGTAACAGCGCTAACAAATAAAAGGGATGAATATAGAATACGTTTCATTGATGCCTTGTTTTTGTGTTTATCCAAAATCAAATTTAGTAAAATTTTACTACCTGCCAAATATAATGTTTTAAAAGCGTATTCCTATTATAAGAATATCATCCACTTGCTGATAAGTGCCTCTCCAGCCTTCGAATGCCTGATCGAGCGTATTACATTGCTCCTCCATTGTTTGCGACTGCATGGTAAGCAGCAGCTCGTTGAGGCGTTTTACCATAAACTTCTTGCCCTTTTCCCCGCCAAATTGGTCGGCATAACCATCGGAAGCCATATATATGGTATCTCCAGGCAAAATTGCCACTTTGTGAGCAGTAAACTTGCGATCCGAGTCCAGCTGTGACCCTCCGATAGGATTTTTATCCGCTTCGATCCGCACAAATTTGTCCTTATTAATAATGTATAAGGGCCGATAAGCGCCTGCGTATTCCAGTTCCCCATTTGAGCTATCGATGGTGCAAATAGCCACATCCATTCCGTCGCTTGTATCCACCACATTGGTGCCCTGCTTCAAAGCCGCCTGAACACCGTGATGTAAAGCATTCAGGATCTCGTCGGGCTGAGTGATCCCGTTTTCGGAGATGATCTGGTTCAGCAAGTTATGCCCTATCATACTCATAAAAGCTCCCGGTACACCATGACCTGTGCAATCTACCGCCGCAATAATCTTTTTACCGTCTTTTACCCCGAACCAATAGAAATCCCCGCTTACAATGTCCTTCGGTTTATACAAAATAAAGGAAGACGGGAAATGCTTGAAAACCTGTTCCAATGGCGGAAGGATAGCCAGCTGAATACGTTTTGCATATTGAATGCTGCTGGTGATATCCTTGTTTTTCTGGGCTAATTCCTGTGTTCTCTCCTCCACTTTCTCTTCCAGTATCTTATTCTCCCGCTTAATAGCGCCCGTACGGTATTTCAGGAAGCCCGAAAATCCACCGATCACCACTAGTCCGCAAAAAGCATAAAACAACTTTGTTTTCCAGAATGGCGGATTGATGCGTATATATAGTGTTACCCCTTCATCATTCCATACACCATCGTTATTAGCACCTCTCACTCTCAGTACATAATCGCCGCCACCTAGTTCGGTATAACTGGCATAGCGCTGAGTACTGGGTGGCGACCAATCATCATCCACACCTTCGAGCTTGAAGGAATATTTGTTCTTACCTGGCATCTGATAGTCCAACGCTGCAAAATCAAATGAAAAGAAATTCTGTTTATAGGAAAGCTCCAGGTATCTTTTATCGTAAATCAAGGTATCCAAAATAACTTCCTTACCGAATCGCTTGTATGAAATAATGTGCACCGGCGGAATATTCGGATTGTCCTGGATCTTATCCGGATGAAAAACATTGAAGCCATTGACACCGCCCAAAAAGATCTCACCGCTTTTGCTCTGGTAGTAACCACCCTGATTGAATTCCAATCCCTGCAAACCATCATTCACATCGTAATTCCGAAAAGCCGATCCGTTTTCATTCCTCATTACCGGATTGAATTTGGAGACACCTTTATTGCTGCTCAGCCATAAGTTGCCTTTGCTATCCGGAAGGATGCAATAGATAAAATCATTGGGCAAGCCGTCTTTTTCAAAATAAGAATTAAACTTTCCGGTTTTTGCATCCAGCATGTTCAATCCGTTGGAAGTACCAAACCACATGTTCCCTTCCTTGTCTTCGTAAGAGCAATTTACCGAATTAGAGCTGATACTGTTAGACGCTTCATTGCGGTTATAAACCCTGAATACATTTGCTTCCGCATTGTATTTAATAACACCGCCACCATCGGTTGCGATCCACATATTTTTTTTACTGTCTTCATAAACATTGTACACATTGTCAATGTTTAAGCCATTCCGGCTATTATAATTTACAAATTTCTTCGTTTTTTTATTATATACAAATACTCCGGAGCCATAGGTGCAAACCCATATGTTTCCTTGTGAATCTTCTACAATGGAAACGATGGTAGCAGCACTTACAGGCTTGAGCTCCTGATAAGTTGTTACCTTTTTTGTTTTCGGATCATAGGAATTCAGCCCTGCGCCCCAGGTTCCGACCCAAACGATTCCGTCTCTGTCCTCACACAATGAAAGCACCGAGTTATTGCCGGCAGTGGACAACTGCGGGTATTGCTCGTAGGTATTGGTTTCCCTGTCAAGGGTTGTTAATCCTCCATGGCCGGTGCCGATCCATAGCAAGCCTGTATGGTCTTCCATAAGAGAGAGAACAATATTGCTCTTTAATCCTTTATTAACCGCCGAATTATTATTGTAAAGTTTGAATTTGCTGGAAGCACGAAAATGTGCATTTACGCCGCCGCCTTCCGTGCCAATCCATACAGAGCCAACTTTATCATGATACACGGATTTGATCTGATTGCTGTTGATCCCGGAAATATTTTTTTCATCGTGTGCAATGTTTCGGAAGCGTCCGGTTTTTTTATTGTACAGATCTATTCCATCGCCGTAAGTTGCCAACCATAGTACGTTGTTGGCATCTTCGGTAATGCTCATCACCTGGTTATTGATCAAACTGTTAGGATCAGCCGGATTGTTGCGGATGTTCTTAATAAACTTTCCCGACTGAGGATCAAACACCTGAACACCTTCATGCGTACCGATCCAAAAGACACCGTCTTTATCTTCGTATATGGTCCGGATCAGATTGATGCTTTCGAAAAGCAAACCGCCTTTAGCATTGTACTGAACGAAATGCTCAAACTTTCTGGTTTTTTTATTGTAGGAATTTAATCCTCCTCCGTAGGTTCCGATCCATATTTTTCCGTCGTGGCCCTCTCTGAGGCTCCATGCATTGTTATTTGAAATTGAATTCACATCTGCGTTATCATTCAGGAAGCGAGTAAACTGCTTTGTTTTCGGATCATAGGAATTCAAGCCATCATCCGTACCAATCCATATTATCCCGTCCCTGTCCTCAAGAATGGATTTAACATTATTGTTGCTGAGACTATTTTTATTTTTCTGCGAACCAATAAAATGCCTGAATGCTCCGGTGCTTAAATTGTAGGATTCCAAACCTCCGCCATTGGTGCCAATCAACAATTCACCATTCCGGGTTTCATACAGCACATTGATAAAATTATTGGAAAGCGAATTGGTATCCAGCTGGTTATTTTTGAATACGACAATGGAATAACCGTCGAACTTGTTCAATCCATCCTGTGTGCCGAACCACATAAATCCGCGGCTATCCTGCAACACACAGTTGACAACTCCCATGGAGAGTCCTTGCTCGGAGTTGATATGGCTAAACTTAAATTCCTGGGAAAAAGAAGAAAGAACAACATTGAGAACCAATGCTATTGTCAGAGATATTTTAAAATATGTAGAATTAATCTTCTTCAAAGCTTGGTAAATATAGGAAATTTATGGATTGAGGAAGAAGCATTATACCCTCACTCCAATAATTAATATATCATCGATCTGTTCTATATTTCCCATCCATTGCGTCAACCTTTCTTCCAATCTGTTTCTTTGTTCCTCCAAGGATTGATCGCAATGCTCCAGAAGCAATTCTTTCAGCTGTTTGTATTTGAATTTCTTTCCGTTTTCTCCACCAAACTGATCGGCATACCCATCCGTTAAAGTGTAAATTATATCCCCTTTTTGCAGGGGAAGTGTTTGCAACGTGAAAGAGCGTGAATTCTCAGAATACATTCCTACCGGCATTTTATCAGGCTTGTATTCAATGATCTTTTTATCCCTTATCAGCCAGAGAGGGTTATTTGCCAAAGCAAAAGTAAGCTGCATTGCTTTAAAGTCGAAGGAGCACAGGGAGCAATCCATTCCATCCCTTCCTTCGGTTTCGGAGCCTTCCGGGTTCAGCGCTTTAATTATTTCTTCCCGCACATCGTTCAGGATCAGTTCGGGTGAGCTGAACTTTTTTTCATTCACGGTATCATTCAGTTTAGAAATATTCAACAAGCTCATGAATGCTCCCGGAACTCCGTGCCCCGTACAATCGCAAGTCGCCATAAGAAAATTGGATGCGCCCGGATGGTTTACCTGGGCGGCCCAGTAAAAATCACCACTCACAATATCTTTGGGCTTGTACAGAATAAAGTATTCCGGCAAATTTTTCCGAAGCAGTGTATCGCTGGCCAAAAGCGCTTGCTGGATCCGTTTCGCATAATGGATAGAATCGGTAATCTCTTTGTTCTTCTCAACGACAATGCTTTTCTGGACTTCAATCATTTCTTTCTGTTTCCGGATAAGCCGAAAGCGATTCAGCAACAAAAGTGAAAAAGAAAGTACCACCAGCAGGCCAAGCACAACACTGTAACTGATCAGCTTTTGGCGTTTCAGATTCCCGTCAGCAATCACATTCTTCTTTTCCTGCTCCGTTTTTTCAATGGCCTGCTGCTTTTCAAAGTCAAAATTCATTTCGGCCCTTACTGCATTTTTTGTATTTTCCTCATTGAACAAACTATCTCTTGCGGCAATGTATGCCTTGTAATGAAATAATTCATTGCTTGCATCTTTTTTAAGACGATAGATCTCCGACAGGATTTTTTCAGTTTCTCTTACCTGGTCCAGACCGCTAATCTCTTTTGCCAGCTTTAAGCTTTCAAAAGAAAAGCGAAGCGCTTCATCGAATCTTTTTTCTTTGCCCAGCACATTTCCGATATTATTCTGCACCATGGCCATCCCTTCCTTGCTGCCAACTTTTTCATAGAGCTCCAGTGAACGATAATTATTATCAAGCGTAAGTGCCAGCAGCGAATCGTGGTCTTTTGAAGCCCTTTTCTTATCCAATTCAACTTCATGCAGCGCGCCAATGTTGTTAAGAACTGCCGCCATGCCAAGCTGGTCGCTGCTCTCTTCCATTATTTTCAAGGATTTACTCAAGTATTCCAGGGCTTTCGACCGGTCGCCCTGCTTTTGATAAACGCTTCCGATGTTCACCAGGGAAAAAGCAATTACTTTTTTGAACCCGATCTCTTCGGCAATCTTTAGCGCTTTCTGATAATTTTCCAATGCCTTGGCTGAATTATTCTGTGCATCATACAGTACACCAAGATTGGTATAGGTGCCTGCCATTCCTTTCTTATTGCCATTACCCTCCTGGTATTTTAAAGCGCGCAGGTCGTATTCCAGAGCTTTTGGATAATTACCCTGGCTAAAATAGATCAGGCCGATGTAGGAACAAACCTTCCCCAAAGCTTTTGCATCGCCAAGCACTTCTTCTATTTTCAGTTCTTTCAGAAAGTAACCAAGCGCTTTGGGATGATCCACTTGTTGATAATACGTTGTCGCCATGCTGTGCAGAGCTAAAGCCATGAGGCGCTGATCGTTGATGGAAGAGGAAACAGCGATTGCTTCTCCTGCATGCTCAATGCATCTGGTGACCTCGCCCTGGTTGTCGTACACATGAAGGAAATTCAAATGCGCTTTTACACTCCCCCGTTTAAACGCCAGCTTATCAGACAAAGCCATTGCCTCCTGTGCATAGGAATGCGCTTTGTCGAGCAGATCCTTTTTCCAATAGCTTTCAGAAAGCTGGTTCAGCAGGTTCACTTTCGCGGTATCAACTTTCGCGGTCTTCAGAATCTGTTGGAGAGAATCAATTTCAGGCGATTGAGCTTTCAGAAGGCCTGATGCAAAAAGGAAGTAAAAAAACAACCTGAACGTTACCTTCATATAAATTATTTTTGCCTGTTTTCAGATTTCATCCTGAATGCAGGAGGGCTGCTTTCCGAAGTATGAAGGCACATTAAACTCTTATTCCGATCACCAAAATATCATCCACTTGTTCCAATATGCCTTTCCACTGCTCAAAATGAAAATTAAGAATATGCTTTTGCTCTTCCATGGTATTATCCTGGATCTCGATCAGCAGCTCCTGAAATTTTTTGTATTTAAATTTTTTTCCGTTCGGTCCGCCGAATTGATCGGCATAGCCATCCGTGAATAAATAGACAGAATCACCCTTTTCTAATTTGATCACATGGTTGGTGAACACTTTCACCTCTGCATTATCTGTATCGGCACCAATTGCTTTCTTATCGGGTTTTACTTCAATGAATTGTTTGTGACGAACAATGTATAATGGGTTATTTGCGCCGGCAAATTGCAACTCCATTTTGCTAAAATTGATAGCACAGAGAGCGATGTCCATACCGTCTCGGATGGAATTCAATGTTTTGGTAATTTCCTTATTTAAATAGCCGAGTGCTTCTGCAGGAGTATTTACAGCTGCTACAGTAGTGGTTTGATTCAACACCGTGCTTCCGATGATGCTCATCAACGCGCCTGGCACACCATGACCCGTACAATCCACAGCTGCCATCACTACAATCTCTTCTGAAGGCTTGCCATCCTGGGGAGTCGTATTTATAACCGCATGCCAGTAAAAATCACCGCTGACAACATCTTTGGGCTTAAACAAAATAAAATAATCCTTGAGCGCCGAATTGATTTTTTCAAAGGAAGGCAGGATAGCTTGCTGAATCCGCTGTGCATAATTAATACTATCGCGGATGTCTTTGCTTTTCTCTTCAATGATCTCATTCTTAATTTCCAGCTGATTATTTGATTCCGCCAAAGCCAGACGGGAAACAATCTCCTTTTTGGTAAGCGTAGTGCGAGTATGAATCAATAAAATGGTAAACAAAGCCACAGACAAGGTCAGCATTCCTCCGTTGATAAGGATATCACCCGTTTTCAAATGGCCGAATATGCTGAAACAAACAATGTTCGCTATGATGGAAATAGCAACCACCATTATGGAATAAAAAGGACGCCACAACACAAACATACCGGCGCCAATAAACAACGCGATGTAAGCAAATGTATGTTTTTGCAACTCGCTGATGTTCATCACACTGAACATATAGGCATTTTGGACAGAGATCCCAATGAAAGGAATGAACGCAATGATTTCGGGATGAAGGGTGAATTTTTTCCGAAACAGCACCACCAATAAAGTTAAGAGGGCGACCGACAATCGAAAAATAAGAAAATCGGTAAAATGGTCAGGGCTGTTAAAATAATCGCCAACGGCCCAAATAGGATTCATACCAACAGCAACCCAGGCAATAAGCACATGGTATTTAAAAGCCGTTGCCTTTAGCTCGGTTTTCCAATCAACAGGAGTAATGTGATTGATTTTTGCCATTTAATTTTTATTAATCTTCAAATTTACTGTTTAATAAATTTACAAGCAAATCTTTTATTTCCCTTTGTGGCAGTTAAAAAATAAAGCCCGGAAGATAACTCTTCGACAACAAGAATTGCTTTAGGGCGTTCTGTTTTCTGTATTTCGCCCATACAATTATAAACGGCGATTTTATAATCGCTGATATCTTCTCCTGCAATAGCAAGCGTGATTTCTGATAATGCAGGATTTGGATAGATCGCCAGTGCAATCGTTTCCGAACCCTCCGAAACAGAATTAATCACCATAAATTTTCAGATAAGTCTTTGCGTTGATAATGGTATCCCCTTCTGTGGAAGAATGGTAGCGATAATATCCGTTGCAAATGCCAGGATCATTATCGGTTCCCACCATTTGCCAGTGGCTGGAATTGGGGAGGGACAGATAGGATTGTCCGAATGAACGTGCCGATACAAATAGAATACAGAAGAGCAGAGCTGTTTTTTTCAATTGGAGTAATTTACTGCAATTTACATAATGCCCCTAAAAATCAATAATTACCAGCAATAATTTCTATTTTTGCCGGAAATGAAATTAAATGCAGGAAGATAAACATCCGGAATGGTTTGAATGCTGGTTCGACTCGCCGTATTACCATCTTCTATACAGCAACAGAGATTATTCGGAAGCGGAGTTGTTCATCGATAATCTGGTGAGCTATTTGAATCCGGAAAAGGATAGCCGCATTCTGGATCTCGCATGTGGAAAGGGGCGTCATTCCATTGACCTGAACCAAAAAGGATTTGATGTAACCGGAGTCGACCTTGCTGTACAAAGCATTGCCAGTGCCAGGCAATCGGAAAATGAACGGTTGCATTTTTATGAGCATGATATGCGCAGGCTTTTCCGCACCAACTATTTTGATATTGCCCTCAACCTGTTCACCAGCTTTGGTTACTTTAAAAATGAGCGGGATAATAGTGCTGTGATCAATTCGGTATATAAAGCGTTAAAGCCAGATGGCATTTTCGTATTGGATTTTATGAATTCGGCAAAGGTGATTGCCAATCTGCAAAGCCAGGAAACAAAAATCATTGCGGGGGTAGAATTCCGCATTACCAGAACTGTGGACGAAGGCTTTATTGTGAAACGAATTACTTTTAATGACAAAGAGAAAGACCATACTTTCGAAGAACGTGTAAAAGCATTGACATTAGCCGATTTTAAGAAATACTTTGAGACCAATAAA
>DASWNK010000162.1:0-10139 GCA_036399275.1 Bacteroidia bacterium | reverse complement strand
TATTTTTCGAACTGAGCTTGCTTTAAATCCATTCCTTCCTCTTTGAAATAGGCTGAAGAGTACGTCATGGTGGGATCAAGGAAAAGTGCGAAAAAATCATTGTTCAGATCATAATGCTCCGAAATATTCTTGCGGGAGCCGTCGACACTGTTCGCTCTTTTAAAATGATAGATCCAATTAAACACTTTTAATATGTTCAGGGTGATGTTTTGTGTATTGCTTCCCGATGCGGTTGGGGCATTCTCGATGTTAAGAATGAACCATTTGATCACGTTGGTGATACTGTCGGTATCCCAATCTCCATCCACATAAGCTTCACCAAAGCCAATGTCGCCAAACAACACGCAGCGTTTGAAGAAGCCATCGTTCTTTATTTCCATGTTGGCAGTGATGCCTTCTCCATTGCCTAATTTGATCACTTCACCGGAGGGCATGGTCATATTAAGACTGCCATGCTCCATTCTGGAAAGCTGGCTCAAGATCACCTTTTCATAAAAACTACGTCGGGCTGTATTTACTGCTGCTATCGGCATGCTTAATTTTTCTTCTTTCTATATACGTCCTTTTGCAATTCCAGGTTTTCTTCTTTTTTGCGATAAGGTATTTTCTTCATCCAGAGCTTTATAGCATTCCAGTGAATCAAAGTTATAATTTTTATGGTAATAAACGGAAACCTAACGCTGTACCAAAGCAAGTTTAAATTGCTGATCGGCTTTTTTATGCCGGTAAGCGTGCTGATAAAGAACCGCTCTCCGTTCTTGTAATCATCAATACGGATGTTTAGTTTCTCATCAGGAACCACCAGGCTGAAATCAAAATTAGTATCGTGATCCATGAATGGAGAAACATAAAAATACTTGGTCGTGTTTAAATGGAATTTGTTTTCTTTCAGGTTTTCTTTGCTCAATAAAAATGGCTTCATTTCACCGAACGTGTTTCCTATTTCAGCAATAACACAAAGGGGAGTGTTCTGTTCATCATAACAGTAATAGAAGGAAACAGGGTTAAAATTATAACCCAATACATTGAGATTGGTCAGTAGCATTATTCTTCCATTCCCAATTTCGATACCATGTTGCGACAAGTAAAGTGTGATTTGTTGTCGAATGGATTTGGAGGTATCGGGCTTATCAATGGGCAATTGCAGATGCTCGTTATCCCTTAAGCTGAAGAAATTGAATTTGTTCTTACTGAAGAAGAATAATTTACTGCTCAGCAGATCTACTTCATCAAGGTCGATATAAAACATAAACACATTGTAGTGGAAGCGATGTTTCTTCGGCTCCAGGCGATTGTGCATTACGGTTGCTTTATATAGGCAGCTATTGATCAATGTTTTACGAATTACAAATAAATATAAATATACAAATCTGTGTAGGTTGTTAATACTAGTAAACCAATGAACTAATGAACCATTGAACCAATCAACTGCTTACAAAGATTCACTGCGCTTGCATAAGCATCCTCATGAAAACCATATTTAAAATAGCTGCCACAAAAATACAAAGGCCCGCTGGCATTTAATTTATGCAGCTCATTCTGAGCTTGTATGGCTGGAACATCAAACAAAGGATGTTCATAGTCAATCTCTTTAATGATCTTTTTTTTATCTACCGATCCCGGAATAGCATTGATGGAAACAAAGTAGTTTTTCTTTTCCGAAACACCCTGCAGGCTGTTCATCCAATAAATCGTTGTTGGCACTTGAACGCCGTTTCGGTTTTCGATCCGATAATTCCAACTGCTCCAAACTTTTTTTGTTTTGGGCATAATGGATTCATCTGTATGAACTGTTGCACTGTTTTTCTGATACTTGAAGGGCGATAACAATCGCAATTCATCGGCCGTCGGGTTTTCCAAAAGCTTTAATGTCTGATCGGCATGCGAAGCAAAGATCACTTTGTCAAAAGTATGTGTCTTGCCATCCGCGGTAGTTACAATGGCTTTATTGTTCTCTCTTTTTACTTTAACAGCGCCATTGTTGATCTGGATTTTGTCCTTGAAAGGCTCGATAAGGAGTTTTCGGTAAGCCTGGCTTCCATTGTGAAGCGTGTACCATTGATGCTGGGTGTTTAATCCCAGAAAGCCATGGTTTTTAAAAAATCGCACCAGTGTTACAATCGGAAAGTCGAGCATTTCATCCATCGGTGTCGACCAAACAGCGGAGCTCATTGGAACAAGGTATTTCCAAAGCATGTCCTGGCTATAACCGAATTCCTTGATGTACTCGCCAAGTGAATAATTCCCGAACCGCGAATCATCCAATACCTGAATACTTTCCTTATTAAAGCGTGTGATCTGCATTAACATCTGGATGTAACGCAGATTGAAAATATTCCTGCGCTGTGCGAACAAACCGTTAAGACCAGAACCGCAATATTCCAAACCGGTCGCTGTGTGCTGAACACTAAACGACATTTCTGTTTTTTTGACAGGCGCCTTGATCTCATCAAATAATTGACAGAGGTGAGGATAGGTTTCAAAATTGAACACCATGAATCCTGTATCCATGTGAACTGGTGTGCCGTCTTCATCGACAGTAACCGTATTGGTATGTCCTCCAATGTAGTTGTCCTGTTCAAACAAAGTAATGTCGTACTTCTTGTGAAGAAAATGTCCGCATCCCATTCCCGCTATTCCTGTACCGATGATCGCTAGTTTTTCCATTTTCATTTTGTCACTACAGCGTTAATGAATCGCTCCACAGCAAAAGTGGAAGCTTGTCCGCTCGGACCATTGATGTTATAATCACAGCCATGTGTTGCTGTTGGCAGATCTAAAAAATAATTTTTAACATGGTATTCATTGAGCTTCTTTTGAAGACGTATGCTGTGTTCGAAAGAAACCATGGCATCAATTGCACCGTGGATAATGAGCGTTGGCGGTGTGTTGGCATTTACAAATTCTGGTGCGGAACAGGCTTTGTATTTTTCGGGAACCTTATAAACACTTCCGCCAATATAATCATTCAGTACTTTATCAATATCCAACACCCAGCGGGTTGTTTTTATTTTTGCGCCCCATTCCATATCAGCAGGAGCATAAAAGGTGATAATGCCTTTGATGTTTTTATTGTTTAACGTATACCCTGCCATTAAAGCAATTTGTCCGCCCGCTGAACGGCCTGCCAATACAAGATTTGTTGTGTCGATGTTTAATTTCTCTGCATGTGCGCACAAATAGTCAATAACATCTTTGGTGTCTTCAACAGGTGAGGGGTATTGATATTTTGGGGCCAATCTGTAGTTGATCGCCGCTACGTTATAGCCTTTGTTGGCAAGATAATCGTTCAGGTCGGGCAATTGACGACTGTCGCCCTGTGCCCAGGATCCTCCATGGATCACAACAATGCAGGGCGCAGGTGAAGGTAGCTCGGCCTGATAGTAATCAAACACCAAATCCTTTTCGGGCAATTTTTTATAAGGAATGGTTTGATAATACATTTTTTTAATTCCAATTCCGCTAAACATTTTCATGAAGCTGAAAGGTGCATCCATCTGATCATTTTTTTTATGAATACCGAATGCCGCATCCAGCTCTGCCTGTATGGAGGAAGCTCTCTGGTAAGTTCTGATCACCGGAAGGGTAAATAAAATAAAGGAAATACAGCCAAACGTTATGACCGGTATTTTATATTTCTCTATCCAATAAGAAGAAATCAAAAGAGCGAGGGAAGAAAGAAAAAAGATATACGGGAATTCGGTAACCGCTACCGACATCCTCCAGCTGAAATTAGTAGGCGCCCTGAAAACGACTAGCAGAGAAAATAGAAAGAGTACTATGCCAATAGAAAGACGGATCATTCCTTATTTTTTTGTGAACAGATAATGACTGACGATCCATTCTTCGCCATTTTTAAAGCCCCAAAGCTCGGCGCAGGCCATATAAAAAATTCTCCAGTATACCCACCATTTAGTAGCTTGGTCTTTTCCGTACGTTTCTTCAAACAGCGGCATGATTTCCGCTTTATGCTTATCCATGTTCTGCAGCCAGGCTTCGGATGTTTTACTGTAATGCATTCCGCTCACGTGCCAGTGTTGTTCAATGTTAAGATGCTCATTGAAATACAACAGAAGGTCATCACTCGGCATGATACCGCCCGTAAAAAAGTATTTGCTCATCCAATCCGTTTCGTCAACAACTTCAAATTTGTAAGCAAGCTCTTTGTGCGTAAAGATGTGAACGAATAATTTTCCATCGGGTTTCAGGCAATCGGAAACCTTCTTCATCAGCTTCTGATAATTGCGCATGTGCTCAAACATTTCTACCGATACAACCCGGTCGAATGTTTTATCGATGCTAAAATCGTTGATGTTTACCGTTATTGCGGTTAGATTGGAAATGCCTCTTTGACGGGCTTGTTCATCGATGTGTAATTTTTGTGTGCGGGAGTTGGATACCACAGTAATGTTGCTCTTGGGGTATTTTTTCGCCATGTAAAGTGAAAGCGATCCCCAGCCACAACCGAATTCCAGGATATCCTGTCCATCTTTCAATTCAGCTCTGTTGCAGGTGATCTCCAGCATATCATTTTCTGAAGTATCAATATCGGTAACACCCTCTTTCCAGTAACCGCTGCTGTATTTTAAGTTTTTTCCTAAGCAGTATTGATAGAATTTTGTAGGCACTTCATAGTGCTGTTGATTGGCTTCGGCAGTATTAATGGCAATGGGAGAGTTTTTTAGTTCAGCAATGAGGTTCATCAGATGCGCCTGCTGCAATTCAGCTGTTGCTTTTGTTTCCTGTTGCAACCGTTCTTTCAGTAATTTCCGAATGCCAAAGCGAATGAGCACATCCGGAACTTTGTTTTTTTCTAGCAGCGAATCGTACCACATATACGTTTATTTTTTCTTGAACCAGGGAATGAATGCACTGGTTGTGCGTTGATATTCGATGTACAACTCTCCTTTCGAGCGAATGGATTGTTCTTCCGTCATAGGAATTCCTGTTACCTTGAAGATCAGCAGTCCGATCACCAGTGGGCAAACGACGGAGATCCACCCGTAAGGACTAGGCAATGCAAAAATCAGAACAGAGATCCAGATCATCAGCTGAAAGAAATAATTCGGATGACGGGAATAATTCCAGAAGCCGGACTCACAGACTTTACCTTTGTTGGCAGGGTTTTTCTTGAACTGCTTCAGTTGCCAGTCGGATAGTCCTTCACCGATGATCGCGAGCAGCCAAAGGCCCGCTCCGATATACTCCGACATTGATAATTGCGGAGCCGGATTCAATGCAATGATGAAAAAAGGGATGGCTAAAAAAACATTCGATAAAGCCTGCATCTGAAAAAAGACAAAGAATTTCGCATTCGCATTGGGAGCCCATTCGGCGCGGAGCTGCTTGTAGCGTCCTTCTTCCTCATCCAGGTGAGAACCGACACGGATCATTAAATAAAATCCAAGACGTAAGCTCCATAAACCAGCCAAAGCACAAAGAATGTTCTTGCGCATTTCAAAACCATCGGCCATGAGCCAGATAACAATAGCAATGATGAGGAAATTGAAGGCCCAGAAAATATCTACAATGCCTGCATTTTTTATACGGTAGGCCCAGATCCAGATGGTGATCATTAACAGGGATACAGCCGCAAATGACAGAAGTGGGATTAGTACAAATGGGTTCATGTTTTTCGAATTTTAATGATTCTTATCCAGTGCATTACTCTGATTATAGGATAGGTAGGATCGAATTCAAACCATTTCCTGGCGAAATTAATATTGTTAGGCCCTTTGTGATGATTGTTCTGAAACAGTTCGCCCAACATTAAAACGTCCCAAGGCAAAGAGTTCTTGCTGTGATCATCATTATCATAATTGGAATAACCGTATTTATGCCCGCACCAGTTCACAATCGCACCATGAACAGGTCCCATTAAAAAATGTACAGGAAGCAAAAGGAATTGCCACCAGGCCGTTGCAAAATAATAGTAAAAAAGGAAATAGCCAACACCAAAGGCGATCCGCACCACCCACATATCGCTGATCTTGTCCATTAATGGCCATACCGGATAATTGCCGCGAAATGCTTTCTCCGGCTCAATTTTTTTAGATACAAAATCGAAGTAGATCTTTTTTGTGTGCATCATCAATCCGAAAACATCTTTGAAGAAAACAGGGGAATGGGGGTCTTTTTCTGTATCACTGTAGGCATGGTGCATGCGGTGCATGATAGCATAAGCCCGCGGGTTAAGAAAAGAAGCTCCTTGCGTTATAAAAGTAAAAAAGTAAAAGAAGCGCTCCCAAAATTTATTCATGGTAAACATTTTGTGGGAAGAGTATCTGTGAAGGTAAAAAGTCTGGCAAAAAAGAGAGAGGAACCAATGGGCAAGAAAAAATAGTAAGATATACATAGTGTTTTTAATTCGTTTTGTTCAATTCGGTATGTAAAGTACGCAAAAATACGCATTCTGGATTTAAAACAAATTTAATTCCAATTTGTTCGAGAATCATTGTTATTACTATCTTTACGTGTGAATTTAATTGTATTTATCTAATGGATTTAAGTAAATTAAAGAAGCGTCCGTCCTATCCTTTTGAAACGATAGCGGTAGCTGTTTCATTTTCTCCTCGTTGTAAACCGGTTTTGGCCGAAGCCAAGCGCATTGCAGATATAGTAGGCTCAACATTGATATTGTTACATATTGGCGATAAAACCTCTGAAAAAGAGCAGGAGCTGGATGAATTGATGGCAGAAGTCGGCATTGATCCAAATCTTTCCCGTGTGATCTGGATGGAAGGCGAGCCGGTAGATACTATCCTGAAGCTTTGTAAATTAAATATTGTCGACCTTCTCGTGCTTGGAGCGCTTGAAAAAGAAAATCTCCTGAAATTTTATCTCGGTTCGATTGCCCGCAACATCAGCAGAAAGGCAAAGTGCTCTGTTTTATTGCTGATCAATCCGACTACTGAGCCGATGAAAATTAAAAAGATTGTGGTGAACGGAGTGGAAAACCCTAAAACCGTACACACATTAAACACAACTCTTTACCTGGCCAAGCATTTAAAATCCAAGGACGTGGTGGTGGTAAATGAAGTGGATATGCCCGGAATAGCAATGGATAGTACTGCACCTGAAGCCCGGGAACTGAAAAAAACATTGACGGAAGGAGTTGAAGAGAACATTCATTCGGTGATCGCGAAATGTGATGTGGGTGATGTGAAAGTGACAGATAAAATTATCAAAGGAAAACCAGGATATGCTATTAGTAAATACGCAAGAGACAAGAAAGCTGATCTGCTGGTGATCAATTCACCAGATACGCATCTTGGTTTGTTGGATAGAATTTTTGCACATGATATTGAATACATCCTTGCAGACCTCCCTTGCAATGTTTTAATAGTTCACTCGAGAGTTTAATATATGAAGTTAGGACATAATGATCTGATCATTTTACTTTCGAGTATCGGAGGGGTGCTGATTCTTGCGCGAATTTTTGCTGAGTTAGGCAAGAAAGTAAAAATGCCAATCGTAATGGGTGAGATCATGCTTGGGATCATCTTAGGACCAACTGTTTTCGGAACCATTTCACCCGAATCATTCAGTTATATGTTTCCCAAAACAGGCGCAGCCAAAATTGCGATGGATGGAATTACCAACCTGGCGGTGATCATGCTTTTGTTTGTTGCCGGAATGGAAGTGCAGCTTCAGATCATTTTGAAGCAAGGGAAAACGGCTATCTATACAAGTTTTACCAGTATGATCATTCCTTTCATTCTTGGCTTTGGCGCGGTATGGTTCCTTCCGGATTTCTTTGATTATACTCCCGACAGGAAACTAGTATATGCTTTGTTCTTCGGTATTGCAATGGCTGTTTCAGCTTTGCCGGTGATCACCCGCATTTTAATGGACCTTAATTTATTCAAAACAAAAATCGGTATGGTGATTATTGCCGCCGCTATTTTTGATGACTTGACGGGATGGCTGATCTTTTCTTTTGTATTGAGTTTAATGGGACAGGAAGGAGAGATTACCAGCATCTGGTTCACGATCGGTATGATCATCGGCTTCGGTCTGTTCATGCTCATCGTCGGACGATGGGTCATTAATCATGTACTGCCCTGGATTCAGAAAAATCTTTCATGGCCGGGCGGTGTGCTTTCCATTTCCTTAGGTTTTTGTTTTTTAGGTGCAGCCTTTACCGAATACATCGGCCTGCATGCCATATTGGGTGCCTTCATTGTTGGTATTGCCTTGGGAGACAGTGTGCATTTACAGGAACGTGAACGGGAGATCATTCATCAGTTTGTGACGAATGTGTTTGCGCCATTGTTTTTTGTTTCCATCGGATTAAAAGTAAATTTCATTGCGAATTTCGATCTTCCCCTGGTAACATTGGTTGTATTCCTTGCTTGTATCTGTAAAGTATTCGGCGCTTCATTGGGTGCATACATGGGCGGATTAACCAAACGGGAATCACTCGCTGTTGGTTTTGGATTAAATGCCCGCGGCGCGATGGAAATTATTCTGGGAACCTTGGCATTGGCTGCAGGATTGATCGACGAAAAGATGTTTGTGGCTCTTGTTGTAATGGCCTTACTAACCAGTATGATCAGTGGACCTTTGATGAAACGGTTTATTGATTAGGGTTTCGAGGTTACAAATTACAAACAAATATAAATTTACAAATCTGTGTAGGTGTTGTGGGATTAAAAACTATTGAGGATTACAAATATTAATACTTAAACATATATGGTTCTCATCATACTCCTGGATGAGCGTCTTTAAGCATAATCTATGGAGGAGGAAAAAAGAAAACAAGAAGTCGTTTACCCTGAGTTGAGTTATAAAATAGTTGGTAGCGCTTATGAAGTATACAATTCATTAGGAAAAGGATTCCCCGAAAAATATTATCAGAAAGCGTTGGCAATCGAATTTAAATCCAGAAGCATTGAGTTTAAAGAACAAGTTTATTATCCACTCACATTTAAAGAGGAACTTGTAGGGAAAAGTTATTTTGATTTCCTTGTTGAGGATAAAATTATTGTAGAAATTAAGCAAGGAAACCACTTTTCAAAAGGCCATTTCGAACAAATCCTCAGGTATTTAAAAGTCAGTAATTTGAAATTAGGCTTGTTGATCAACTTCTCCTCAGAAGGCGTCCAGGTGAAGCGCATCTTAATCTCTATTAATTCTCTAGTTTGTTGAAGACGATACTACTTCCTACGATAAGCTATTTGTATATTTGTACTATGTAATTGTCTTACCAATAACATCGTTGAAAAAGGATAGGTTTCTTCGCAACGATAAGCTATTTGTATATTTGTATTTATTAGTAATTTGTATACCATGTTAGGATTAAAATTAGCTACCGACCCACGCTGGGTAAATATTGTAGAATCAAATATCCAGGAGATATTAACCGATCATGCCTGGTGCGAACAAAAAGCAGCTACGAATGCTTTGTCGATGGTAGTAAACAATCCCAATTATACGGAACTTGTTACTGCGCTGATCTCGATTGCCAGAGAAGAACTCGAGCATTTTGAAATGGTGCATGATCTTATTAAATCACGTGGACTGGTATTGGGCGTTGAACGAAAAGATCATTACGTGAATGAGCTTTATAAATTCATGAACAAAGGCGGAAGCAGGTTGCAATCGTTAGTAGACCGACTGCTTTTTTCGGCGATGATCGAAGCAAGAAGCTGCGAACGTTTCAGAGTGCTTTCGGAAAACATCAAAGATCCGGCATTAGCAAAGTTCTATCGGGATCTGATGATCAGTGAAGCCGGGCATTATACCACATTCATTAGTTTTGCCCGCCAGTACGGTGAAGGAATAGATGTGGATAAGCGCTGGAAAGAGTGGCTGGAATTTGAAGGAGGGCTGATTGCGAACTACGGAAAAGAAACTACTATTCATGGGTAGGGAGCAACGAATAACGAATTTAGAAACGAATAACGAATCTGAGCATTACAAATTACGATCCCGATAGCTATCGGGATTGTAATTCTTAATCACCTACCCAAGCATCTTCGTCTTCCACTTTTCGGGAATTGCAATACTTACATTTTCCTTGTAGTTAAAACAAACAACAATTGCCAATCCTTTTGCCGCTTCCACTTCCACACCATCCACCACGCGAACAATCGAACAGCTCATGTCGAAACTCTTGGAACCCATGCGGGAAACCC
>DASWNK010000161.1:0-3204 GCA_036399275.1 Bacteroidia bacterium | reverse complement strand
TCCTGAAATTAACTGGTAAAAAACTTCGCGACTGATGTTAAGACTTACCGGTACCATCAGAAAAGAACTCCTGATCCTCCTGCGCGACAGAGGCGGATTAGCCATCATGTTCCTTATGCCGCTTGCCATGATCACCATTATGGCGCTTATACAGGATGCACCTTTCCGCGATTATCAGGAAATGAAAATACCTTTGTTGCTGGTAAATAACGACAAAGCAGAACTTGGCAAAACGATTGAAAGCGGGCTTAAAGAATCTAAAATCTTTGATATTACAGCTTTACAGCTGGATGAAGCCCAGGTCAAACAAAAGGTAAAAGCAGGTGATTATGAAATCGGTATTATCATTCCTGCCAATGCAACAGCATCGCTGAATGCAAAAGTAAGCCGCTTTGTTTCTAAAAAGCTAACAGAAGCAGGCCTTTCCGATGCAGATAATAAAATAGCAAATCCTTCCACGGAAGCTGTTGACCTACTGATCCTGTTTTCACCGGATACAAAAAAATCATTCAAAGCCTCTATTTTAAGCTCATTGAAGCAATCCTCCTCTAAGCTCGAAACACAAACGCTGTTGGATCTCTTCAGCAAGGAACTGAACAAAGAAGGCGCTGAAGCTGGCAGTAATGAACCTTTGGAGAACCTCATCAATTTTAAAGAAGTAAATACCGTAGAAACACCGGCTATGGCTTTGCTGTTAAATTCAGTTCAGCACAATGTGCCGGCATGGACTATCTTCGGAATGTTCTTCATCGTTATTTCCATGTCGGGAAGCATCATTAAAGAACGTGACGACGGTAGCTATACGCGCATTCTCAGCATGCCGGGCTCCTACATCACTGTTCTTGCAGGAAAGATCAGCGCTTATCTCCTGGTATGCCTTATTCAATGCATTTTGATGTTGATGGTTGGCCTTTATTTGCTTCCGCATTTAGGGCTTCCAACTCTGGTAATCGGAAACAACGTTCCCGCTATTTGCATGGTTGCGCTTGCTACAGGCCTTGCCGCCACCGGATTTGGAGTGTTGGTGGGAACAATTTTTAAAACACACCAGCAATCTTCCACATTTGGAGCCGTGTCGGTAGTGATCTTGGCAGCATTGGGCGGAATCTGGGTTCCGGTATTTGTTATGCCTGAATCGATCCGCATGTTCGCCGAATTTTCACCGCTTTACTGGGCGTTGAGCGCTTTCCATAAATTATTCCTAAATGCGGGCGACATTCAAAGTATTCTTCCCTTTGTTTTTAAACTGATCTTATTTTTCCTTCTTACCATTGCTGCCGCATTCTTTTACAACAAAAAGAAAAGCAGCTAAGCACAAACAAAAATCCGGTTTTGTTTGGTTTTAGGCCTGATTATTCGCTAATTTTTAATAAATTAGCGCCTTCTAAAAAACTGATGGAAACCTTGCTACGCAATAAAAAAACAAACATCCAGACATTAACAAACACCACTAAAGTGCCTGTGCGTTTTAGTGAAGTGGATGCGTTGGGAATTGTATGGCATGGGCACTATCTAAAATTTTTTGAAGATGGACGCGAAGCATTCGGAAGACAATACGGATTGGGTTATCTGGATATCTACAATCACCAGTTTGCAACACCTTTGGTAAAGATTAATGTAGACTTCAAAAAGACTGTAAAATATGGTGACCAGGTAATTATCGTCACAACATTCATTGCTTCACCTGCCGCTAAGATCCTTTTTCAATATAAGATCTACCGCGAATCGGACAATGAGCTTGTAGCAACCGGGGAATCAACGCAGGTATTCATGAACCTTGCACATGAGCTGCACATTACTACTCCGGCCTTTTTTGAAGAATGGAAAAGAATGAATCTGTAGAATTGAAAACTTAACTATACTATTTGAACATTGAACGCTTTTGTAATCGCCGATAATATCATCTCTCCGCTTGGATTTAACAGCTCGGAAAATTTCGCGCTGCTAAAAAAAATGCAGACTGGCGTGAAGCGTATAGAAAAATCTGATCTTTCTACAGAGCCTGTTTGCGCGGCTTTGGTAGATACTCAACAATTAAATTCCGAATTTCAAAAGCTGGGAACAAAAGAAGAATACACCCGTTTAGAAAAAATGGTGATTCTTTCCATCAATGATTGCCTTCAACAGAACAAGAACATCGACATCAGCAATAAAAAAACGCTCATCATTTTATCTTCCACAAAAGGAAACATTGACCTGCTGAACACGTCAACAGCCAATGGATTCGATAAGAAGCGCCTTTATTTATGGGAAGCAGCCCGCGTGATCGGAAGCTATTTTAACAATCCAAACAAACCGCTGATCGTATCAAACGCCTGCATATCGGGAGTTCTGGCGATCATACTGGGGAAACGCCTGCTGGAAGATCATAAATACGATACCATCATCGTGAGCGGAGTCGACACAATGAGCCATTTTGTAGTATCGGGTTTTCAATCTTTCAAAGCAGTCAGCAATGAAGTGGCAAAACCTTACGATGCAAAGCGCGATGGCATTTCACTCGGAGAAGGCTGTGGCACCATCGTACTGACAAACAACCCTGAACTGGCCGGAAACCAGCCAATAACAGTGAAAGGTGGCGCCAGTTCCAATGACGCCAACCATATTTCCGGTCCTTCCCGCACAGGCGATGGATTGCACTTAGCCATTACAAAAACACTGAAAGAAGCCAATGTAAAAGCTTCGGAAGTGAATTACATATCCGGGCACGGAACAGCAACACTTTACAATGATGATATGGAATCCATTGCGATCACTGATGCACAGCTGGCAACGGTTCCTATGAACAGCTTAAAAAGCTATTTCGGACATACGCTTGGAGCTGCCGGTGTGATTGAATCCATTGTAGGCTTACATTCGATGCGCGAAAACACCCTGATCGGGACGTATAATTTCAACGAATTAGGCGTTGCACAACCCATCAATATTATCAAAAATACGCAACAGGCGACAATCAACAATTGCCTGAAAACAGCTGCAGGCTTTGGTGGTTGCAATGCTGCCGTATTTTTCCAAAAGGAAGGGCCGAATCAATGAAGCAACAAAATTATATCACTGCTTTTTGCTCAATAAAAAACGGAGAAGTGAATGTGAATCACTCCATCACCTACTCGGAACATGAGCTTGCTCCTGTTGATTTTATAAAATCTGTTTACAAACATTATCAGCTAAACTACCCGAAATTTTATAAGATGGACCGCCTTT
>DASWNK010000160.1:0-13928 GCA_036399275.1 Bacteroidia bacterium | reverse complement strand
CCGTGTCAGTACCTGGAGTGCCAAATGAAAAACTGACTGTTTCAGCAACAAATGCAATCATGATCAACAAAGGGAATGGCAAGTATATCATCAAGCCAACCGCTGACGGAATTGTAAACGTAACAGTTACTGCAAATTTAGAAAACGGAGAAAAAAGGAATATGGGTGTTCAACAGCTCAGGATAAAAAGAATTCCAAAACCTGTAGCTAAGCTTGGAAATATTGTTGACGTGGGTAAGATGAGCAAAGGAGAATTTGATGCGCAAACGGTGCTTCAGGCGTATTATGAAAACTTTGGATTCGCCGCAAATTGCAAGGTAACAACCTTTGAAATGTCGTATGAAACTAATGGAGTGATCGGGACCACTAAAGTCAACGGAAACAGTCTCACCGATTTGAAACAGACTTTCAAACAATTGAGAAAAAACAGTAGAGTTTATTTCGAAAACATTAAAGCAGTCGGGCCGGATGGTTTGCAGGTACCATTAAGTCCGCTTACTATAAAAGTAAATTAATACGGTTGGTGGTGGGAGAAGAGGTTGCCAGAAATGGCGCCTCTTTCTTTTTTTTAATTACATCGGATCCACATCAATGTTGACACGAATGGCTTTATGATCAGGGCTGGATTTAAATTTCACTAATAGGTCAGAAACAATTTTTTTTGCCTGAACCACAGATGCATCACGTTCGATCTTGAGAAGAATATTTTTGTGATACAAGTTTCTGATCCTCGATACCAAAGGAAACTCGGGACCAAGTACTCTTTTCGCAAAATGCTTTTTTAGTGCATCTGCCAGATATTTGGCCGAAGCATTCACCATGTCGACATCCTTATGAATAACTGTTATTTCAATCAGCCGGTAGTAAGGAGGATAATTAAAATCTTTTCTATCCAGCAACTGATTGGTATACATGGAAAGATAATCATTCGCGATTACTTCCTTAATGATGCTGTGATCGGGATTCTGCGATTGTATGATCACTGTCCCTCTTTTATTTTTTCGCCCTGCCCTACCCGACACTTGAGCCATGAGTTGATAGCTTCGCTCAAACGAACGAAAGTCGGGGAAATTAAGCATGCTATCGGCGTTTAATATTCCAACCATGCTGACATTGTCAAAATCCAATCCTTTGGTAACCATTTGCGTTCCTACAAGAATATCAATATTGCCGTCTTCAAAATCCTGGATGATGTGCTGATGCGCAAATTTACTACGTGTCGTATCCAAATCCATGCGTGCAATTTTTGCTTTCGGATAAAAAATCGATAATTCCTCTTCAATTTTTTCAGTACCGAATCCTTTCATTCGCAAATCAGTATCGCCGCAAGCTGCACACTTTACAGGTGGTTTAATCGAGTAACCGCAATAATGACAACGCAATTGATTGCTGGCCTTATGATAGGTCAGGCTCACATCACAGTTGCTGCATTGAGGGACCCATGCGCACATATTACATTCCAGCTGAGGAGCAAACCCTCGCCTGTTTTGAAACAAGATCACCTGTTCTTTCTTTTCTAATGCCAGCGTTACTGTGTCCAGCAGTAGAGGAGAAAAATGTGAGCGCATTTGTTTTTTGCGCATTGCTTCCTTCACATCAGCAATTAAGATTTCAGGCATTTGAACTCCGCCGAAACGCTGCGTTATTTCAGCAAATCCATATTTCCCATCCTGTGCGTTATAATAACTTTCGAGGCTTGGCGTAGCTGAACCAAGTAATGTTTTTGCTTTATGAATATGAGCCAGGTAAATAGCAGCATCACGAGCATTGTAACGAGGCGCAGGATCATATTGTTTGTAAGAGGTGTCGTGCTCTTCATCAACAATCACTAAACCCAGATTGCTAAAGGGAAGAAAAAGTGCAGAACGCGCACCGATAATTAGTTTAAAATCAGGAGTCGGAAGTGGGGACTTACTCCGTTCTACGTTGTCCGTTCTCCCGACTGCTAATACATTATTCCACACCTCTACCCGTTCGTTCTCATTGAACTTACTATGATAAACACCTACTGTGTCACCAAAATATTTCCGAAGACGGCTGATAATCTGAGTGGTCAATGCAATTTCCGGCAGGAGGTATAAAACTTGCTTTCCCTCCGCTATCGCCTGTTCTATCAACTTAACATAGATTTCCGTTTTACCGGACGAAGTAACGCCATGCAAAAGAACAACATCCTTCTGCAATTTAGAATCAGCAGAAACTGAGGAATTTCCGAACTGTGTGTTGATCGATTCCAACACATTTTGCTGTACTTCATTCAGGTCAGAAATTTTATTTTCATTCTCAAAATGTGCTAACCTGCCAACTTCACATTCATATATTTCAAAAATATTTTTCTTCACAAGGGATCGCAAGGCCGCTTCTGCGCCATCTACCATTTTGATGATGGCCGATTTTTTCACCTCTTCCCTGTCTTTTGAGTAACGCTTGGATAAAGTGATATACGCCATGATCACGTCCAGCTGTTTGGGCGCTTTTTTTTCAAGGGCATCAAAAATATTCTTTAAATTCGCTTCATCATCCGCATAATCAGTAATGCGAACATAGCTTTCGATCTTCGGCTTGAATTTTTCTTTCAGCTCTTCCTGGATCAGAACAATTCCTTTTTCGATCAGAGATTTGATTACCGGATAAACGGTTTTCTGCTCAATGATCTGAGAGATTTCACTCAGGCTCAACACATTTCTAATTTCCAACGCTTCCACAATTGCAAATTCCTTATCGTTCAATTGCGCGCTATTTTCTATGGATGCCGAAGGATTCAGAACCACTTTGGTTTCACTTGCAAGTTTCAATCCACCAGGCAATGCAGCTACCATCACATCGCCAATAGGACACATGTAATAACTGCTCATCCAATCCCACAATGCAAACTGTTTTTCATTTACGATCGGCAATTCATCTAAGACGGAATCAATGTATTTTGCAGAATATTGTTTGGGAGGAACCTCGTGTATGTTACGAATGAGCGCAGAATATAATTTCCCTTTTCCAAATTGCACGATCACTCTTTTCCCCATAGCAACAGAGCTGTTCAAATCAAAAGGCACACGATATGTGTACAAGTTGGGGACAGCTAAAGGTATTATTACATCCACAAAATAGGTAATGCGGCTCATACTACAAACCTACATATTTTTTAAGGGAAGGATAATCGAAAAAATAAAATTTTAGTAACAAACAAAGGAATTCAAAGGGTTTATTCCTTTTCGAACTTAATGTTTTTACCCATTGTTCCTCTTCTCCGGTAACGCTTTGTTTGCGTTTGCGTGATCGGCCTGAAATTTTCCACCTTAGCGGAACTGGGATCGATCTTCGGCTGAACGTCGTCAATCTTGGAAAGTGTATCAATAATAAAAGGGATATGAGCGATCGGTAATTTAAAACGGATGCGTGTAAAGCGCATCAGCAAATTGGATTGAAAAGGATCAGAAGCGACCGCAATTTTTGTAAAGCCCATCTTTTTTGCCATCTGGTAGGAGTAATAAATATTTTCAGTGCTGTGCTCGGCTTTATCTTCCACAAATATTTTTTCTTTGGGAGTTCCAATTTCTTCTGCATATAGGGCCATTATTTTTCCTTCCACATAAGGTGTATATACTGCAGATCCGGAAAAGATTACATTCTTTGCAATGCCTTTCTCTATGAGATAATCGGCCCAGATCACACGACCTTTCATGGCTGTACTCCAGTCTGTTCCATCAAATGGGCTGCCCGGAACGATGATTACATCATAAGGCTTTTCTTCCAGAGCGCGCTTGAATAATTTAGCCGGACGCGGACGAAAAAAAACGCAGCTACTGAAAAAAATAACGATGCTTAAGAAAGAAAAAGGAATGAGTATAGTTTGTTTCATGATAACGTAAACAACAAAAGAATAAAAAAGTTTAAATCGATAGAATGTCCAGCATGCGCAAAAGATCCGGATCGAGATGTTGTTTATGCTTTACCGCTTTTTCGAAAGGAGTAAATACAATGCTTTTATCGATTATACCCACCATTACATTTTTTTCACCAGCCAGCAATGCTTCAACGGCAGCAAAACCCATGCGGCTGCTGTTTACACGATCCATCGCAGAAGGATTTCCGCCACGCTGAATATGTCCCAACACAACCACTCGAGTATCATATATCGGAAGTTGCTGCTTTACCTGCTCGGCAATTTTAAACGCGCCACCTGCTTCATCGCCTTCCGCTACAATAATGATCTTCGATGTTTTACTTCTGCGCTTGCTTTTTAACCGTTTTACCATATCGTCGAGATCCGTTTTGGTTTCCGGCATTAAAATGCATTCAGCACCAATGCCAATCCCAGCGCGTAAGGCAATCAAGCCTGCATCTCTTCCCATTACTTCCACAAAAAACAAACGATCATGGCTTTCGGCAGTGTCGCGTATTTTATCTACGGCTTCCACGACTGTATTGATAGCCGTATCATAACCGATGGTAAAATCCGTTCCGAATAAATCATTATCTATTGTACCAGGACAACCCACAAAAGGAATTTTACAGATACTGCTAAATTCCAAAGCGCCTTTAAACGATCCGTCGCCACCAATTACGATAACACCTTCAATTCCATGCATCTCTAAATTCTCCAGCGCTTTTTTCCGTCCTTCTTCCGTCATGAATTCTGCACTTCTTGCTGTCTTCAATATTGTGCCACCCCGGTGAATAATATTTCCGACCGATTTAGTCCCCATCGGAAAAAATTCGTTTTTTATCATTCCATCGTAACCATGCATAATACCTACGACTTCCACATTATGAAAAACAGCGGTACGCACAACAGCACGGACACATGCATTCATTCCCGGTGAATCACCTCCTGATGTAAATACTGCAATTTTTTTCATATTACAAATTACTAATCTTACAAAAATACAAATCTGTGTATGCTGTGTATTGCATCAATAGAGAGCCCTTCAGTATTTTTCATACTAAGTTCGCCTCGCTCCGCTCCTCTCCTCTCCTCGCTCCATTCTCCGTTCTCCTAACTACCAACTCCCTTCTATCTACTCTCCGCTCCGTTCTCCTGACTCCGTTCTCCCGACTCCGTTCTCCCGACTCCCGACTCGTTTCTACCTTCTAATTTATGAATTTTTTTTGTGCCTTGATACATTTCAAACTTCATGAAACGGCATTCTAGTTGTCCGTTAAACAATTGAATTTTTCGAGACGGCCTTAAACCTACATGTTTAAATGCTTCCATGTTCGAGCTCAGGATCCAACAGTCGTAACCGCTGAAATTTTTCTTGAACGTATCGCCCATCATTTTATAAAGCTCTTCAATGTTGTCTTTCACCATACGCTCGCCGTAAGGAGGATTGATCACCACCACACCTCTTCCGGCAGGTACTTCAAAATCTTTCATGTCAACATTTTTAATGGATACGATATCGTCTACTTTCGCGTATTTGATATTCTCTTTTGCTTTTTTTGCAACGTTGGGAGAAAGCTCTCCTCCCAGTATTTTCTGCTCGTGGTTAGTAATTTTATTTACTGCAGCATCCAATATGGTGTTCCATAACTCTTCATCAAAAGGCATGAACTTCGCCCAGCGCTCAAATCCGAATTCTTCGCGGTAATAGCCGGGAGGAATGTTATTCGCAATCAATGCAGCTTCGATCAGAATAGTTCCGGAACCACACATCGGGTCTATAAAATTGCTACGCTTGTCCCAACCGGTAAGCAATACCAATCCGGCAGCCAATACCTCGTTGATGGGGGCAAGATTGGTTCTATCACGGTATCCGCGTTTGTGCAACGATTCTCCTGAACTATCAAGAGATACAGTACATATATCATTATGGATGTGAAGGCTAAGTCGAATCGTAGGGCGATCCAGATCAACAGAAGGTCGTTCGCCATGTTTAGCCCTGAACTGATCCACGATAGCATCTTTTGCTTTCTGGGAAATGTATTGCGAATGAGTAAACAGGTCGGAACTCAAAACCGTATCGATTGCAATCGTGTCGGTTACATCCATGTATTTTTCCCAATCGATCTTCTGCATATTATCATAAAGGGATTTTTCGTCACTCACTTTGAATGTTTCAAAAGGAATTAAAATCCTTAAGGCTGTTCTCAAACACAGGTTTGCTTTGTACATAAAACCCATATCACCGCTAAAGCTCACCGCCCGGTTATGGATCTCCACATTTTTAGCGCCCAGCCGCTGCAATTCCTGCGATAATATTTCTTCCAAACCAAAAATGGTTTTGGCAATCATCTTGATATCGGTCTCGTTCTTCATTTGTGCAAAGATAGAAATAAAACCTCTTCCCACAGAGCGCTGGACTTCTCCTTGCTTAAGGAATAGCAGCGAGGTTCCCGATACAATTCTTCTCCTGCCGTTGAAGAACCACTCGAACTTCAATCTCTCACTTTCCTAAGCGATAGACAGATCGGCTTTATCCTTGTATTTCAATTTAATTCAGCGTTCAATACAGTACAACAAGAGTATTAATAAAGGATAAACACCGATGGCATTGCATGATTTCCTGTGATTTTAGCCAATACCTTTAAAAGTACCATCATTCCCTTTTTTTGTACTAACACCCTGGTGTTTCAAGGTGGTATATTTGTATCGTATTTAAAACCAAAAATCATGAGAAAAATATTATTCAGTTTATTGCTGCTGACAGGTTTCAGTATCAATGCTCAAACACTTACTAATCCTAACTTTGAAAACTGGGGGACCAGTGCATCCTATTATACGGATACACTTCCGGCTAATTGGTGGCCCTTCTATTGTAATACCGTGCACCCCACAACGGACTCTTATCAAGGCCTGTATGCAACAAAGATTCAAGGCTGGTTTGCCTGCGGAATAGCACCAGGCATAATGGTAAACGGACAAGCACCGGTAAATTATGGCGATTTTATTGAGTCGGGCACACCCTTTACTTCAAAACCCGCTTCCATATCAGGTTTTTATAAATATACAGACGTTACATCTGGCGATTCTGCCGAAGTGACCATTATCCTTAAAAGGTACAATACTTCAACAATGAAAAGAGACACCATTGCTTATTCAACCGCAACATTGGCTCCAAGCGCAGGATATACCGTATTTACAGTGAATATTACCGACCTGATGCCAGGTGTATCGCCGGATTCCATCATTATCATGTTCAATTCGAGTAAATACTATTTGTTTGATATGGTTACCATGGCTTTACCAACATTGTATATCGACCGGATCGTATTGCCGGAAACACCTACCGGAATTGAGGAGGGCTCAAATTCACCGCTGTTATTGTCGGGGCTTTACCCCAACCCTTTTACAGCATATTCAACGATGATGATTGAAGGAGATTTGAGCAATTATCATCATTTATCTCTGGATGTGTTTGATATGAGCGGGAAACGGGTGATGAGCCAAACTGTTGAAAGCAACCAGGTATCGATCAGCAGAGACCGGCTAAGTAAAGGTTCCTATATTTACCAGCTAAAAAATGAGGGAACATTGATCTCTAAAGGGAAATTCATGATCCAATAATCCTTTTTATACTTTAATGATCAATAAAATGCCCCGGATACATAAACCGGGGCATTTTTATTACCCTCCTTTAAACACGCTCAGAATCAAGCAGTTTGGCGCTTCAGCAGAAAAGCCGATTTCTTATTTCCTTTCGTATCAAGGCAACTGCAAGCAGCCTCCCCCCGCATCTGCCCTAAAAAGTTAAAAATAAACAGATGAATTGTTTGATTTATTAGATAAAGTATTATTTTTGAGCATTAATTTTAGAAATCAAACAAAACCCATAATTGAAATGAGATTGAAATTTATCACATTCAGAGGAGTATTTTTATTTTTATCGGTTTCTGCTTTATTTGCGGCCGGTTGCAGCGGAGATCCAAAAGAAACGGATGATTTACCTCCTGTTGACAGTACTCAGACAACTATCTTGAACATAAATGGAGAGATCTTCAGTATACCATCACCAATTCAAACCGCTTTTCTTATCAAAGGAAGTGGTGCAGCGTATAGCAAGGAAATATTGAATGCGCCAAACAAGTCATCCAACTATTCCACGAATTTCTCTAAAGCGTTGAACCTTGGTATTTATGGTGCTGACTTAGGTTATGTGACCATTTATGACCAAACTCAGGACGCTATCGGCTATTTGAATTCAGCGAAAAAACTGGCTGATGAGCTAGGTGTTTCAGGAGCATTTGATGCAAATACAATCGAGCGTTTTTCCAAAAACCTTGGCAATAAAGATTCAATGCTTGTGTTAGTAGGTGTTGCTTACCGTTCAAGCGATGCTTACCTAAAAAACAATGATCGCAGCGATGTTAGCGGATTGGTGCTTGCAGGTGGATGGCTGGAAAGCTTGCACTTTGCAACAAACGTTTATAAAACAAAACCAAATGAAGACGTAAAGCGAAGAATTGCTGAACAAAAATCTTCGTTGCAGAGCTTAATTAAATTATTGACGCAGTTTTACAGTCAACCGGAGTACACCGAATTCATTGACAACCTGAATGACCTTTCTACCGTGTTTGACGGAGTTGAATTCAAATACACTTTCGTGCAGCCGACTACAGACGCTGAAAAGAAAATGACAACGATCAATAGCAAATCAGAAGTTAAAATCTCTCCTGAGCAAATTGAATCCATTACCCAAAAGGTAAAATCAATCAGAAGTCAAATTGTAGGTTAATTTTTGAGCTAGCTAAGAACACATAAATTGAAAACAGAAATGAAAAAAGGAATTTTAAAATTAGTATTACTTGTTGGTGGGTTCATTACATTAAATACTGCATCGGCGCAGATTGCTGATACAGTTGCTACACAATGTGCAAAACATTTAGAAAGTCAGTTCATCTCTGACGGTCAGCAATACCGTGCATTATTAATGAACTCTGACGAAACAGCAGAATTCCACACAACACTTTATGGAGGAACAATCTATCGCATTGCTGCCTGCAGCGGTTTGTCTGATGGAAATCTTGTTTTCTCGGTATATGATAATGAAAGAAATCTTTTGTTCAGCAACAGTGAATTTAAAAATGCTCCTTTCTGGGATTTCAAAATAACCAACACACTTGATTGTGTTATTGAGGCGAAATTGAGCGGTGGATCACAAGGTTCCGGAAGAGCAGTATTATTGATTGGCTTTAAACAACAGAAATAATCCGTCAGCACATTATTTTAAAAGGCATTAATTACTGCGGTATTAATGTCTTTTTTTTTCGAAAACTACTTCAAACTATTTGAGCAATGAGTGAAAGAATATTAAAAGCCCTGATGCAAATGTTTGCCATTATTGCCAGGGTTGACGGCATCAATGATAATGGCCGACTGATCGTGCAATCCTTCCTGAAGCAACAGTTAAACCAGGAATTAGTGGATCAGTATCTTGCGATCTTTGATGACTTCCTCGAAGCACATCACCAGGTTACAAAAAAGAAAGACGGTACGGCTAAACGTACTTCATTAAATTCTGTTAAAGTATTAAAGATCTGTACGCAAATCAACGGCGAGCTTACACAAGTTCAAAAGGTGGTTGTGTTGCTTCGTTTGATTGAGTTTATCAATTCGAACACCGAGATTGCTGAACAGGAAATGGAATTCGTTACAACTGTGGCGGAAACATTTAACATTGAAGACGAAGAGTTTAAGCGCTGCATGGAATTCGTAAGAGCCGGCGTAGATGCGATTCCTGATTCTCCACATGTTTTAATAATCGACAATAAAACTTCCCACGATTTAAAAGAAACAAAACATATTTATGCAGAAGGTGTAACCGGACAGGCACGCGTGCTTTGGATCACAAGCGTAAACATGTATGCTCTTTTATATTATGGAAAGAGCGATATCTTATTAAACGGACAGCTCTTAACACAAGGGAAAGTATTTATCTTAACTCCCGGCTCCTCTTTACGAAGCTCCAAAGTAAAACCTGTTTATTACAGTGATATCCTGAGTGCTTTTATGAGCGATACTTCAAAAGCGAAAGTATCCTTCGTAGTTAAAAACCTTGAATATAAATTCAAAGGCGGTAAATTAGGTTTACGCGATATCAATTTCAGTGAGGATTCCGGCAAGTTAATCGGGATCATGGGCGGCTCAGGTGCAGGTAAGTCTACCCTACTGAATGTATTGAACGGAAATGAAATTCCAAGCGGCGGATCTGTGAAGATCAACGGAATCAATATCCATACAGAAAAAGCAAAAATTGAAGGCGTGATTGGTCACGTTTCACAGGATGACCTTTTGATTGAAGAGCTTACTGTTTTTCAAAATTTATTTTACAATGCCAAGCTTTGTTTCGGAAATAAAAACGACGAAGTGATCACTCAGATGGTGGTGGATGTATTAACCAGTATTGGCTTAATAGAAACACGTGACCTCAAAGTCGGAAGCCCTTTGGAAAAAACCATTTCGGGTGGACAGCGTAAACGATTGAACATTGCATTGGAATTAATTCGTGAACCTTCCGTTCTGTTTGTGGATGAACCGACTTCCGGTCTTTCTTCCCGCGATTCGGAAAACATCATGGATTTGCTGAAGGAACTCGCGCTGAAAGGCAAACTGGTATTTGTAGTAATTCACCAGCCATCTTCCGACATTTTCAAAATGTTCGACAAGCTGATGATCCTGGATGTTGGTGGTTATCCTATTTATTATGGCAACCCTGTTGATTCGGTAATCTATTTCAAAACCGTTGTTAACCATGTAAACAGCAACGAGAGCGAGTGTATCGAATGTGGTAACGTTAATCCTGAACAGGTATTTAATATTATTGAATCCAAAGTATTGGACGAATACGGTAACATTACCCGTAACCGTAAGATCTCTCCTTCCGAATGGAACGTTCATTACAAAGCAAAAATCGAAAAAACGATTGAAGAAGTAGAAAGCATTACGGAAATTCCGGAAAGTACTTTTAAGATCCCAAATAAATTCAAGCAGTTTAAAGTATTTATTACGCGCGACGTATTGTCGAAATTGACCAACACACAATACATTTCCATCAATATGCTGGAAGCCCCGTTGCTGGCTTTCATCCTGGCGTATTTCATTAAATTTATAAATCTTGATCTTTCCAATAAAGTAGGATACACTTTCCGTGAGAACGAGAATATTATCATTTACATGTTTATGTCGGTGGTAGTTGCGCTCTTTATCGGATTAACCGTAAGTGCGGAAGAGATCATTCGTGACCGCAAGATCCAGAAGCGCGAATCTTTCCTAAACCTGAGCAAGGGAAGTTACATCTGGTCGAAGATCATTATTATGTTCACCTTGTCTGCCATACAGGCCATATTGTTCATTATGGTAGGGAATTACGTATTGGAAATAAAAGGTCTTACAGGTCCATACTGGATCTTACTGTTCAGCACCTTTTGTTTTGCGAACATGTTGGGCTTGAATATTTCTGCAAGCTTTAACTCCGCAGTAACGATCTACATCTTAATTCCGATCCTGATCATTCCTCAGTTATTGTTCAGTGGTGTAATGGTGAAATTTGATAAGCTGAACCCGATTATTACATCTCAGAGTGTTGTCCCTGCAGTTGGGGATATGATGGCCTCTCGCTGGGCTTTTGAAGCACTGGCTGTAAAGCAGTTCAAGGACAATCAATTCAATAAGAAAACTTATAAATACGACAAAGCCCTAAGCATAGCTACGTATAAGAAAGATTATTGGTTAACGGAAATGGTAAAGAAGCTTGATTTCGCGGAAAACAACTACAAAAAACCGGAAAACCGTCAGGAAGTGATCGATGCATTACAAATGCTGCAGAATGAGATCAAGAAAGAGTTGAAAGTTCCGGGCAATGAAAAATTGAAATGCGGCGGACTGGAAAATCTGGCAATTGACAAATTCAGCCCGACAGTTGCAAATCAGGCGAGAGATTTTGTAAGCAATACTTTAAAAGCTGTTTACCTGAACAACTTTAAACGTGCTACTGCTTTGAAAGACAAAGAAGTGAGCATCATGAACAAGGATAGCGCTTCCAGAGCACAATATTTAAAAGACAAGGACGATTACGAAAACGAAAGTCTGCATGACCTTGTGACCAACAGGAATACACCTTATCGTATTTTGGACCTGGAAGGTACTTACGTTCAGAAGATCGATCCGATATATCTGGATCCTGTGGATTCAGATTTGGGACGAGCTCATTTCTTTGCACCACGTAAGAAATTCTTTGGAAAATATTACGACACGTATTGGGTAAATATTTGTGTGATTTGGGGGATGTCTTTGTTCCTGGCCATTACGCTTTACTTTGATGTTTTAAAACGATTAATCAACGGTTTGGAAATACTCTTCAGTAAATTTTCAAGAAAGAAAGGCCGATAGATTTAATTTCACAATAAAAATACTCCGTTCAAAAAACGGAGCATTTTTATTTTAACCCAAACAGGCACAAAGTATTGAACATTGCGCCTGCTTAAAAAGGTTTGATGACAATTTAAAGATATTTTAATTTTTCTGAAGAAGCTTTTTTCAGCAGTTCCCTCTCGTGATCCATACTCATGGGGCCCGCGCCAAAATAACAGAGCAGCAGTGCGGCGCCAAGCAAAGATAAATTCTTCATAAAGTTACTCATTTGCATTTGCATCTGCATAGGATCAGTCTCCTTCCAGAACGCATGCATAAAAAACGTCACAGGAATAAGAAATATTACAATCAACAATGCTCCCATCCGTGCCCTGAAACCCAGAATAATGCTTATTGCTCCAAGTGCGGCAATAACACCGGAAGCAGGAACAAGAAGTGAAGCGGAGGGCACACCTTTTGAAGCAGCATAGCCAATCCCTTCAGCACTAAAATGCGTGATAATTGCCATCAGAAATATGAACGAATACAGTATCCTGCCTATTAATACAATGTACCTCATTATTAAATTCTTTAAATTATTCTAAAAATCCCGTTTCTACTGAACTTTGATCTTTTGGCTTAAATTCTTTTCCGCATCCGGCTTTTTAGGGATCATCAGGGTAAGAATACCATCGGTATATTTCGCTACAATGTTTTTATTTTCCGCAGTATCCGGCAAAGAAACAGAGCGTGAAAAATAGGAATAATTGTATTCGCGGCGAGAATAGTTTTCCTGTTCTCTTCCTTCTTTCCCGTCTCTTCCGTCTTTACCATCTTTTCCTTCTTGTCCATTGTTCCCGTCTTGTCCATTATTCTCAGAACCGGATTCTTTTTCACAGGAAATGGTTAGCAGGTTTCCTTCCAATCTCACATCAAAGTCTTCTTTTTTCAAGCCAGGCGCAGCCATGCTTACCACGTAATTATTTTTTTCTTCACTGATGTTGATGGAAGGAACCGTTACAAGATTGTCGTTCTCCAATACATCTAAAAGATCATTTCTAAAAAATCTGTCTAAAGGAGAGTTCCATAGAGACATGTTGCGCATCCTGCGCAGAGGGATTCTTTCGAGAGCTGTTGTCATTATTTTTTCATTTAAAAGGGTTAATAATTTTTAATTCATCTCCTTTTTAAAATTTCTATGCCATGCAATTCTTTAAAAAAACACAAAAAACAGGGAAATTATTTTCCCCGGCGCTAATCTGATTCCGGCCAATCCGGGCTTTATGATTTTATCAAATTAATCATATCTTTGCTCAGTCGGGTGCTAAAACAGTGCAGTATTGTGAAAAAGCTAAAATACACAGAAGATGAATTGATCGCCTTATTAAAGAATAAGGATCTAGTGGCATACAATGCATTGTATGACAACTATTCTGCTGCTTTGTATGGTATAATTACACGAATTGTTCCTGCTGAAGAAATTGCGGAGGACCTTTTACAGGAGGTCTTTATAAAGATCTGGAAAAGCATCGACAGCTACGATCCGAAGAAAGGGCGCCTTTTTACCTGGATGCTGAATATTTCACGAAATGCGTCCATCGACTATGCCCGGTCAAAGCAATCGAAAATTGAAACTAAAAAC
>DASWNK010000159.1:0-6462 GCA_036399275.1 Bacteroidia bacterium | reverse complement strand
TGTTCAATGATCGCATGGCTTGGGGCAATTAAAATATACGTTGGAAAAGCCGAAATTCCATACGTGCTCACCACGGCATTACCACCGCCGTTGACTCCACTAACAGCAGGAAAGCCTGCACTGCCGCCTAAGTACGCTGCTTCATACGCATCCACTTCGGCATCGGTATCTCCATTATCGATGGAAATAAAAAATACATCCTGTGTATTGCAGCCATAGTTAGTGAATGTCTCTTTGTAAAATGGACAAGTTGTCTGGCATGGTCCGCAGGTAGTAAAGAAAAAATCCATACACACATATTTTCCTGAGTTCAAAATATTAAACAGGTTATGTGTATTTCCGTCCGTATCAGTAACGGTAAAGTCAACAGCTGTTGTAAGTGTTGTTTGCGCTTTGCTAAACGTAACACTAAAAAACAACAAAAAAGATAAGAGGTAGATTTTTTTCATTTGTATGATTTAAGGGGTTAGTAAGCTAATCTATGAAAAAATATTCAATCCTTCATGCAATTATCTTTTATTTTAGTAATCGATCACGACGGAAAACGGTGTCGTTTGTCAGCGGGTGTACTTTCGGTTCCATTTCAACCATCCAAATTTTTAACTATTTTTGCTAGCAGATGAAGCATCCAAACGTGTTACCCTGGGCCTCCTGGGTATTTTGTATACTTATTGCCTGTGTATTTGCCATTAAGAATTTAACCCAGCTGGATTTTTTCTGGATGCTGCGTACCGGCGATTGGATCATGCAAAATCAAGCGGTCCCTCAAACTGATATTTTATCGTATACTTTTAATGGTGCTGAATGGACCAATGTAAAATGGTTGTATGAAGTCATTATTTATTTTATTGCTGATCTCGGTCAACCCGAGCTGATCCCGGTTCTTCAGATCATTATCAACCTGCTTGTTGTCTTCCTTATTTTTAAGTCCGCCACTACATTAAAAAAAATTGCCGGAGAAAAAAACAAGATCATTCCTACCGCCGGAATCATTCTTGCCACCATTCTGTTTTTGTTGGGGACGGAGTACCGAATGATGGGAAGGCCTGAAATTATCAGCCATTTAATGACGTTGATTTTTTTGTTCATCTATTTATCCTATAAGCGATCACCCTCCCTCCTGATTTATTGTTTGATCCCTTTGCAGATTCTTTGGGCCAATTGCCATGATGCTTTTGTAAATGGCTGTGTAATCACCGTAGTGTTTCTTCTTGTCGCATTCCGTAATTATATCATTCAGCGGAAACAGAAAACGATTGGGTATCAATTCCCGAAACACCTTTTCATAGCCGGTATTGTGTCATTGCTCTCGGTAGGCATCAATCCAAAAGGCACGCAGCTTTACTTTTATCCTTTCCAATTATTTTCTTCTCTTAACAACAATACTTTTAGCCAGGAATTTCTTTCTGCTCTTCATAAGCAATATTGGATGGGAAAAGAAAGCTACCTCTTATTGATTGCTTTTGTTATTTGCCTTTCAGGATTTCTATTTTATTATAAAGGCGTCGACTGGAAACAACGTGTTGCCACCACCTTTAACACTTTTGGACTGGACTATTTTCTGCTCTTGCTTCTATTCTTTTACCTTGCACTTTCAGCCGAAAGGAATGTTGTTTTTTTCATGATCATCAGCGCTCCCTTCATTGCCATTAATATCGATCGCGTCCTCAGTAAGTTCAGCTTCAGCACCGCACAAAAAAGAAAAGGATATCTTCTTTTTTGTACAGGCTGCCTTCTTTTTTATATCAGCATTTGCAACAACTCTTACTATAAAGCATTGGGTATCCCCTATAAATATGGCCTCAACATCGAACGAAATGAAACACCAGCTGCAACTGTACAATTTATAAAAGAGCAAGGCATTTCCGGTACCTGCTTTTCAGATTACCTTACTTCCTCCTCTCTATTATGGTATCTGAAACCAACGTTTAAATCCTACATCGATCTGAGGGACCTGGAAGTCTTTACTCCCGCCTTCTTTGATGAATACCAACAAATGATCAGAGACCCCGGGCTGTTTATCAGGAAGGACAGCATGTATCATTTTGATTATGCCGCATTGTACCCGGGCGAAGCGCCAACCTTGCAACGCTATTTGTACAACAGTGGTGATTGGGTGCTTGTTTATCTTGAACCATCCTGCGCTTTATACCTGAAAAGAAATGCTAAGAACAGCGCCATTCTTGCAAAGCTGGATCCGACTCTTAATAACAGTCTCTTTCATTCGCCTCTAAAATACAAAACGTCCGCAAGCGCAAAAATGATTTCCAGGCTATTCTGGCCTTTTTATAAACCGGAACAAATAAAAAACGAGGACCGCCAATACGCCACATTTACCAAGGACTTTTACCAAATGCTAGGCAACGATCCTGCGGCAAAAAGAATACTTGCCGAAGATCATATAAGCATGGGGCGATTTGAAATGCAGCATCAGAAATGGGATGCAGCGATGAATCATTTTGAGAACGCGCTCACCCTAAAAAAGGAAGCACGCACTTATCTTTTACTGGCGGAATGTGCGGGGGCGATGCATGCAGAACAGGAAAAGGAGGAAGTGTTCATGGAAAAATGGTTTGATTATACGCAGAAAGCTTACGCCCTGGAACCAACTAATTCGCGGATACGGCTTATGCTTGGCCTTGCTTTTTGCATGGATAAAAGGGATAAAGTTGCCGGAAAAAAGTACCTCGGCGGCCTTGAAGTTTTCGAGGGAATAACGCAACAGGAAATCGCTCTATTGAAGCGATGCAAGGAATTTTGCGAGATCCCGTAAAACAATCTAAACAGATTGTAATTACTTTCTCATCGGTTTACGATTGTTAAAAGGCTTCTTCTTTCCCGAGAAAGGCCGCTTTATTTTCACATCGGGAGCATACGCAGGTCCTTCTCCCAAACCTTCCGGCATTGGCAGCTTTGGTACTTCTGCAGCAATCAATGCTTCGATCTGCGCAAATTTCTGCTGATCATATTCATTGATGAAAGTCAAGGCAACACCTGTGGATGCTGCACGGGCAGTCCGTCCGATCCGGTGAATATAATCCGCCGGTTCGCCGGGAACATCATAATTGATTACAAGACCAATATCTTCGATATCAATACCACGTGAAAGAATATCAGTGGCGACCAATATTTGTAGTTTTTTGCTTCTGAAATTTCTCAGCACTTCTTCCCGCTCCAATTGTTCAAGATCAGAATGAATTGCTTTGGCCTTCAATCCTGCTTTAATTAAATCGCGTTCGAGCTCTTTTACTTTTATTTTTGTGGAGACAAAGATGATCACACTGCTGATTTCCTTTCCGGAAAGCAATGATTTGATCAGATTGTTTTTCTGCGCATCATAGGTCAGGTAAGCTCCCTGAACAACGCCTGCAGCAGGTTTAGCCAATGAAATGCTTATTTGTTCCGGCTCTTTCAACAGCTTCGTTGCGAGCGTTCTGATTTTCGGTGCCATCGTCGCAGAGAACATTAATGTTTGTCTGACCTTCGGCAAATACGTTGTGATCTTCATGATATCATCCACGAAACCCATATCCAGCATACGATCCGCTTCGTCCAGGATCAAATGCTCAAGGCTTTCCAGCTTCACATAACCCATGTTCAAATGGGCCATCAGTCTTCCGGGCGTAGCAATAATTACATTTGCTCCTTCTGTCAGAGCGCGTCTTTCTTTTTCGAAAACACTTCCGTCGCTTCCACCGTAAATCGCTAAAGAGCTCACGGAAGTAAAGTAAGAAAAGCCTTGTATTGCCTGATCTATTTGTAAAGCCAACTCACGTGTCGGCACAATAATGAGTGTATTAACCTTGTCGGTAGGATTTTTAGAAAGTTTATCCAGGATAGGAAGCACGAATGCCGCAGTTTTCCCCGTGCCAGTCTGTGCACAACCGATAAGGTCTTTTCCGTTCTGTATAATGGGTATGGCTTGTTCCTGAATTGGTGTTGGGTTCTCAAATCCCATTGAATCCAGGCCTTCCTGGAGATTGCTGTGAAAATTAAAATCGATAAACTTCAAAATTTTTTCTTTTAGTGTTTACACGAAGATACATATTATTCGCTTCTAAACGCTTGATTTCTCACCTGATGTGGATTAATTTACTAAAAAGCATATATTCGTAATCGATTACATGAACTATGTTTAAACTGATCTTCAAATTATTCGGCTGGAAAGTAACACATCTGCTTCCGGATGAAATAAAAAAGTGTGTGATCGTGGTGGCACCCCATACCAGCAACTGGGACTTCGTTTTCGGCATGGGTGCAGTTAAAGTAATGAAGATCAAATTACGCTTTGCCATAAAAAAAGAATGGATCCGCTTCCCATTTAAACGGCTGATGCTTTCACTCGGCGCCTTGCCGATCAATAGAAATAAAAAAGAGGCTTCGGGAGAAAAGCAAAGCACCGTAGAGATCATGAGCGAACTATTTGAAAAACATGATGAGCTTCGCTTAGTAATTACACCGGAAGGAACACGATCGAAAGTGGAAAAATGGCGAACAGGTTTTTATCACATTGCGCTGAATGCAAAAGTGCCTATTGCACTGGCATTCATCAATTACGAAACCAAATTCTGCGGCATAGATCAGATCATTTATCCAAGTGGTGATTTTAATGCCGACATGAAGCTCATTATGGATTTCTACAAAAACATGAAAGGCAAAAACTCTGAAAATTTTTCCATCGATACCGAACTCAGTAAATAAATATAAACCATACACCATGAAAAAATTCACCCCGTTTCTTTTTGCTGCACTTCTAATCAGCAGCTTCTCTTTTGCACAAAACCGAAGCATTACTTTCGAGCACGGTACATTCGCCGAACTGCTTGCCAAAGCCAAAAAGGAAAACAAAATAATTTACATCGATTGTTATACTGTGTGGTGCGGCCCCTGCAAATGGATGGCCAAAAACGTGTTCACAAATGATACCGTTGCTGATTTTTACAATAAGAATTTTGTAAATGCAAAGATCGACATGGAGAACGGCGAAGGAATTGAGATCGCTAAAAAATATCATATCAGGGCTTATCCTACCATGCTTTTCATTAATGCCGATGGAGAACAGATTCACCGTACCTGCGGCTCCTCGCCAGTAAAAACCTTTATGCTTTCTGGAGAAGATGCATTGTCGCCGAATAAGCAACTGGCAACTTACGCGCGCAACTTTAACAACGGAAAAGTGGACGCCGCTTTTGCAACCACTTATTTTGCCATGCTTCAAAGAGCATGTCAATCCTTAGGGAAAGAAGTAAACGACTATTTCAGCACCGTAAAAAAAGACGAGTTAAACTCCAGAAGCAACTGGAATATTATCTATCGTTACATTAATGATTATAGGGCGCCTGCCTTCATTGCAATGGAAGAGAACAAGGCCGGCTTTTCAAAACTTTATACCGTGGATTCGGTAGAGAGCAAGCTAAATGATGTTTACAGCAGTGGATTGTATTCGGCCTTCCAGAACAATGATATGACAGGATATGCAGAGCTTCAGGCAAAATTGCGTGCATCCAAAACAAAAGACGCCGAAATGATCATCCTTGAAGCGGATGTAACGCGGTATAAGCACAATCACGACTGGGCAAACTATGCAACACTTGCTGCGGAATATGTAAACAAGTATTCCTCCAATAATGCCGGAGATCTTAATTCGTTCGCGTGGGCATTTTATGAAAATGTGAGTGATAAATCAATGTTGGATAAGGCCGCTGCCTGGGCAAAAAAAGCGACTGAACTGGACGATAACTATCCATACAATGATACTTATGCGGCACTTCTATACAAATTGGGTAAAAAAGCGGAAGCTAAAGTTGCAGCTCAAAAAGCAATTGATATTGCAAAAAAGAACGGAGATGATTACAAGGAAACCAGCACACTCCTAGAAAAAATTGAAGCACTTAAGTAATAAAACGCTGATACTGCACTCTTTTGCCTTTATCGTTTGTTTCTCTCTGCTTGTCCAAAATTTGTAGACAATGAAGAAAACTTTGAATATCTTTACTTTAATATGAAACGCTTACTCCACACTATTTTCTTTTTTCTGCTCATTGTGAATGCTGGCATTGCTCAGCAGGTTCCGGCTGAAGAGGAAAACATTCCCTCCTTGGTGACTTTCGGAAAAGAAGGAGAAAAATCCTGGGGCGATGATGATTTTTCACAAACTTATTTTTTTGTCATTCCTAAATTCCAGGTCCTTCCGATCTACATTCGGGTGTTTGATGCAGAAACAAGTGGCGTAAACGACGAAAAAAAAGGAGAGTACAATACTAAAACGAAGTTTGCCGTTTATGGTGGGAAAACCTGTTTCACAGCCAGAGACGTAAGGTATAACGATCCAATAGGGAATTATAAAAGCGGGAACCTGCTGGCAACAAAAACGTTTATCAGCAGCGATGTTTATGATGGTGAATGGTATACATTCGGCCCTTTCAACCCAACGGAAGGTGAATTGGTAAACGATTATGGCGG
>DASWNK010000158.1:0-15099 GCA_036399275.1 Bacteroidia bacterium | reverse complement strand
CGTTTGGGTGATAAAAGGCGGTTTTGATTTTTTTAAAACGATATTTTTCCGTTTTAACCAGGTGACCTTGCTCGTCATAATACTTCCATTTGCCTTTCGGGTTTCCTTTCCGGTACCGTCCGATATTGTCAATATGGGTTTCAGTAGAATCGTGGTAAATGATCCATTTCCCATGACGTTCTTTGTTCTTAATACGGTTAAGTCTTTGCGACTGAGAGAGCAAGGGAATAAATGTCAGGCAAAGAAAGAGAGAGATTTTCCAGCGCATGATGATGATTTTAGGAAATGATCAAATCTAAAATTATAAAAAATCGTCCAATATTCCTAATCCCTGACGAATGATCTCCATTTGACCATCGCTGCAATCAACCACAGTGCTGGCTTCATTATTTCCATAACCACCGGCAATCACGATGTCAACGATATCTTTGTATTTTTCATGGATAAGTTCGGGATCAGTAGTGTATTCAATGATTTCATCATCATCGTGTACAGAAGTGCTCATGATCGGATTGCCCAAGAGCTTTACCATTTCCAGGCAAATTGTATTGTTGGGAATCCGGATCCCGACTGTTTTCTTTTTGCTTTTGAATAGTTTCGGGACATTGTTGTTGGCATCCAGAATGAAGGTGAACGGGCCGGGAAGGGCTTTTCGCATCACTTTATAAGTGCTGGTGCTGATTGGCTTCGTAAAATCGGACAGGTGACTTAGGTCGGAGCAAATAAAGGAAAAATTAGCTTTTTCGGGGTCAATGCCTTTTATTTTGCAAACCTTTTCAACGGCTCTTTGCTTATGAATGTCGCAGCCAATTCCATATACAGTATCTGTCGGATAGATCACAACACCACCATCGCGCAGGCACGTGACTACTTTTGCAATTTCATCATAATTTGGACTGGAAGGGTTGATGCGTAGAAGCATTAAAAAGAAGATTGATTTACCCTAAAACTAATGGATCAGTAGGCAATTGCTCAATTGCCTACTGATCCAAGTGAAATTATTTCTTCGCGTCAGCTAAAAATTGAGCTAATCCACTGTCGGTCAAGGGGTGTTTTAATAAAGCAGTGATTGCACTTAAAGGGCAGGTCACAACATCAGCGCCAATTTGTGCGCAGTTGATGATGTGCATCGGATGGCGAACAGATGCCGCCAGAATTTCTGTTTCATACGCATAGTTATCATAGATCAGGCGAATGTCTTCAATCAAACGTAAGCCGTCTGTTGATACGTCATCCAAACGTCCGATGAAAGGAGAAACATATGATGCTCCTGCTTTCGCTGCCAGCAGGGCTTGTCCGGCAGAGAACACTAAAGTACAATTGGTGCGGATTCCTTTGTTGGAAAAATATTTGATAGCCTTGATACCATCTTTGATCATTGGAATTTTCACAACAATACGTTTATGCAGCTTTGCCAATGCCTCTCCTTCTTTTACCATTCCGGCAAAATCAGTAGCGATTACTTCTGCACTTACATCGCCCGTTACAATTTTACAGATGTCGACATAATGTTTCAGAATATTTTTTTGCCCTTTGATGCCTTCTTTTGCCATCAATGATGGGTTAGTTGTAACACCATCTAAAACACCAAGATCTTGTGCTTCTTTGATTTGTGCAAGGTTTGCGGTATCGATGAAAAATTTCATAGGAATAATTAATTAGTTAAAATATTGATTGTAAATTGAAGACAAAATTAAAAACTTATGCCCTTGAATAACGGGATGTGGAAAAGTCCTAATAAGTTGGTCTAAAGGATCGATGTTATGAATGCTGCAGGTATTTAGCAATCTATAGTAAAACAGAAATGTACTTGTTTGTTTTAAAATCTCTGAGTTAAATTGGTATGAGAGGGGGCAGCAATTACAGATTTGTATGAATTCGTTTCCGACTTGTACATATCCGTATGAAAAAAAAGAAGGGGTAAGCTACCTATATCACACCGCTCAACCTGGTACCTTTGCTTGCTTCCGCACCTGGAGGGTTAAAGGGAGCTGGTTGCATAGGACTTACCCCGGCGCAAAAGTACGGTTTTTTATTTAAGTACAAAGATAAATTGCAAATTTTGAAATCAGGAATCAGCTTTTTGAATAAAATAAGGCTTTTTACGCATTATTTGGTACAGATTGTCCTTGTTAAAAAAGCTTAATTCTCCCCGGCAGATTCGTTATTTGTATATATATTTGCCTCGTATGAACATTTCAGTTGTCATTCCTTTATATAACGAAGAAGAATCTCTCCCAGAGCTTTGCGAATGGATTGAGCGGGTAATGGATAGTTTCTCCTATACGTATGAAGTGATCCTCATTGATGACGGCTCTAAAGATCGCTCCTGGGCTGTTGTAGAGCAATTGTCCGAAAAAAACAGCAATATTCGCGGTATTAAATTCAGAAGAAATTACGGTAAATCTGCTGCCCTGAATGTAGGGTTTGAGGCCGCTCATGGTAGTGTTGTTATTACAATGGATGCTGATCTTCAGGATTCGCCGGATGAAATCCCCGGATTGTATAAAATGATTGCCGAGGAAGGCTACGATCTTGTTTCCGGCTGGAAGCAAAAGCGTTACGACCCTATTTCTAAAACTATTCCAACCAAGCTATTCAACTGGGCTACACGCAAAGCAAGTGGGATTAACAACCTTCACGATTTTAACTGTGGACTAAAAGCGTATAAAAAAGAGCTGGTTAAAAATATTGAAGTGTACGGTGAAATGCATCGCTACATTCCGGTAATTGCCAAATGGGCAGGATTTACCAAGATAACAGAGAAGGTTGTTCAGCACAGGGAACGTAAATATGGCGTTACTAAATTTGGTATCGAGCGCTTTATCAATGGCTTTCTCGATCTGATGTCTATTACATTTGTTTCAAAGTTCGGCAAACGACCGATGCATATTTTTGGTTTATGGGGCACTCTTTCCTTTTTATTTGGTGGCGCTGTTTCTTTATATCTCATCCTTGAAAAGGTTTATAAATCAGCTTATGCCATTCCTACCCGTGATGTAACCGATAAGCCGATGTTTTATTTGGCCTTGGTGGCTATGATTATAGGAACGCAGTTATTCCTGGCGGGCTTTTTAGGTGAATTGATTGCTCGCAGCTCAAGCGACAGAAATAATTATCAGGTCGAAAAACGCATCTGATACCAATCTTCACATTTCAACAGGTTTCGATTAACATCAATATATTCGTCAGATACTTTGATTAGCTGACGAATTGTTTTAATTTTACGTTCCCCTTTAAAATAGGGTAACACTCCCAGGTATGAAAAGTGGTTACGTAAAATTGTTTGTTCTGCAGCTGTTGTGTTCGTTCGCTTTTGCGTCATATTCTCAACCAACAAATAGTCATGATTCTCTCATCAGTTCCAAAATTTCCGACCTGAAAATTTTTTGGAAGAAATACAATGATCTTTCTACCGCCAGAAACACCTATGAAAGCTATTCCACGATTCCTGGAATATATTCTATACATAAAGATTCTTCTTCTCTTGTTGAATATCAGCAGAAAGTGTACGATGCTAAATTGAATCTGCTCAGGCAGGATATTGGCATTGAGGGAACAGGAAGCTACCTGGAAAATTTTAATCCTGGTCTGAATTCGGATGATAACTTGATTTACCACCGTAAATTCCAGGCTGGCATCGATTGGAATATATTATCCGATGGCTATATCAGCAGTAGATACAAACAGCAGATCCTGAAAAATGAGAATACCATTAGTTCATTAAGGCCAAACACTAAAATGAATGGAGAAGAGTATGTCGCCATTTCTCATAAGATCATTTACGCTTTCAATATCCATAAGATCCGCCTTATTGAGAAACGTAAGGAAATTATTGATGATAAAATTGCTATTGCCAACGAATTATATCTCCTAAAGCATTTGCCACGCATTGAGCTCTTGAAGATTATGCAGCAGGAGGTTGAAGTAGGCAGCATGAATCAGATCTACAGAAGTTACAATGAACAGTTGGCTTTGCAGATCGATGAAAAGTCGATTCCGAAAAATGTTCTTCCGGTTTTCGATGTAGACATCAGTAAAGCTTTTTCATTTAACGGACGCAACTCTGTAAACGATAGCATTTTAAAGCTTCAAATTGAAAATTTAGAGCTTGCGCACAAGCCACTAAGTGACATACGCCTGAATACACAACTCCGGTATAATTATTACGACCTGGTGAGCACAACTACCGCCAGCCGCAATTTCTTATCAGCCGGACTCGGGCTTTCTGTTCCAATTCCTCTTGGGATTAAAGCCAATAAAGAGTTGGTAACTGCCCAATCGAAATTGCTGGAATATCAACAGAGAGAAAGCGCCGTGGCTGGACAAACCGATTTACTGAGTTCGTTTTATGATTTCCGTTATAAGCTAAAGCAGTACAATAACTTTTTGGAAAAACGCAAACAATATGAGGAACTGATCAGAGTGGAGCGTGTGAAAGAAAAATTTGGCGATTACGAGTTCAACCCTTTGAGTGCATTAAATCTCCTGGATGAATTATTATCTGTAGATATTGAGCTGCTGGATCTCCAGCAGGAAATGTATCTGCAACTGCTGGATATCAATGCGAAGATTCCCGGATCGGAGGTTATTTCCTTTATTAAGCCTTATAAAACGGATACACTGGCGAAAATACGCGAAAAAACAGAAAAAGCATTGTACATCTGGTCCGAAGCGCAAACGAAGTACAGCGCGCAGTACATTGAAGAATATGTAAGGATGAATGCTGTTTCCACCGCTATTATTTCTTTGCGGAAAGATCAGGCGAATAAAGAGGAAGCTGCTCTTTTGTTTGAGAAATTTAACGCTTCAGGAATAAAAACCGAATTGCTGATTGGAAACAATAAGCTGCTGTCGGTAAAAGATCCGAACGCGTATTTTGATTCCATCACCAACGGAATAAACCTTTCGACAATCAAAGCGATTCACCTGGATGTTGAGCCGCATGTATTGGATGATTATGACAGCAATAAAGAGAAATACCTGAATCAATATGTAGAGCTTCTTAAAAAAACGAAAACATATTGTACTCAGAAGGGCTTGGCCTTGAGTGTTTCTATTCCGGTATTTTATCCCGAACCGATACTGAAACAGATTTATGCGCAGGCGAACAATGTTTATCTTATGGCTTATGAGCATCCCGACGCGGATTTTATTATCAGAAAAGTGAAAGAAGAGTTTGCCATTGATCCGGCCAAGACTGTGATCGCCTTGAGAGCAAAAGATTTTAAGAATAGAAATGAATGCGAAAAGCTCATCTCTGAGTTAACCCAGACACTCAGCATTTTCCGGTTTGCACTCCACGACCTGGAAACATTTGTAAAACTGGATGAACAAAATATAATGAAGGAGAAATAATCATTGAAAAGCATCGATTTTAAAAGGAAGGATTCGGTAATCCGGGTGATGAACGAGGAGGTTAAAAAACCAAAACGCAATTGGGACAGAGTGATCTATATTGTTTTTCTATCCTTGGTTGCTCTCTTTCTGGGGTATTACGGAATTAACAAATTGTTTTTCATTAAGGCGGACGGACAGGTATTATTTGAAAATGTCAGCATCCGCTTAACGGACGATTGTCGGATCATTGCTTTCCAGAAAGAAGAAGGGGATACCGTGCAAGTGGGTGATTCGCTGTTTACTTATGCACTTGATAAGGATAATTCATGGGGTAACCTGGCAATGGGTGGCGGAATTACCAGCACTACTTATGCAAGCGAATGGGATTGGATAGAAAAAGAAAAATACGCGCTGATGAAAAAAGTCGCCTTGAATAAAATTGATATAACAGAATCAACATCACTGATCGCAAGTTATAAAAGCGAGCTGCAGCGTTTGCAGAATGAAGTGGTGTTGGACGTTCTGCCAAAGAATCGACTGGAGTATGTTCAGAACGAAATCCTTCGGTTGAATACTGCCATTGCTAAATTGTCGGCCGAAAATAATCAGTTGTACGGACTGCTAAAGCAACTCGACAGCATGATCCGCAAATCAAAAATAAAAACTACACAAACCGGTTCCTTCGGAGCAGGACAAGGCGAAGATGAAAATGGTGTTCGGGTTTTTTATACACCGATTGATGGAACTGTGACACGGATCTATACACATCAATATGAAGTAGCGCTAAAATCCGAACAGATCATGGCCATCCATAAGAATACCCCGATGTATGTGAAAGGCTTTTTTGAGCAAGAGGATTTGAGTTATTTCAAAGAAGGCGATCTGGTGAACATTGAATTTCCCGATGGAACGGAAAGCAAAGGGCTGATCAAGCGGTTTTATTATGCCACGTATCCTTTACCTGATGAGTTCCAAAAACGTTATGAGCCAACCACCCGAACAATAGCGGCAGATATTTATCCGGTTTCAGATAATGAATACGATCATTGGAGGGCCTTTTATAAAATGAGTGTAACGGTTACTAAATTCAAGTATTAGAATGTCTTTAAAAGATAGCGAAAGAAAAATCGAGATAAAAGACAATAAAATCGAATTTGAGAATTTATTGTTTTACATTCTGGATAGTAGCTCCAGCCTAAAAATAGAGCATTTGATGGGTTATGATGCGATTATTATTGATGCACGTGAACCAGAATTTGCTCGTTTAATGATTAAGAAAATCAGAACACATTATAATCCGGAATTCTATCTGAAGCCTACTTTTCTGATCAATTATAAAGAGGCAAAAGATCCCTTTTTAAATTATCTGCACGATGGCTTAGTTTATTCCTACGATCAGATCAAAGAGGTTGCAGAGGTAGTGAAACAGGTGTTCTTTAAAACGACTCAGCTGGATTACCAGCTCATTCCTTCTTTTGAAGCGCAGACCATGAAAAAGGTGCTGAACTTTATGTATACCCGCGATCTTAAAACGTTAAAGCCCTATGTAGATTTAAATTCGATTATTGGTTATACATTTCCTGAGATCTCTGTTCATTTTGATAATGCAGAAGAAGCGCAAGTATTGGAAATATTGGAATGGGCTGAACGGGAAGGCTTGATCTGGCCCGATTTTCATGAACGCATTTATTTATGCAATCAATGCAGCGGCGGATTCCTTAGTTATCGTGAAGTTTGTCCGCATTGCAATTCTTCTAACTCGCGATCAGAAGATCTTGTTCATCATTTTCCTTGTGCGTTTATAGGCCCAATTTCCGATTATAAAAATCAGATCGACAATACACTGACTTGTCCGAAGTGCAATAAGGGATTACGCCACATTGGAGTGGATTACGATAAGCCTTCCATCATTCATCATTGTAATAATTGTGACAATAATTTTCAGGATTTCTTTGTGAAAGCAAAGTGCATTTCCTGCACCGGCGATATAGAGGTACAATATCTTATTCCAAAATCAATCAATATCTATAAGCTCACAAAAAAGGGAAGAGCTGCAGCCACCAATGGCTTCCTTTCTTCCGGGCAGGAAGTCGAAGAGATCTTCGGAACGATCAACATGACGACCTTTAAAATCATGTTGCATTACGAGCTGGAGCGTTTGAAAGCTAACCCTACTCAAAAAACAAGCATCGCCCTGATCAACATGGAGAATATTTTTGAGCTGTATAATAAGATCGGAAAGAAAGCCGAAAAAACCTTGTTGGAAGATCTTGTAAATCTGATCCGTGAAAACATTAAGCCATCGGATTTTATTGCTTTTGAGAATTCCTCCACCTTATACCTTGGCTTGATGAATGTTGATTCAATGGCCGCTGAACAGCAGTTAATGAGTCTCAGCATTGTTATCGAGAAGGTGATCCGAACCAATTTTAATGGTTTCGAAGTGAAAATGCTTTCCAAAGGTAAAATTCTGCATACGCATTCCAAAGCTGAATTGCAGTTGCAGGAGCTGACAAAAGAAATATTCGACTAATGCGCTTTTTGGACGAATTCTTTAACTATATCTCCGCTGTAGATGCCGCAAAGCTCTTTCGGATGTTCTGGTTTTTCTTTGTCTTTGAATTTTTTCGTTTTTTTCTTGTGGACATCACCACGCTCGTACTCTGGAAATTTACCAGCTTCTTTCGCCGGAAAAGAATAGCAGATGCCCGTCTCACGCTATGGGAAAAGCAACCCCTTGTGTCGGTGATTGTGCCGGGCAAAAATGAAGGACAGCACATTTACAAACTAGCCAATTCCTTAAAGGAGCAAACGTATCAGAATTTCGAATTGATCATCATTGATGATGGTTCTGATGATAACACGCCCGACATTTGCAGAAGCCTGAAAAGAAGCGGGCTTATTGATACCTATTTAAGAAACGATGTAAGAGGAGGGAAGGCTTCTGCCGCTAATCTTGGCCTACGCTACTCGCGCGGAAAATATATTATCCATCTTGATGCCGACTGTTCATATGATCGTGATGCAATTGAAAATATCATGCTACCTTTTTATTATGATTTGAACATCGGCGCTATTGGCGGAAACGTTCAGGTAAGAAATTATAAGGAAAGCTTATGCGCCACTCTCCAGGCAATTGAATACATGGATACTATTTCTGTCGGAAGGATCGCCTCCAGTGAGTTAGGGATCTACCGTGTTATCTCCGGAGCATTTGGCGCTTTTAAAAAAGAAGCGCTCGACCGCCTCGGAGGCTGGGACATTGGCCCGGGACTAGATGGAGATATTACGGTAAAGATCCGGAAGCTGGGCTATAAGATCCATTTTGAATCTACAGCCGTTTGCCAGACCAGCGTTCCTAACACATTTAAAAAACTAATAAAACAACGATTGCGTTGGGATAAATCACTCATTCGTTTTCGTTTACGCAAGCACCGTGATGTCTTTTATCCGAATGATTCTTTCCGCTGGTCAAACTTCATTTCCTTTGTAGAAAACATTACGTATAATCTGATTCTCAACATTAAATGGTATTTCTATCTTGCAGATATGATCTTTAATTTCGCATCGCAGCTGATCTTTATTATTCCGATGAATATACTCTTATACACTGCTAATAATGTGCTGAAATTCCTGGTATTCTCTCCTTTCAGAGATCGAAAGAATGAATCAGTCGCCTATTTCATGATCTACCTGCCCCTGATGGTTTTTTATTTTGGTTATTTCCTGAGGATCGTCAGAACGACCGCTTATATTCAGGAATTGTTTTTTAAGGCTTCCTATAAGGATAATTGGAATCCTGCAAAGTCTTCGCGACATGCCAAGGCTCTTAAACTTTAAATTATGTAACTTAGTATCGACCAACTGTATGCTTTGAAAAAATATACTTTCTCCATCGTTTTTTTATGCATTGCCTTTCTAAGCTATGGGCAGCAACTGGAAGTTCCTTTATTTTCGCATGCCCCTGGTTATTATTCTGATTCTATTTTTGTCACAATCACTTCAGCGGATCCCGGAGTCACGTTTCATTATACGCTGAATGGGAATGAACCGACACTTTCTTCGCCGGTTTATACTGCAGCAGTCGCGATCAAAAGCCAGTCAGGACAAGCGAACAGTTTTTCATTAATCCCAACCAATCCCTCTTTTAATTATCCGGTAAATGATTATGACACTTCCCGGGCTGATTCCAGGGGCTGGCTTCCACCATATACGGAAGTCTACAAAGCAAGGGTGATGAAAGCAAAAGCCTTTAAAGCAGGATATGCTCCCAGCAAAACAGCAAGCGCGACTTATTTTATCGATCCTTTATTGAATTTTCGGTATTCATTGCCGGTTATTTCCATTACTACCGATAGCGCCAACTTCTTTTCCGACAGCACTGGTATTTATGTTTACGGTATTGATACTGCCGACGGAGGAAATTATTCGGTGGAAGGTGAAGAACGTACGGTGCACATTGAAATGTTTGGAACTGACGGAACACAGAAAATAAACCAGTACTGCGGTGCCAGGAACCACGGCGGCGGCGGAAGGCATGCTCCGCAGAAATCCTTGAAGTTGATCGCACGTTCTTCCTATGGCGCTGATTCATTTGGATATCAACTGTTCAGTGATAAGGCTATCAGTGAATTCAAAAGTTTTTTATTGCGCAACGGTGGGCATCGGCCCGATTGTTTCCCAAGAGATGATCTTGCCGGGGAAATAGTAAAGAACATGTCGTACGAAGTGCAGCATTCGGAACACGTAATTGTATTTATCAATGGTGAATATTGGGGGATTCAGGCTATAAAGGATTTACTCGACGAAAATTATTTATCAAACAAATATCACTTCAGTAAATCCGATGTAGCGATACTTGAGCTAAGTGGCTTTGTGGATGATGGTTTTCCGGGTGATGATAGTCATTACCTGAACATGCGTGATTTTGCCGTCAACAATGATATGACGCTCCCTGCTAATTATAATTACATAAAAACGCAGATGGATGTTGACAATTATATAGATTATATGTCTTCGGAAATATACTTTGGCAATGGAGACTGGCCAAATAATAATATTCGCTTCTGGCGCTATAAAACGCTTTCTTATAACCCGAATGCAGGTATTAACCGTGACGGACGTTGGAGATGGATGCTGTATGATCTGGATGCCGGATTTGGCGGCGATTGCACAGGCATTTATCCCAGCTACAATGCATTGAATGCTGCAATTTCAAGTACCGGTGGAAATTCCACTTTGTTGATTCGTGCCTTATTGGTTAATCCTAATTTCGAAAATCTGTTCATTAACCGTTGTGCAGATCTGCTTAATACCGAATTTCTTGCATCACGCGTAATTGGCATTGCCAGTAATTTAAATGCAGAACTAAATCCCGAAATGACGGAGCATGTCAAGCGCTGGCGTTATCCTTCGGTATCAACAACGCTTTTGGCAAGATCCATGGAAACGCCCTCCCTCACTAAATGGAATACCATCAATGTGGAGCTTCTTGATTTTCTGAACAAGCGTCCGGATAAAATCCGTAAGCAATACATGGCCACTTTCTCCTTATCTGATACTGTAGCTGTGATGGTAAATGTTTCCGATACCGCTGCCGGACGGGTAAAAATCAGCACTTTGATTATTGATGATAACACTGTCGGTATTGTCGGTTTGGCGTATCCCTGGACAGGCAAGTATTATACTTCTGTTACTGTTCCCTTAAAAGCAATTGCGCGACCCGGATATAAATTTGTCAATTGGTTAAATACAACAATTACGAATCCTGATACGGTGGTTTTTCTGAATTCAGATACTTCCTTTACTGCTGTGTTTGCTGTTGATACAGCTTTTAAACCGTTGCATCATTTGTATATAAATGAGCTGCTGGCGCAAAACACCAACTTTGCTGATGAGTATGGCAATGAAGACGATTGGTTTGAAATATATAATCCGAATAATTTTGCAGTGGATCTGGATGGGTATTATGTTACAGATTCATTGTCCAATAAAACAAAATTCAGGTTTTCCAGCGGGCAAGCGAAAACCATTGTACCGGCGAAGGGATTTCTTTTAGTTTGGGCCGATGAACAAAAAGAGCAAGGACCATTGCATGTGAATTTTAAATTATCTTCAGCAGGCGAATCACTGGCATTGATATTACCAAATGGTATAACGGTGGTAGATTCGATATTGTTTAACGCCCAATCGGGCAATCATTCCTGGGGCCGCCAAAGCGATGGCGATTCTACCTGGATTACGTTTAATCATCCTACACCGGGAAGATCAAATCAGGAAACCAACACGATAGATGAATCGCAGCCACTGGCAGTATATCCGAATCCTGCAAAGAATTCCGACAAGCTGTTTTTTAATAAACACATTGATTTTGTTTTATACAATGCAATCGGCCAAAAGATCCTGACCGGAGAAAATCAGCTCTTCATTTCTATCGCAGGCATTGAGCCGGGTGTTTATATCATCCGCACCAGCATGGGTGAAACAACTAAATGGATTCGCTTATAAGGATTATTTATAGATCAGGAATATGGTAGGTCTCTTTGCAATTTCCGGCAATTGCCATTTCCAGTCATAAATCGTTTTGGTCTTCACGAATTCTGTGCTGAGCGTCAGGTCACAGGCGATGCACAATTTGGTCTTATTGTCGCAGCTGGAAATGATGTCTTCCAGTACATGCATATTCCGATAAGGCGTTTCTATGAATAATTGCGTCTGATCTTTTTGAAGAGCGAGCTTTTCCAATTCTTTAATTCTTTTAACCCTTTCAGAACGTTCTTTCGGAAGGTAGCCATTAAAAGCAAAGCTTTGTCCATTGAAGCCTGAAGCCATTATAGCCAGTAGAATAGAGGAGGGGCCTACGAGCGGAACAACTGTAATATTATTAGCATGAGCAATGCGCACTACTTCCGAACCAGGATCTGCAACTCCGGGACACCCAGCTTCAGAAATGATTCCAACATTCTTTCCCGCATGGATTGCATTCAGGTAACCGGAAATATCACTCAGTGGAGTGTGGCGGTTCAAAGGGTGTAAGATGATTTCCTGGATCGGTTTTTCAATCCCGATCTTTTTTAAATAATGGCGGGCATGCTTTTCGTTCTCCACAATGTACTCATCAATCGTATTGATGATACGGTTCACTTTAACAGGAATAACGTCTGCTGTTTCTGCCGTATCGCCAAGGGTTGTAGGGATAAGATATAAAATTCCTTTTGCAGATTTTTCAGTTGCTTCTGTTAATTGTGGTGCTTCGGGTGTTTCTGACATTCTAGTTATTTTTATGGATGGATTCGGCAATTACATCACAGGCTTTATCCAGCAGGATGTATACATTTTCAAAACCTTGTTCTCCGCCAAAGTAAGGATCTGGTACCGACATATTGGAATTAGGGTAAACGCGGTTGAGTATCAGCTCTACCTTGTTCTTGTCTTCAGCATTTCTTGCCAATGAAATAACGTCCGAATAATTGGAACTATCCATTACAAAGATATGGTCAAACTCATCGTAGTCGGAAATGCTGAATTGTCGTGCTTTTAATTTTGAAATATCAACACCATGCTGCCGGGCATTTAATATGCTGCGGTTATCAGGATGTTGTCCGGTATGGTAATTAGATGTTCCAGCCGAGTCGATAACAACATTCAGCGACAGCTTTTCTATCTTTTCTCTTAGTATTCCTTCGGCTAACGGGGAGCGGCAAATGTTTCCCAGGCAAACCATTAAAACTCTTTTCATAAAACTAATCTTTTAAAGGCCTGAATTTAAGAATATAATAGGTACCAGGCTTCTCTATTCGTTCAATAGTGCCATTTAATTGATTAGCAAGTATTTTTATCAGCTCCAGACCCAGTGTCGAATTCTCCGACGATAGTAAACTGCGGTCGTACCCTTTACCATTGTCACCAATAATAATCGTGTATTCATCTGAAAGTGCTGATTTGTGCAATGCAATTTCAATCTTGCCGTTATCAATCTCGTCAAATGCATATTTAAATGAGTTGGAAATAACTTCATTCAGTAATAGCCCCAATGGAATAATCGTGTTCAGGTTGAAATGCTGCACTTCCAGATCCAATTGAAGCTTGATGAATTTATTGATGCTATATGTTTCTATCAGGTTCTCGACCAGCATGTGAATGTATTCTTTTACATTAATATTACCATAGTCGGTTGATTTGTATAGCTTCTCATGCACTAATGAAATCGTCCGGATACGATTCCTGATCTCTCTGAAAAGTTCGGATGCCTTTGGATCATTTACATAATCTGCCTGGATATTGATCAGGCTGTTAATGATTTGTAAATTGTTTTTCACCCGATGATGCACTTCTTTTAGTAAAATCTCATTCTCATCTCTTTGCTTGATGATTTCAGCGGTTCGGTTTTTAATGATGCTTTCTAAACGCTCAAGGTATAATTCATGCTTTTTCTTGCGATATTCATTGTATAGATAAATTGCTCCTGAAAGACCAACGATGCAAATTATAATGAACCACCAGGTTGTCCAGAAAGGTGTTTTAATCTCAAAATCGAATGAAGTAGTTTCATCGGAAGTGATTCCTGCTTTGCTTCTTGCTTTCACCAGGAAACGGTATTTCCCGGGAGGCAGATTGGAATAGGTCGTAGAATTGAGCTTGTCAAATGGACTCCATTCGGCGTCGAAGCCTTCCAATTTGAAACTGTATTTGATGTTTTCCGGAAAGGTTTTGCTGATTGCGGAAAACATAAACGTTAAATGATTTTTGTTATGAGCAAGCTTCAGATTTACGGGTAGCTTATACCATTCAGATAGTGTATCAGAAAATTTAGTCCAATCAACGGTGTCATAGAATAATTTAATGCTCGTAAGGTGCAACAAAGGCTTTTCAGGCTTATCAATCAACTCTTCTTTCGGATCGAATTTAATTGCTCCTTTAATTGTTCCAAACCATAAACATCCATTCTGATCAATGCAGGTAGCTCTTGAATTGCACTCAATACCTCTAAACCCTTCATCTTTACCATAGTTCCTGATGGATTCTATTTCTCCTTTTTCATTCAGTGCGATCTTGTCAAGTCCTTTGTTGGTGCCTACCCAGATGTTCCCATAATTATCCGAGTTAATGAGATAGACCGTTCCGGAAGTAAGCCCTTCTTTTGTTGAAATGCTTTTAAAAGAATTGCCATCAAAGTACGCGACACAATTATCGGTGCCTACCCATATGGTCCCGAATTTGTCAATGATCATGCTTCCAGCATAAGTATTGCACAACCCTTCTTCGATTCCATAGTGCTTGTTAATTTTACCATCGCTGTATACAAAAACGCCTCCGCCGGTACCTAACCAGATCTTGCCATTCTTATCTTGTATGAATGAATATACATTGTCATTCAATAAACCCTCAGCGCTGGTAACCTGACTAAACTTTTTTCCGTCATATCGGAATGCTTTGTTTCCTTTTGTACCGATCCAGATCGTTCCTGTTTTATCTTCGAAGATGGCTCGTATGTTTTCGCAGCCTGGATGCTTAAGAGAATGATAAGTTCCATCATATTTGATCAATCCTTTGGATGTTCCTATCCACACATTTTCTTTGCTGTCGCTGTAAATACATCGTACTTCCGCATCTGCGATCCCGCTGCTTTTTGTGATGTTGCTGACCGTTTTTCCATCATACCGATAGGTGCCATGCATGCTTGTGCCAACCCAGATTCCCCCTTTTTTGTCGGAACAAATGCTGAAAATATCTTTCTCCCGAAGCCCCTCAAGATTATCA
>DASWNK010000157.1:0-16263 GCA_036399275.1 Bacteroidia bacterium | reverse complement strand
CAGGTATACACAAACACTTTATCTTCCAGTAAAATAGGCTGCTTGTATTCCATTTCAATTTTTGCCAGGATCACCCCTTCATTCACCCAGTCGATCTTGATGTTGTCTTCAGCGAGTGCATCAAAATAGTCAACGCGGGCCAATTCAAAATAAGTAACATGGTTTGCATTGTTTACGTGACCTAATTTATCGATGTCTTTAAAACGGATCTGAATGGGTGTTTTTTGTTTGAATGGATTCATAAGCTATTTCTTTTCTTTTTTAATTAATGATTCTGCAGCCTGATCCTTTCGGATAGTTTCGTCTTCGTCTTTCCGATGTACTTTAACTACATAGCGGAAACCTACTGTGCAATACGCTTTGTTCGGATCAACGAACCTCTTCTTGTTTATTCCATCGAAATTTTTTCCGGCCGCAATTGCTTCACTATAATCATACCAGTTGCCACCTCTTACCAATACACCTTCCAGGGCGTTTTTCGAATTGTAATATTCTTCCGTAGCTATTAACAATCGAACATCCGGAGTGTTTATTTTTTTTAGCTTATTCTGATGGTAGGTATAAGCGGGAAGCCAGTTGTCCTTGTAGGTATCCTGCATCCATTCTGAAACGTTGCTTCCCATAAAGCAAATTGAATTTTCATCTTGTAATGTCTTAATAAGGTCTTTTGGGTAATCTCTTGATTTGTGATTTTTCCGATACATTAGCGACGTTTTGTATAGATATGGAGGAATGTAGGAGTCTTCAAAATGGATATTGGTGGTGTTTAATGGTTTTTTTTTCATTTCATCAGCGAAGAGGTCATGAAAGTAAATTTCAAAATCATAATATTCAGATTCACCAGCATGTTTTCCTTCTTTCAAGACAAAAGAAGTATCGGCGCGCAGTGTAATATCCGTAATGTAATTGTGATCATACAGTCTGGTTAGCTCCGGGGAATAAATTACAGGCTGATTGTTTTGCACATCGGCGGTAGCAACCATTTCCCATTCTGCTTCCGAAGGGAGCTCATAACTGATATTGTAATTGCTGTGTTGCCTGTCAAGTTCTTCTTGTTTCTGCTGTGTTTTCCATATTAAAAAGGCCTTCGCCTGAAGCTGAGTAATTCCTACAACAGGATAATCATTAAAAGCCGGATGCCAGAAATACATATTAGTGAGCGGTTCGCTATGCCATGCTGGAAAATCATGAACCCAGGAAAGTGTATCCGGATAAACGTTGATCATACATTTACTGCAGGTATTAGTAGAGTAGGTGAAATTTATTTTTCGAAAATCGAATTCTCTTCTTTTGTAAAACCGCTCTTCTGGGGCTAAATACATTGGTTCGAGCACTTCCCTTATATTCTGATCCGCCCAATTGATGCTTGTTTTTTTGTTTAATATCAAATCACCGTTTTTTGTGGTGGTATAGTACCGGATGTCAGCATCACCCATTAACAATGTCCGGGCAATGGAATCAATCACCCAATAAACAAATTCTCGATACTCTTTATTGCTAACTTCGGTTTTCTTGAAATAAAATGGCTCATAATAATCTTCCAAAGGTTTCTTTAGTTTCAAATAGCTAGTGTAAGGCGATAGCTTGTCGTCTTCTTTTAAATATGAAAGTGTATCCGAATAGAAAAGGAAAGAGTACGGCTTCTGGCTGCGTTTTTTGTTTTCATCAGGATGGGTAATTTTCTCAGTGTTGTCTGTTTGGCCCGGGTTAAAATAAACACATTCTTCTATTATTAAAGGAGCCTCCTGAAGGTGTTGTTTATAGTAGTTGATTTTAACTTCAGCGACTGCTGTTCTGCTCGTGTCAAAAAGGTAAGTCGGAATAAAGATATTGTTGCGATTCAAATTTGATTTTATTCCCGCAGCCTCTTTTGTATACACTCCATCAGCGTATTTCGGCGCCCTAAGCACTTCCTGCGAAACACAAATCCTGCTGATAAGGAAGAAAGCAATTAGGAGAGAGGTGTTTTTCATTGAATAATTCTTTAAGATTTTCAACACAGAGTGCACAGAGAGAAAAAGAGTTTCACAGAGTTCAAGTCTTGAATCTTGTGTCTTGAATCTTGCGTCCTAAATTTTGTGTCTTTTGCGTTTATTTATCCAGCGCCTCATACACCGAATTGTTACTCTTAAACTCCGGAACAAGATCTTTCATTTTGCCGACAATCGCTTTGTTATCCTGCTTCTGAAACATGCCGATCAGCTCATTGATGGCAGATGAAATGGTGTCGAAATCATATTCCTTTACTTTCGCAATCAGAATCTGTTTGTGATGTGTCGGAATCGTGTTCTCATGATCGGCTAACAGTTCTTCGTATAGTTTTTCGCCCGGACGCAACCCAGTGTACGCAATGCTAATGTCTTTGTCGAGAACGAGTCCCGAAAGTTTCACCATCTTTTTCGCCAGGTCAACGATCTTCACCGATTGTCCCATGTCGAAAATAAAAATCTCTCCGCCTTTTCCCATAGCACCTGCTTCCAATACTAATTGACAAGCTTCGGGAATCGTCATGAAGAACCGGGTAATGTCGGGGTGGGTGATGGTGATCGGTCCGCCGTTTTCAATTTGCTGGCGGAAGCGTGGAATAACAGAACCGTTAGAGCCTAATACGTTTCCAAAGCGTGTGGTAATAAATTTAGTTGCAGAGTTTTTGCTCAATGATTGAGCATAGATTTCTGCGATGCGTTTGCTCGCACCCATTACGTTGGTTGGATTCACCGCTTTATCGGTAGAGATCATCACGAATTTCTCTACGCAGGATGCGACTGAAAGATCCGCAAGGTTCTTCGTTCCGGCCACATTGGTGAAAATGGATTCAGAAGGATTATTCTCCATCATCGGCACATGCTTGTAGGCTGCGGCATGAAAAACGATTTGTGGCTTGAAGGTCCCGAACACATTCTCCATGCGTTCTTTGTTCCTGATATCGCCCATCACGATCTCATAGGATTGCGATTTGAATTTATCAGACAGTTCCATCTCCATTTCATACAAAGGAGATTCTGCCTGGTCGAGCAATATTATTTTTTTAGGATGAAACCGGATCACTTGCCGAACGATCTCACTGCCGATGCTTCCTGCTGCGCCTGTTACCAGGATCACTTTGCCTGTTAGCTGGTTTTTAAGGTTTTCTTTGTCCAGCTGAATAGGATCACGCTCCAGCAGCTCCTCGATCTGAACTTTTTTGATCTGCCGGAAGCTCAATTCACCATTGATCCAGTTGGTTACAGGAGGCACATTTAACACTTTCGTATCATGGTTCAGGCAAATATCCACGATCTGCTGCTTTTTGGCAGGAGAAAGGTTTTGAATGGAAATGATCAGGTTGGAAACATTGTTCTCCGTCAGGAGGTTGTCGAGCCGGTCGATGTTATAGATAGTCGCGCCTTCCAGTTTCTTTCCTTGTTTCTTGGTGTCATCGTCAATAAATCCCAGCACTTTGTACTTTGTTCCGGCATCACGGTCCAGTGTACGTTTGGTAATGATGCCTGATTCTCCCGCGCCAAAAATGATCACACTGCGCTTTTCCCTGGTTGGGTTGGTCAACTCTAAATAAAGCGCTTTGAAGATGATCCTTAAACTGATCATCAAAAAAACGGTGGCCATGTAATCGATGATAATAATAGAGAAAGGAATCGGGAACGTGTGATTGATCAGGTAATAAAAGATGCAATTGACAACAATGAACATGACGCTTCCCAATGAAACCACAATGAAAATGCGTTGAGCATCTTTGGAGCTGGTGTACTTAACGATTCCCTGGTAAGTTCTCGAAAGAAAAAAACTAATTGCCCTGATTCCTAATACCAGGCCAAATACCATCGGAAAGGCATCTATTTCAATTTTCGGAATGGAGAAGTTGAAGCGTACAAGGTAAGCGAGGACCAGTGAAAAAAGACAAATACCCAGATCGATGAAAAAAATGATCCATCGGGGCATATTACGCTGGAAAAGTAGGTCGATTGCCTTCATTAAGCCCAAAGATATAAAAAATGATGGCTATTTGCACTTCCTTTTTATCTTTGTACAGATCGCAGAAAGTGGATAAGCAGGTTTTATATATATCGTATGATGGAATGACGGATCCTTTAGGTCAGTCGCAGGTAATACCTTATCTGATCGGCTTGAGCCGGGCCGGATATAAAATTACTTTGCTCAGCTGTGAGAAAAGAGAAAAATACGAAGCGCAGGGAAATTATATTCATGAGCTTTTAAAAGAACATAATATTCACTGGGAGTTTATTTTTTTTACTTCTTCTCCGCCCATTCTTGCAAAATATTACGATCTGCACAACCTTAAAAACAGGGCCATTCAATTGTATCGTCGTGCTCCGTTCTCTTTGGTACATTGTCGCAGCTATGTTTCTGCGGCAGTCGGTTTTATGCTGAAGCAGAAGTTCGGAATAAAATTCTTATTTGATATTCGGGGTTTTTGGGTGGATGAACGTGTGGATGGAGGATTATGGGATTTGAAAAACCCTTTTTATAAAAGAGCTTACCAGATCTATAAGAAAAAAGAAGCGCGTTACGTTTCCAATGCCGATACCATTGTTTCCCTTACAGAGAATGGAAAGCAGGAAATGGAAAAATGGCCTTCCTATAAAGGCTGTTCCATTGATGTGATTCCTTGCTGTGCCGATTATGATCTGTTCACATTGCAATCGGATCAGGAGAGAGATGAATCGAAAGCGCAGCTGGGCTTTGCAAAAGACGATTTCGTGATCAGCTATTTAGGCTCTATCGGTACCTGGTATATGCTGGAGGAGATGCTTGATTTTTTCAAACAGCTGAAATCTGTCACGCCGAAAGCGAAGTTTTTATTTGTGAGCAATGGTGAAGAGCAAGTGATCCTCAATGCCGCGGAAGCGAGAGGAATTGCGGCAAGTGATATTAAAATCGTAACGGGGAAGCGAAAAGAAGTTCCGGGATTGATCAAAGCATCCTCCCTCAGCTTGTCTTTTATAAAACCTTGTTATTCCAAAAAATCCAGTTCGCCTACAAAGCTTGGAGAATTGCTGGCAATGGGGATTCCGGTGATCAACAATACTGCCATTGGGGATGTGGATGAGATCATTCTATACACCGGCGGCGGATTGATGCTCATGGATTTTTTACCAAAGGAGTACAAGCGTGTAATTGATCAGCTCGATAATTATTTATCAAATTATAAAGCCGCGGAGATCAGACAACGTTCTCAAAAATATTATGACCTGAAAGATGGTGTGGAGAAATACAAGAATATTTATGATCGTTTGTTAAAATAGTTTCATGCAAAAGACTCCCTCCAAGAAAATTCTTTTTTTGTCTCCTTACCCTGTAAACAAGGCGCCCAGTCAGCGTTTAAAATACGAGCAGTATTATCCCTTTTTTGAACAGGAAGGTTATGAGATCACCACAAGCTCTTTTGTGGACGATGCATTCTGGAAGATCATTTATAAGGAAGGCAATTTTTTTCTGAAAGGATTGTATGCATTTAAAGGCTACCTCCGCCGAACCTTTGATCTTTTTCGTGTACGAAAATATGATGTAGTGTACATTCATCTCTGGGCAACACCATTGGGCATTCCTTTGTTTGAAAGGCTCTTTGCATGGAGCGCAAAAAAGATCGTGTACGACATCGATGATCTTATTTTTCTGGGACATAGCAGCGATGCAAATAAAAAATCGGAATTCCTGAAAGGGAAAGCGAAAGCCATTCTCCTTATGAAAAAGGCGGATCATGTAATTACCTGCACGCCCAAGCTCGATGAGTTTGTGCGGGAATACAATTCCAACACCACCGACATTTCTTCCACCATCAATACCGATATTTATAAAGCAAAACAAAACTACGAGCTGAAAGAAAAGATTGTATTGGGCTGGAGCGGAAGCCACAGCACTTCGCGCTTTCTTCATCTCCTGGACCAAGTGCTAATCGATTTAAAAGCGAACCTTAATTTTGAATTAAGAGTGATTGGTGATGCTGATTTTAAATTGGATTCCATTTCCCTGAAAGCGATTGCCTGGAATGCCGACAGGGAGGTAGAAGATCTCAGTAAGATCGACATCGGTTTGTACCCATTGCCGGACGAGCCCTGGGTGTATGGAAAAAGCGGCTTGAAAGCGCTTCAGTACATGGCTCTCGGAATTCCAACCATTGCAACAGCGATTGGTGCCAATTACCGGGTGATCACGGATGAGGAAAATGGCTTTCTGGTAAACACCGCAGAAGAGTGGAAGGAAAGGGTCATCCGGCTTGTGAACGACAAAAACTTAAGGGAGAAGATCGGCCGCAAAGGCAGGGAGCATGTGGAGCAGCGCTTTTCCCTGCATGCGAATAAGGATAAGTATCTCCACATATTAAAAAATCTGACTTCTTAAGATTCTTTTCTTATTTTTACAATCTAAACTTTTTCAGAACCATGGAAACAACAGCAACAGAATTAAAGAACGTAGCACTGGTAAATAAACACATTGCATTGGGGGCTAAAATGGTGCCTTTTGCAGGATATTTAATGCCCGTATCGTATAGCGGATTGAATGATGAGCACTTAACAGTGAGATCGGCGATGGGTGTGTTTGATGTGAGCCAAATTGGGGAGTTTATTTTAAAAGGTGAAAATGCACTTGATTTGATTCAGCGTGTTACTTCCAATGATGCTGCAGTTTTGCTGGATGGAAAGATTCAGTACTCTTGTTTGCCCAACGACAAAGGCGGTATTGTGGACGATCTTTTAGTTTACCGCATTGACGAAAAAACATACATGTTGGTAGTAAATGCTTCCAACATCGAGAAAGACTGGAACTGGATCAGCAAATTCAATACAAAGAATGTAGAGATGCACAACATCTCTGATAAAACATCTTTGTTGGCGGTTCAGGGACCGAAAGCAATTTTAGCATTACAGAAATTAACCGACATCAACCTTTCGGAGATTTCTTATTACTCTTTCAAAAAAGGAAAATTCAATGGCGTAGACAATGTTGTTATTTCCAATACAGGATATACAGGTGCGGGAGGCTTTGAGCTTTATTTCGAAAATGAAGTAGCAGAGAAGATGTGGGATGCGATCTTTGAAGCGGGCGCTGAATTCGGTATCAAGCCGATTGGACTTGGTGCAAGAGATACATTGCGTTTGGAAATGGGTTTCTGCTTGTATGGAAATGATATTGATGACACTACATCTCCGATTGAAGCAGGTTTAGGCTGGATCACAAAATTTACGAAAGACTTTACCAACAAAGCTGCAATTTTAGCACAAAAAGAAAACGGCGTTTCGAAAAAACTTGTTGGCTTTGAGATGATAGAGCGCGGTATTCCCCGTCACGACTATGAGATCGTTGATGCTTTGGGAAACATTATTGGTAAAGTAACATCTGGCACACAATCGCCCTCTCTGAACAAAGCGATCGGAATGGGATATGTTCAAACTGGCTTTGCGAAAGCCGATTCGGAGATCTTCATTAAGATCCGCGATAAAGCGATCAAAGCACAAGTGGTGAAAATGCCTTTTTACAAAGCATAATTTCTTCTCTCTTTATTTAAAGAAGAGTAAACGAATATGGAAAAAAAATTAACGGTCGACGTTTGCCTCTCCCCTTATCTTTATCCTGTTCATCACAAGGACGACGCAATTGTTGTTGTGATCGATATTCTCCGCGCGACCACTGCTATGTGTACTGCCTTTCAATTCGGCGCCGATAAAATGATTCCGGTTGCCACCCTGGAAGAAGCCATGGAATATAAGAACCAGGGTTTTATGGTGGGAGCAGAGCGCAACGGTGTTGCACTGGACGGTTTTGATTTCGGGAATTCTCCTTACAGTTACATGACAGATAAGATCAAAGGGCAGACAATTGTAATTTCTACCACCAATGGAACACAAGCCATTGAAGCCGCAAAAACTGCCCACCAGGTCGTGATCGGCGCATTCACAAACATCACTGCTTTGTCCGACTGGCTCATTTCACAAAACAGAAGTGTATTGCTTTTATGTTCGGGATGGAAGAACCGTTTTAACTGGGAAGATAGTATTTTCGCGGGCGCCGTTACCAAACGATTGCGGGCTGGTGGCACTTACAACACGAGCGATGCTGCCGTAGCAATGGCTTTTCTTTTCGAAGAATCACAAAAGAACCAGGTGCGCTTTTTACGCGGATCGTCTCATGCTTCACGGCTTGCATCCATGGGACTTAAAAAGGATGTTCGTTATTGCTTTCAGCTCGATCAAACCGATGCTATTCCTGTAATGGAAGGCAAATACCTCGTAAAGCTTACTTAAGATCCTGATCTCTTTATTTCCTATATTTACATTCGCTAAATCCTTCGGATGAGCAGATGATAGTATGAAAAAAAAATTACTACTTATTTTCATTTTCGCGATCTTACTTTTTCCCTCCCAGGAAGCTGCTTATTCCTGGGGTTTCTTCGCACACCAGAAGATCAACCGCATGGCGGTATTTACCTTGCCCGAAGGCATGATTGGCTTTTATAAACAACACATCGAATACATTTCTGCTCACGCGGTTGATCCTGATAAACGCAGATATGCGAATGAAGAGGAAGCGCCCCGCCATTACATCGATATTGATCATTACGGTGAACATGCTTTCGATTCGGTTCCTCAACGCTGGAAAAAAGCAGTGGAAAAATATTCCGAAGATACATTGAAAGCATACGGCATTGTTCCATGGCACATCGAGAAAATGGTCTACCGTTTAACGGAAGCATTCAAAGCGGAGAACATGGATCTGATCCTGCATTACTCCGCCGATCTTGGTCATTACATTGCTGATGCGCACGTGCCTTTACACACCACCGAAAATTACAACGGACAAAAAACAAATCAGAAAGGAATTCACGGCTTCTGGGAATCCCGTATTCCTGAACTAAAATCGGAAGGATATGATTACTGGGTAGGACGCGCGAAATACATCGACAAGCCCCTCGATAAAGCATGGGCAGTTGTAAAAGCAAGCAATGCGGCGGTTGATTCTGTTCTCGGTTTTGAAGCTCAGCTCAATGCTAAATATCCAAGCGATAAAAAATACAGTTTCGAAAATCGCGGCGCGACATTGATGAAAGTGTATTCAAAAGAATACACTGAAGATTACGACAAGATGTTAAACGGAATGGTGGAACGCAGAATGCGGGAAGCGATTGTAACGGTTGGAAGCCTTTGGTATACTGCTTGGGTAAATGCCGGTAAGCCCGACCTGAGCCGCTTTAACGATAAAGATATTTCCGATTCATTGAAGGTCGCCAACAAAGCCGCCGAAGAACTCTGGAAAAATAATAAGGTGAAAGAGGTAAAGGGGCATGATGAGTAGGATTACAAATTTGTTTACGAATTACAAATAAATACGAATATACAAATCTGTGTAGGTCGTCAGCGAATAGCGAATCTGAATATGTTGAGCGTCATTGCGAGGAAGGCACTCCCGAAGCATCGGGACGAAGCAATCTCACACCAGAGAAAATGCAATAAGCTTTAAGACGGTTGGGATAATAACGAACTAATGCTCTGTGAAATTCTTTTTCTTCCCCGCTCTCTGTGTTTAAATCAAAATCTAATCAACAATGATCAACTTTTGCACTCCCATCACCTTGTTATTCCGAATCAACCGGATAAAATAAATACCGTTTGGTAAATTGTCTTTATTGATTCTTAGCTCTTTCGATGAAAGATCAGAAAAGGTTTTCACTTCTTCACCAAAAGCATTGTAGATAATGAGCTGTGCATGTTGAATAGCTGTCCCTAGCGAAATAGTAGCAGCGCTGCTGAATGGATTCGGATAAACAAGCATCTCCGTAGAGGCAGTCAATTCATGAAGGCCGACATTGTTAAGCAAGGTGTCTGTCTTTACAAGAAACAAATTGGAAAGACCGGGAAAGCTTGTTGTTCCTCCGGTTAAAATAAAGCCATTGTCCGATGTTTGCTGCAAAGATTTTGCATATTCGTCACCAGAGCCGCCATAAGTGTTAACCGATTCGATGATTCCCATCGCATCGGTTTTTAGCAAAAGCATTTGAAATAGTGTGCTGCCTGCAATAGCATACCCCCCATCGCTGGTTTGCACGACAGCATAGGCGTCGAAGGACGGATAAACTTTAGTCCATAGCGTGTCGCCGTTCATGTCTGTTTTAATCAGCAGGCCTCCGCTTGAATTCATTCCGGCAAGGATGTATCCGCCATCGGTCGTTTGCGCGATATTGTTATTGCTGGCGTTTATCAAATACCCGGGAAATGTTTTTGTCCACAGCGTTGTTCCTGCAGTATCTGTTTTAATTAAAGAAATATTGCCTCCGCCAAATCCGCTCATCACATAATTGCTGTCGGCAGATTGTATGATATACATAAGCTGGCCTCCTCCGGGATACTTTGTCCAGATTAAATTTCCGTTGGCATCTGTTTTCTTTAAGCGATCTCCGGCAATAATTAATTCTCCGTTGAATGTTTCCTGCACAGCTTGCCCCCATCCTGCGCCAAGTGTTTTGGTCCACAAAGAATTTCCGCTGGCATCCACTTTTTTTAACAGGAAGTTGCCGCCAGAACCTTTGTAACCACTTAGTACAAAATTACTGTCGGCTGTTTGTATCACATCAAATCCAACCATCTGGTCGCCTCCGAAAGATCTGGTCCAAAGAGTATCACCCGAGGCATTGGTTCTTACAAGGTAAACATTATATGCGCCGGAAAAGGGGGAAGTAAAACCTGTAGCAATATATCCACCGTCATAACATTGCTTCACCGCATAGCCTACCTGGTTCATGCTGTCGCCATAAGGTTTTTGAAAAGCGGTTTGCGCATAATTGCTTAAACAAACAAATAAGAGCAAGAGCGTTAGTAGTGTTTTTGTTTTCATGATGGTTTATTTTTGTTCGGTATAATGCTCCGGAGTATACGTTACACGTGCAAAGTTTTTTGTCAGTAGTTCTGTGGCGACAATTTCTCCGCCTCTAAATTTTAATAGCTTGTCGCGCCATATTTCATTCTTGCGGTAAAATTGATCGCAGATCTTTAAAAACTGATGGTCTCTTTCAGTCACATGATAGGAATAATCCAGTTCGGTGTCTATTCTTAATTCTCCATCCAGGCATTTGTCGGTAAGCCAGAGATTGATCTGAAAAGTATGCGCTGTATTATTCGTAAATTGATAATCCCTGTAATTGAAAAATACCGTGGCGCCACTTCCGAATGGCAATACGCGTCCATCATCCGGAAAAGGATCGAATGAGTGATGATAGCGTTCGGTGACGCTTAAGGGGCTGTGGATCACGAGCCAGTGAATCAGGTTGGAGATCTGGCAGATCCCGCCACCAATTCCTGCTCTTGCTTCTCCGAAAGTTAATTCCATTCCTGGTAAATACCCCTTTCGTTTTGTTGGCAAACCTACGAGCTTGCAGAATGAAAATGTTTCTCCCGGCTTTATAAGAATGCCGTTGATATTTTGAATGGCGATTCTCAGGTTGGTGACTTTATTTACCTGGAGGATCATATCGCTTTCACCTAATTTTTTCAGCAGAACAGATTGATGTTTCTTGATCCGGAAGGGCAGTTTTTCTATTGTTCGTTGCTTAACATATTTTTTTTCACCAAGATACCAGTCGAAATACCGTTTCATTCTCCTGGCCCAGACAGCGAGGAAATATAAAGCAGGATGTCGCTGACTAAGTAATTTTCGTTGATTCATGTACGCAGAAAAAACTTTAATTATTCAAGATAAGGGGGAAAGGCCATTTGTTGCAAATTACAAATTTTAGATGAAATCAACGAATACCGATCTGAACGAATACCGAATCTAGTGTAGCGTCATTGCGAGGAAGGCACTCCCGAAGCATTGGGACGAAGCAATCTCACACCAGAGAAAATACAATAAGTTTTAAAACGGTTGCGAATGATAACGGAACCCTCTCTGTGAAACTCTTTTTCCTTTGTGCCTCCGTGTTTTAAAAAAGCCAAGCCCTTTGCGTTCTTTGCGCCTTCGCGAGAAACCTTTATTTCTTTTTTCCTCTGTGCGCTCTGTGTTGAAAAGTACGAATAACGGATCTGTGAAAAAGCACACAATTTTCCGCACTTCTTGAACCTTTCGGCCTTTAAAATCCGCACATTTTCATAAAACCTCCGGGTGGATTTGCAATTATTGCAATTTATTCGGATTCCTCGGCAATCTAGGGCTTTCAGCAGCAAATAATCCTAGTCTTTATCTCGACCACAGCAGAACTCCGTTTCCGAAACGGCTTTTCCTGCCATAGTTTTGCCTTCATAAGTACATTAAAAACGAATTCAAAAAATAAACTTAAATCCCAATCTTATGAAAAAGACCCTTACACTTTTAGCCTTTACAACCTTATTGATCTTTAGCAGTTGCTCTGTTCAAAAACGTCATTATATGAATGGCTATTCCGTAAACTGGAATAAAAAGAAACAAACCAATGAGGGAGAAAATAATAAGGCGGCGAAGAATACTGCAGATGCCCTGGTAGGAAATGAATCCTCGGAAGTGGATGAATACCTGACGGCTGCTGCTGAAGAAAGGCTTCCTCTCTTGCCGGCAAAAGTAAGTATGTACATTACACCGGAAAGCCAGATCAGGGATTCCTGCGATGTGATTAAGTTAAAGAGCCAGGAAGAAATTTCTGCAAAGGTGTTGGAAATAAACACTGCTACTATCCGATACAAAAAATGCAACAATCTTAGCGGTCCTGATTACATTGTTTCAAAAGCAGATGTTAAGGAAATCACTTATTCAAACGGAACGAAAGAAAGTGCTGAAAGCTTTCGGGTTGTAAAGGAAACAAAGGAGGCTCCTAAGGTTATCATTAAGGAAGAGGTAATGCCCATTTTTGCCCGTGCAAAGGAAGATCATATTTCTGCCAAGCTTTGCTGGCATTTCGGGATATTGGGGTTTGTTCCGGTGATAGGATGGATCTTTGCGTTGATGGCGATCATTCACGGTTTGATTGGATTGTATAATACAAGTAAAAAGCCGGAACTATATACCGGGAAGCAACAAGCGGTTGTAGGAATTTGTCTTGGAATCGCGGCCTTAATTGCCGGAATTTTGGTTGTAATGCTCATATTTTCAAGTCTGCTTCTCTAATTTTGAGGCGATTAACAGTTTTGTTTAACGTTGAAAATGAGCAAATTACCGTCGGAAATCAATTTCGGTACGAAAACACTTGTCGATGTCTCGAAATCAAGTCTCCCCGGTACGAAAACACTTCTCGACGGTACGAAAACAGTTTACGATGACTCGAAATCAAGTCTCCCCGGTAAGAAAACACTTGTCGCCGGTAGGAAAACAGTTTACGATGTCTCGAAATAAACTTACTTCGGTACGAAAACACTTGTTGACGGTACGAAAACAGTTGTCGATGTCTCGGAATCAAGTCTCCCCGGTACGAAAACACTTGTCGTCGTTACGAAAACAGTTTACGATGTCTCGAAATAAACTTACAACGGCACGAAAACAGTTGTCGATGTCTCGAAATCAAGTCTCGACGTCACATCGTAAAGTCTCGACGTCTCATCGAGCGTTTTTCATGAAAAAAGGAAGCTTTTAGATGTCGGAGCTCATTTCATTCCCGGGTCGGAAAACCTTTTGTCATAAAGGAATTCTTTGTCCGTTAAGGTGAGGAGGAATGCAATAATGTCTTTGCGTTCTTTTTCTGAGAGTTCCCCGATGTTTTTTATTTCGGCATCTGCATCTTTCAAGTGATTTCCTGCATTGGAATAATGGTTCAGCACATCTTTCAGCTTGCGGAACCTTCCATCGTGCATGTAAGGGAATGTCATTTCGATGTTGCGCAGACTTGGCACCCTGAACTTGTAATTATCTTCCGCTGCTCCGCTTATTTTTGCCCTGCCCATATCATTTAAGGAGGTGTCGGGCTTCAGGCCATTGTTGCGGAAGGAATTGTCGCTGAACAAAGGTTCTTGATGACAAGCGGCACATTTGATCCGGAAGGCTTCCAAACCGCTTTTTTCCTGGAGACTGAAGGTATCCTTGCCTGCCATGTATTTATCATAACGTGAATTGGCGGAAATCATAAGGCCGGTAAATTGCGACAATGATTTTAAAAGCCGTTCGGAATTAATGATGGTATCTTTATAGGCTCTTTTAAAGAGTGAAACATAATCTTTATTTTTCCGGAGCTTGGCAATCACATGAACGAGCGTTTCGTTCATCTCAATCGGGTTCGTGATCGGGTTGATGGGTTGTACTTCCAGGTTGTTCACTCCTCCGTCCCACATATAGCTGGTTTGCCAGATAAGGTTTTGCAAAGCGGGTACATTGCGCGTCCCGATCTTTCCTTCAATACCATGGCTCAGCGCATGATCAATGTGGGCGAAGGCTGCAACCCGCTGGTGACAACTTTGGCAGCTTACCGTACTGTCGGAAGAAAGTATGGGATCGTAAAATAATTTTCTTCCAAGCGTAAATTCTTCCGGACTAAGTGCATTGTTTTTGAAATCGTAAAAAGGTGTTGGAAATCCTCTTGGAATTTTAAGCTGCACATCTTTTTTGGAAACGGAATGCTCCGAATTGCTTCCTGCAAAGCCAAGCAACAGCACGCAGGCGGCAATGAACGAAAAGATGAGGATCTTATTTTTCATTTCCGGATGCAATGATGCTGAACATGTCCTGGTAATTATCCGCTATGCGAGTGGCGTTGTGAAAATCGGTAACGGTGGAGAGGCTTGTAAAATCAACGTCCAGCGGCGTTCGAAATAATTCGGCAACATTTACTTTCACATGCAGGTCGGTGGATTTATGCTCTTCCATTTGCAGGGGCTTGCTGAAAGGCAAGGTAATGTTGCGGATGCAGTTGTTCGGAGCTTTGTACCCGCCGATGTGGTATTCAAAAATATGTCCCGGCGAAGCAGAAGCAACGGCTTTTCCTTCCAGCTTCAAAAAAATGTACCCGGTGTTCCAGGCCCAGAACATGGTGTTCACAGGATCCAGCGCGCCTGATTGTGCGCCGCTGCAATTGTGCAGGCTGTCCACGCCAATCGTAAAGCTGATCGATGTGTATTCGCCTTTGGGGATGTTGTTCAGATCAATGTGCTTTGTTTTATTTTCATCTTCCTGCACCAAAAAATAATCGTTCGATTTGTATTCTTTGCCTTCGGCTTTGTGCAGGGTAATGTTGCTGATATAGTATTTAAAATTCGTGAGGACGTATGTTTGTCCCAATGCATTTTTATATACCGTGCTGTCGAGGCTCAGCAGTAGGCTGTCCACATAGTGATCAAACGCAATGCTCAACATTCGCTGGGACGAACGTTGAGCACTGGATTGAAACGGGGCGACGAACATAAAGAGCATCAGCCCGGCGATTATTTTGAAATGCTTTATCAATTGATTTATTTGCTGATCACCACTTTGGATGTTTCTACCGAATCGCCATTTGTAATTCTTACGATATACATTCCGGCATACACCGTTTGAAGATCGAAATAACACATGGTGCTTCCCTGGAAAAGTGTTTGCGTCTGAATCACTCTGCCCAAAGCATCTACCAGCTCTACAGTGCGGTTTACTTTTGCACCAAGGTTGGATTGGATCAGCAATACATCATTTGCCGGATTTGGATAGATTCTTAATTTCAGGTTTTCGTTGGTAGCATCGCTAACATCGGTTGAAGTTGCAGTGTAGGTGGTAAGACCTGTCGGCAAGGTGGTAACTGTCGATGCTGTTTTAACGCCGTAGAACGTTGGTCCTACTACATAAGGATAATAAGAGTTCCAGTTTGCATCCACGGTCGCGAAATAGCAATAGATCCCCGCAGGATATTCCGGCGTTACACAAAAGCGTCCGTTATGCTCATCCAGGTAATCGGGAGTAGCAGCCGAAGTAGTGTTGTACTGGTAATCTTCTCTGTACATTCCCAAAGGGAAAGATGAGCTTACATTCGGGCCGTCGGTTACGTTTGTGCCATCGGCATAAACAGTTCTGGTAGTGATGCTTCTCAGAGTATAGCTTGATTTCATCCTTACGATACCACCGGTTCCGCTTGCATTTTTATATCCATATGCTCCGTAGATCGGGAAGCCATCGTATGCAAAACCAATCAATGGTGAATGTACGGTTGAGTCGATCACATACAAACCATCCGCTAAGTAGAGATTACAAACCGTTGAGAGTACTACAAGGTCTAAATTGAAAGCGCTTGGGTTTTGGTGGTGATGATAGTTTGTTCCTGCCGGATGCCCTTTGGAACAGTCAAAACCAAGCATTTCCGCAACAATCGCATCGCGGTTCCAAACGCCATCGCCT
>DASWNK010000156.1:0-16040 GCA_036399275.1 Bacteroidia bacterium | reverse complement strand
CCCGAAAATTATATTCTGGCAACTATTCATAGAAATAATAATACCGATGACGCAACTCGCTTGAATGCCTTGTTCAACGCTATGAATAGTATTGCCTCCGAGCAAAAAATAAAAATGGTTTTGCCGCTTCATCCACGCACTTCTAAATTGTTGGCAGGAAATTTATCTGCGCAATTGTATAGTATTATTAAAACAAACCCTTATATAAAAATCATTGATCCTGTTTCTTTCATTGATATGATTGCCCTTGAGAAAAATGCGCGCTTGATTATGACTGATTCAGGTGGCGTTCAGAAAGAGGCTTTCTTTTTTAAGAAACCCTGCATTATTTTAAGAAGCGAAACAGAATGGACAGAACTCGTGAAATCAGGTTCTGCAAAAGTAACGGATGCAAATGAGAAAGACATCATGGAGGCCTACGCGCAATTTATGAAAACAAAACGATTGAAATTTCCTGATCTGTTTGGTGAAGGGAAAGCGGCAGAATTCATTTGTGCCGAAATAGTAAAGCATATTAACTAAAATATTATTGCATTGAGCCTGCTCATCTATACACATAAGATCACCCATCGGAACAAGTATATCTTTAATCTTATTTTTAAAGATATGCTTGGGATTGATTTCTCTTTGATTTCTGATATCGATCAATTTAGAAACGATAACGGCGCTAAATTAAGCTATACCAATAATCCGGTTTCCGAAGAATTGTTTTTTAGTTCCCGCAGTTTGTTGTTTGAAACGGGAATAACCGACCAGAATATTGCTCCTTTCGATTTGCAGGGAAATAAAGTGTTTTTCGCTACCGGAAAAGCTTCAGCATTAAGTTTTGATGCATTTGCTGCCAGTTTTTACCTGGTGAGCAGGTATGAAGAATATTTACCGCACATTCGTGATGAGCACGATCGTTTCGATACAAAGGATAGCCTGGCTTTTAATCACGGATTCCTCAACAAACCGGTTGTCAATACGTGGGTATTGTGGATAAAGTCCTTGTTGCAAAAAAAATATCCTCAGTTGGTTTTCCCTGAAAAAAAGTATGAGTTTGTTTCAACCATTGATATTGATAATGCTTATGCTTACCGTGAAAAAGGGTTTACCCGTAGTGTTGGAGGATATCTTAAGTCCGTCTCAAATATGGACTTGGCCGAATTAGGGGAGCGTACAAGAGTATTGCTGGGGATGGAAAAGGATCCATACGATACTTATGATTTTCAGCTCGATATTATAAAAAAATACAAGCTGAAGAGCATTTACTTTTTTTTGTTGGGCGATTATGGCATAAATGATAAAAATTTGCCGATCGAAAGCAAACGGTTTCAGTCACTCATCAAAATGTTAGGAGATTATGCCCAGATTGGTATTCACCCTTCATATGGATCAAACAAAAGCCGCACACAATTAAAAAAGGAAGTAGACCGCTTGTCAAATGTTCTTCATCGGGATATAACGCAAAGTCGTCAGCATTTTTTGAAGCTGACATTACCGGAGACTTATCGTAACCTGATTGAACTTGACATCACCGACGATTATACTATGGGCTTTGCTTCCCAGGTAGGCTTTAGGGCGAGTATTTGTACTCCGTTCAACTTTTATGACTTGGACAGAGAGCTGGAAACTAAGCTGAAGATCCATCCTTTTGCAATGATGGAAGGAACGTTGAAATACAATATGAAAATAAAATCTCAGGATGCATTGGCGATCATAAAGCCACTGATCGATGAGGTAAAAAATGTAAACGGTGTATTCATGAGTCTTTGGCACAATGATACATTAAACGATAAAAAAATCTGGGCCGGATGGCGCCAGGTATATGAAGAGATGGTGCAATACGCGGTGGCTGACTCAAAATAATTATGTTAAGACAACTGGCTTTAAAATACGCCCCTGGTTTTATTTTGGAATGGGCAAAGCAGCTGAAGAAAAGTCGGCGCAGGAAACAACTGGCCATGCAGGAGCAAGCGAAGATCGGAATTACAAAGCAGGATCTGGTAATTGCTCTGAAGGAAATAGGCCTGAAGGAAAATGATTCAGTGTTGGTTCACAGCAGCCTGAGTAAAATTGGTTTTATTCAGGGTGGCGCAAAAACACTTGTTGACGCCCTGTTTGAAGTGGTAGGCAATAATGGTACATTGTTGTTTCCCGCATTTCCTGCAGCAGGCAGAAATAAAACTCACCTGGAGGAATCTGCCGTTTTTGATATACGCAAGACGCCCTCGCAAATGGGGGTTGTCACCGAATATTTTCGCAAGATGGATGGCGTGCATCGCAGCTTTCACCCTACCGATTCGGTTTGCGCGAAGGGCCCATTGGCGGAGCATTATACGAATTCACATTTCGGACAATTAACTCCTTACAATGAACATTCACCTTTCCGGAAATTATGCAGTAACAAGGGGAAAATTTTGATGTTGGGTACTACGTTGAATGGTGCTTGTACCAATTTGCATACACTCGAAGATGCAGTGGATTTTAAATATCCGGTATATGATCAGAAGATTTTTGATGTAAAAATGGTTGACAGCAATGGCGAGGAATCAATGATGAAAACAAAAGTGCATGATCCCGGCTATTCTGCAAAAAGAAACTGCGATGCATTAAAGCCGATCTTTGAAAAGGAAAATGTACTTGTTAATGGCATGATTGGAGAAGCAAAGAGCATGTTGATCGATGCGAATAAAATGCTCGAAACAATGATAAAATATTATCGGGAAAAGGGTGTGACAATGTATACACCAAATGGAGGCGATCTATGAATATATACATTACACTGGATTATGAAATCTACTTTGGTGAGAATCATGGAACGGTAGAAAAGTGCATTATTTATCCCACTTCTGAGCTTATCAGGATCGCTGAGAAACACAATGTGCGTTTTAGCTTTTTTGTGGACTGCGGCTTTATCTTAAAATTGAATGAATACCGCAAACAGTTTCCTCAGCTTGAAAAAGATTATGATGCCATCACTGCACAAGTTAAATACCTCTCAGCTACCGGGCATGATATCCAGCTGCACATTCATCCGCATTGGGAAGATTCCTATTACAATGGTGAACGGTGGATCATTAACGTGAAACGTTATAAGCTGGCAGATTTTAACGAAGTGGAAATTGCTGATATTTTTTATAAGTATAAGAAAGTGTTGACCGATCTTGTTGCTGCTCCCGTTATTGCATTCCGCGCGGGTGGCTGGTGTTTGCAGCCCTTTTCAAAGCTGAAGGAATCCTTTGTTTCAAATGGAATAACATTGGATAGCAGCGTATTTAAAAATGGATTTTATAGTTCCGAGCAGTATTCGTATGATTTTAGGAATGCTCCCGATAAAGATTGTTACAAGTTTGAGAACGATCCAATAGAAGAAGCCGAGAAAGGTAGCTTCACCGAATTGCCGATCAGCGGTATTCGGAATTCTCCTTTATTTTTCTGGCGCTTATTTTTTCTTGGAAGGAAGGATCCGTATAATCATAAACCGCTGGGCGATGGAAGGGCAATGCCTGCACCGGGTTACCGCAAGAAGCTACTCACTCAGTTTTCTGATAATCCTGTTTCGATTGATGGCTATAATGCGCATTTACTGGAAATGGCATTGAAAATGTTACGCAATAAGAAAGCTGAAAATATGGTGGTAATCGGACATCCGAAAGCTTTGTCGCGCTATTCCATCAAGAAACTGGAGGAATTTGTGATCAATAACAAGGAGGCGCATAATTTTACAACTTATAATCAAATGCCCACAGGCAAAGTATGATAAAATACATTTTACATAAAAATATCAATATGCAGAAGTGGGATGCCTGCATCCATTCGAGCTCCAATGCTTCCATCTTCGCCTATTCCTGGTACCTCGATTCCGTGACGGAGGACTGGAGCGCTTTAATCATGGATGATTATGAAGCTGTGTTTCCCATTGTTTCAAGATCAAAATACAAGATCAGGTATGTTTACCAACCTTTCTTTACCCGTTATTTTGGTGTTTATTCTAAAGCAAGGTTGAGCGAAAAAATGGTGACTGAGTTTATGAATTCAATTCCAACCGAGAATAAACACATTGAATTCTGCCTTCATGAAAAAAACACATTTTATTCGAAAGAATATGAATTAAAGGAACGGAAGTATCAGCTATTGGACCTGGGAGCAAGCCATGAGGAGATACGGAAGGGTTTCTCCGAAAATGCAATACGCAACGTGAAGAAAGCGATAAAAAACGGCTTGAAGATCCGTCCTGACATTGCACCGGAAAGGATAGTTAATTTGTTCAAAGCAACCAAAGGCAACGAGTTGGAGGTGTTCCAGGCAACTGATTACAAGCGGCTCATTCACCTGATGAACGTCTGCATCGATCACAAAAAAGGGCAATCCATTGCTATTTATGATGGAGGTGAGCTTTGTGCCGCCGGTTTTTTTATGTTCAGTAATAACCGCTTTACATTCTTAAAAAGCGGGGTGACCGACGCCGGAAAGGCAAAAGGGGCGATGCATTTGCTATTTGACTATTTTATTAAGGAAAATGCCGGCAAGAAATATACCCTCGACTTTGGTGGCTCTTCTGTAGAGAATGTGGCACGTTTTTACAAAAATTTCGGAGCAAAAGATTGCGTATATTTGCAAGTGAAGAAGAATAATCTCCCTAAGCTTGTAAAATGGGTGAAATCATTAAAATCATAATATATGGTACAGATACTAGGATCTAAGAATTCGATATTTAATCATTTTATAGCGGAGATCCGTGATGTGAATGTTCAGAAAGATAGTATGCGTTTTCGGAGGAACCTGGAAAGAATGGGAGAGGTGATTGCTTATGAGATCAGCAAGACATTAACCTATGAAGCATCTGAGGTAGTAACTCCTTTAGGCATTTCCAATATAACACTTTTGAAAGATCAACCCGTTATTGCAACAATTTTGCGAGCTGGCTTGCCTTTACACCAAGGGATTCTTAATTATTTTGATAAAGCGGAAAATGCTTTTGTATCGGCTTTTCGCAAGCATCATAAAGACGGGTCTTTCACTATTCAGGTGGAATACATGGCGAGTCCCGATCTGAACGGGAAGGAAATAATATTGTGTGATCCTATGCTGGCTACCGGCGCATCCATTGTGGATACATATAAATTTTTATTGAAGCGGGGAATTCCAAAACATACGCATATTGTTGCAATCATTGCGAGTTCTGAAGGTGTGGAGTATGTAAAAAAACATTTACCGGAGAACGTTACTTTATGGATTGGAGCAGTGGACGAGGAGCTGACAGCACAATCGTACATCGTTCCGGGCCTGGGAGATGCCGGAGACCTGGCATTCGGCTCGAAATTTAATTAGATTCAAATGAATTGGTTGGGAATAATTTCCGTTTTTTTGGTGAGTGCCGTGAAATTTTTTTTCGGCGGCGTTCCGATGGCATTAGGACTTGGCTTTTCACATTTTCAGAGTATCACAGTTACTACGCTGGGCGGTTTTACAGGGGTCACTATTTTTGTTTACACCAGCGATAAGCTCATTGCTTATTTTAAGGAAAAAGCAGCATTGAAACGTGCGCAGCATCCCGGCGCTCCCCCAACGAAAAAATTCACTAAAAAGAACAGAACAATCATTTCCGTTAAAAGACGTTTCGGTGTGGTTGGTTTCTCTTTCCTTGTTCCTGTATTTATTCCTATTCCGATTGGATGCTTTCTTGCTGTAAGGTATTTTAATGATAAACAAAAAATTATCAGATGCCTCTTTGCAGCTGTAATGTTCTGGGCAATTGTCGGAGCTTACCTATATAAGCCGCTTTTTGATGCACTACGAAACTATTTTCTTTGATCTCGATCATACGCTTTGGGATTTTAATACCAATTCCTTCGAAGCGCTTACCGAACTCTCACAGAAATACAAACTGACCGAGAAAGGGGTAAACTCTGTTAACACATTTATTGAGGAGTACTTAGTGATTAACGACCGTTTGTGGGTTCAATATAGAAACGGCCTGATAACAAAAGAAGAGCTTCGTTATAAGCGATTTTCATTAGCCCTGCAGAAATACGGAATTGCTGACAGCGATCTCGCCACAGCAATAGGCAATGATTATATTGCTATCTCACCCTATAAAACAAATTTGTTTCCGCATGCAATTGAAGCCCTGGAGTATTTATCGGAAAAATATCCTTTGCATATCATCACTAATGGTTTTGAAGAAGTTCAGCATCTGAAATTGAAAAATTGTAAGCTGGATATTTATTTTACTGAGGTGATTACTTCCGAACGTTCCGGTTTTCAGAAACCCGACGCTAGAATGTTTGAGTTTTCTTTGACAACCACCAATGCAAAGCAGGAAACAAGTCTGATGATAGGGGATAGCCTGGAAGCGGATATACAGGGAGCGCGGAATTCAGGTATTCGCCAGATTTACTTTAATCCTGGCTCAGCGATACATTCGGAAAAGGTAACGCACGAAATAAAAAATCTCAATGAATTAATGACTTTATTGTAAAAAAAAATCCGCCCAAAGAGCGGATTTTTTAATGCTAATTGCAAATTACTTTTCTGATTTCTCAGTAGTAGTTGTTGTAGTAGTTGCAGTTCCTTCTGCTTTTGCCTTGCAGCATGCTTTGGTTGCGGTTTTTTCACCAGAGCAAGCTTTTGCTTCTGTTTTCTCACCAGAGCAAGCTTTCGCTTCTGTTTTTTCACCAGAACAAGCTTTTGCTCCTGCATCTTTCTTGCAACAAGCTTTCTCGTCTTTTTTCTTTTTGTCGTCGCCTTTTTTGTCGTCACCGTTAACAGTAACAACAGTAGCTGTTGTAGAAGCAACTAATGTAGTCGCAGATGCTGCACCAACAATTCCTGTGAATGCAAGTAATAGAAATAATTTTTTCATCGATTATGGTTTTAAGTGGATATTTCAATAACGTTCTTCTAATACTAAAATTACGTAAAAAAGACATTCGGAGGTAATTTTCCCGTTAATAATTGTTAACTGCTTATTCGAATGTTGCAATAACAGTCTCCGGTCCGGTTACTACTTGTCCCAAAGCCACTTTTACCTTAACATTGAGAGGGAGCAGCAAATCCACCCTGGAACCAAACTTGATGAAGCCAAATTCATGCCCCTGGGAAGCCTTGTCGCTTTCTTTCGAATAGTTTACAATGCGTCTCGCCATTGCGCCGGCAATCTGACGGAACAACACTTCTTGCCCATTCTGATGTTTCACTACAATGGTGGTCCGTTCATTATCCGTGGAGGATTTAGGATGCCAGGCTACCAGGAACAAACCCGGATGGTATTTTGAATAGTTAACTGTTCCGCTGATGGGGTAACGGTTAATGTGCACATTGATTGGCGACATAAAGATAGAAATCTGAAGGCGCTTGTCTTTGAAGTATTCTGTTTCCATTACTTCTTCTATCACCACCACTTTTCCGTCGGCCGGTGCAATGATTGCATTGCCATCAATGGTGATGGTTCGTTTTGGGTTGCGAAAAAACTGGAGAATAGTGATCAGCAGAAAAGCCGATAAGGCATATCCCAGCCAGATGACGATCGGGTAAGCCGAACAAAAATAAATGGTAAGAAAATTAATGATTCCTATCACAATCAACGTGATGATTAACGATGGAATGCCTTCCTTATGAAACTTCATATCAAATTGTTTATTTCAAAAGCCCGGACAGAATCTGCTCGGGCTCTTGTGAATTATTTTTTCTTTGTATTAACTTGTTGCTGACGGTCTTTGGTCATCTGCTCCAAACGCTGTTGAAATTTTGATTGCTTCACCGGTTTCTTCTTGTTTTCCTGAATCTTTGCATGCAATGCTTCATGATTGATCACAAATTTTTGCATGATCCATGTTTGACCGAAAGTGATCATGTTGGCTAAGAAGTAATACCAGCTCAAACCTGCTGAATAGCTATTCATGAAACCGAGGAACAGGATCGGCATAAGGTACATCATCCATTTCATTCCCGGCATTTGATTGCTGCTTCCCATCAGCTGGCTGTTGCTCCAGGTATACAATAACGTTGATCCTGTCATCAGCAAAGCAAATAAACTCACGTGATCGCCATACCATGGGATGTTAAATCCAAAATTGTAAACCGAGTCATATGTTGAAAGGTCATGTGCCCACAAGAAGCCTTGCTGGCGTAATTCAATAGAAGCCGGAAAGAAATTGAACAAGGCAATCAGGATCGGCATTTGTAAAAGAACCGGAATGCAGCCTGCCATCGGATTTACACCGGCGGCTTTGTAGAGCGCCATGGTAGCTTGTTGCTTCTTAATTGGATCATCATTCTTATACTTCTCATTCAGCTCGTCGATCTCCGGTTTCAAAACACGCATCTTCGCAGAAGATAGAACCGTTTTGTAGGCGATTGGAAGCAGAAGAAGCTTCAGAACCAGGGTTAAAATCAAAATGATAATACCATAATTAAGGTTCAGGCTATCCAGCACATTGAAGATGGGTATTACACAAAAGCGGTTCAGCCAGCCAAAGATCTTCCAACCCAGGTTGATTTGTTTCTCCAGCTCAAGGTCGTATTTCTTTAATGTTTTAAAATGGTTTGGACCAAAATAAAAATGCATTCCGAATGAATCGGATGCTTTGCCTGTGTATGGGATGCTTAAAGCAGCAGCATATTCTTTTACATAGTTGGAGGTAGAAGGTTGAGCAATGGTTTCGATTTCTGAAGTCTGGTCAAAAGTCTTATCGGCAATAATCACCGAAGTAAAGAACTGCTGCTTAAAGCCCAGCCATTTTATCGGAGCTTCTGCCGTCTTTTTCTCATAGGTAGATTCACCAATCCTATCAACGTTCTCTTCCGGATACTTATAGTAAATAGTGGAAGCCATTTGCTGGTTCTGGTGACTAAATTCCTGCATTGGCGTTTTCATCCCCCAGTTCAGCGTCAGATGATCTTTACTGGTAATGATGTTCTGCATACCAACGGTATTCAGTTGGAACCCCATCATGTATTCGTTTCCTGTCAGGGTGTAAACGTATTCAATGTATTTTGTACGGTCTCCGGCATACAGGCGCATTGCAATGCTTTTTGATTCTGTTCCCTTAATAGAAAAGGTGCTGCCTTCCGGCGTAAAATAGAGTGAATCTGTAGCAAACTCTTTTCCATAAGCTTTAAAGTTTAAGCTTTGCTTGGAAGAATCGGCATCAAACAGGATCAGTGGCGACTGATCAAATCGCTTATAGTTCTTCAATTCAACGGAAGCTACCCGTCCTCCTTTCGGAGAGACATTCACTTTCATTAACTCATTTTCAAGCGTGATCATTTTATTTTCGCCGGTTGCAGCGTTTACAAAATCACCATACACTTGTTTTTGAATGATATTTTTTACCGAGTCGTTTAGCTTTCCTGTTGAATCAGTAAGCAGCGCAATGGGAACTCCGCTGATGGTAAGTGGCTTTTCTTCCTTGGCTATGGTGGCAGCTTTTAATTTTTCATCGGTTTTGAATTGAGCAATGGAGTCGGCGGTAATCTGTGCTTTCTGTTTTGCAATATCTTCCGCATTCGGTTGGTTAAGGACCATCCAGGCTATTAGTATTCCTCCAATAAGCAACAGTCCAATGATTGATTTTTTATCCATTTGTAAATCTAATTCTTAAAATATTGGCCGCAAAGATAACAATTATTTGGTGCTGACTTTTGTTAATTTATGCCAATACCAGGAGGCTTATAAGGGCCTGAAACAGGGTAAAAACAAGATGCCCTGATCCTTTTGGAGGACCAGGGCATCTTGTTTTAGGGAGACAAACCTATTTTTCGAACTTATTGTATCCTTTCGGAACTTCGAACATAGTAGGATCAACTTCTTTTTTAGTAATCTTCGTTACTTCCAGTTTTACCTGTGTTTTTCCCGTCAAGTCTGTTTGTATAGACAACATCGGGAACATGTTTTTTACATCCGGAATCTGTAAAAAGTAAACCGCTGATTTATCTTTACGGTTCAACTGACGAAGTAGTTTTTCGAAGAACGAAAATTTACCATCAGCAATGTAATAAGTGATCTGAGTATTGTCATCATTATTTGTAACAATGTACTCTACACATTTATAACCCTGTAGGTTTTTTACATTCTGCCCTTTTTTAACAACGCAATTGCCTTTTACAACAGGAGCTGCAGGAGTGGGCTGGTCACCATAAAGCTTTCTGTCATGGTTTAAGAAGCGCATGGTTTTAGTGTCAGTATCAACAAGGAAAGAGCCTTCAATTTTATGTGATTTAGTCCCGATCTCATCAATGCGAACCTGGTTGCCTTTTACATAATACACGTAATTGGTTGTGTCTGTTGTAGAGGCTTTTTTGAATTCAATAACACCTTCGAATTGTGCGGCAGCTGAAAAGGAGAATGCCAACAGTACTGTTACCAGTGTTAAAAGTTTTAGGATCGGTTTTTTCATTTGTAGTTGATTAAGTTGTTTTAGGTTAACGCTCACAGTGTGCTAAAATAGTAATTTTTTTTAAGAGCATTAAGTCCATTCCAAAAGTTGTACCAAAATTTATAAACACCTCAGAAAATAGTAGGATAATGTATATTTGTACCCTATTAATGAAGCTTAATTGACGATAAAAATGGCTGAGCATAATATTACAGGTCAGAAGGGGGAGGAAATGGCAGCCCGCTATCTTGAAGAAAAGGGATTCACTATCCTTGAAACCAACTGGCGTTTCAGAAATCTGGAAGCAGATATCATTGCCCGAATCGAAAAGACATTGGTTATCGCGGAGGTAAAAACCCGGAAGAGCAATTTTTTCGGTGAACCTGAAACATTTGTTAATCGCCAAAAACAGCAAAATCTTATTAAAACAGCGAATGAATATGTCGAAAGGATGGGCCTTGATCTGGAAGTCCGTTTTGATATTGTATCTGTTGTACTCAACGATAATGCTTCTGTAAAACACATTGAAGATGCGTTCTCCTCTGTTTTATAGCATGCTTTACTGAGGTCTTTCCCCTTATTTTCCTATCTTTGCAAAAAAATAGTAAAATGGCAAAAGAATTCAAACGCAGAACCGACAAAGACCTTAAAGGAAAACGACCATTCGTTGATAAAAAACGTAAGGACGACGATAAGAAAGCAGGTAGTTCAGAAAGATCTGCTAAGAGCAGAACGACAAAAAGCGTTAATAAGCCTTCTTTTGAGCGTTACCGCGATGAATCCCGTCCTTCCGACTTTGGAAGTTCCCGAAAAACAAGCTCTTCAAGACCTGATTCTGCCGGCAAGGAAAGACCTGCCTACAAGAAGAAGGATACCCAATACGGTGAAAAATCATCCGATAACAGTGAGAAATCCTTTGATAAAAAGGATAAACCTTTTGATGCAGAAAAGAAACCGTTCAAGGGTAAAAAGATTGGCACTTATGAAGGTAAGAAAACAGGTTCCCATGCTAAGCCTGAAACTGTTAAAAAATCCAAGACATCCGCTAATCCTTTTGATCTGGATGACAGCGACTTTGAATACGGCAACGAAAAGCCGGAAAGTGATAATTACAAAAAGAAAGAGTTTAAAGGCAGGGGCTATGAGAAAAAGCCTTATGTGAAGAAAACCTGGACTTCCAAAGGGCCTTCAAAGCCGCAAAAAGAAACGATGGACGACGGCTCAACCCGTTTGAATAAATACATCGCCAATGCAGGTATTTGCTCCAGAAGAGAAGCCGATGCGCTGATCGCATCCGGTGTGGTGCAGGTGAATGGCAAAACCATTACTGAGATGGGATACAAGGTTCAGCCTGCCGACATTATTAAGTATGGCGGACAAACCCTTAAAAAAGAGCGGTTGGTTTACCTCATATTGAACAAACCGAAAGATTATATTACGACTGCGGATGATCCTCAAAAGCGCAGAACGGTACTGGAGCTTATTCAGGGCGCTTGCAAAGAGCGCATTTATCCCGTTGGCCGCCTCGACAGAGCAACCACCGGATTGTTGATGTTCACCAATGATGGCGACCTTACCAAAAAACTTACACATCCGAGATATGGCGTAAGAAAAATCTATCATGTGGAATTGGATAAGCCTCTTAAACGCGTCGATCTGGATAAGATCGCCGAAGGCTTGGAGCTGGAAGACGGCCCGATTAAAGTGGATGAAATCACTTATGTTGCTGATGGTTCAGACAAAACACAAGTTGGTGTTGAGATCCATTCCGGTAAGAACAGGATCGTGCGAAGGATATTTGCTCACATGGGCTACAATGTTCGTAAGCTCGATCGCGTGATGTTTGGCTCTCTTACCAAGAAAGATTTGCCAAGAGGCCGCTGGAGGCTGCTTACCGAAGCAGAAATAGGGATTCTTAAAATGGGAAGTATCGAAAAGGACTAAGATCCTGGCTTCTTGTTATCAGGCACACTAAACTTATTCACTTACCGTTATTGATAACATCTGTTTGCAGGGCAACATATGCCTGTGTTTTTTGGTAAACTTTGTAGTGTAATCCGACACAATGAATAACGAAGAGCAAATAAGCTCCCCTGCACACCTTCCTAAAACAAGACCGAAATTTTTTCGTTTTCTGCGGCGCCTCTTTATCTTCATTATTACGCTCTTTGTGATACTCGTCGGTTCGGGTTTTGTGATCGGATATTATTACCAGGATGAAGTTAAGGAATATGTGATCGGAGAGTTGAACAAACAATTGAACACCGAGATTATTGTGGATGGAAAAGACATTGATTTTACCATTCTGAAAAATTTTCCATACGCTTCCGTGGATTTTAAGAATGTAAAAGCGCTGGAAGCTACCGAAAGAAAAAACAAGGATACGCTATTCTCCGCGTCCGAGATTTCACTGCAATTCAATATCATTGATATTTTCAAAAAAAATTACAGTGTCAAAAAAATTGAGATTCAGGATGTTGATCTGAAAATCCGTATCGATAAAGAAGGCATGGATAATTATCACTTTTGGAAAGAATCAGCGGATACGAGCAATACCGCATTTTCATTTTCATTGGAAAAGATTGTGTTGATAAAGATCCGGCTCTCCTACAAAGATGAAAGAGCAAGAAATGCAATTGACCTGGTGATCAGCAAAAGCAGTTTTGCAGGTAAATTTTCAGATGAGAAATATTCGCTGGAAGCCACTGCTGATCTCTTTGTTAACCATATAAAAATGGATAGCAGCAATTATCTCCGCAAAAAAAACATTCATGCTGAACTGTCGTTGACGGTTGATAATTCCATGCCCTCTTTTAAGATTAAAGATGGTAAGGTTCGCATTGAAGATCTTCTTTTTGAAGTGTTCGGAACGGTTGTGAATACAGGGAATGATCCTGTTCTGAATTTTGGAATCCGCGGTAAGGACATGGATATTAAATCTGTTTTGTCGCTAATACCTGCAAAATACAAAGGCAAGATCAACGATTATGAAAGTACCGGAGAGTTTTATTTTGATGCCACTATCCAAGGAGTCTTTTCTTCAAAACAAAGTCCGCAGATCACAGCCGATTTTGGAATCAAGGATGCTGATATTACGGAAGTAAAAGATAATATTAAGTTGCACCACCTGAATTTAAAAGGACATTATTTTAATGGAAATAAAAACAGCGGGGAAGTATCTATGCTTACGTTGATGCCTTTTTCTGCGACAACGGAACAAGGCTTGCTACAAGGCGAGCTTTCTTTGAAGGATTTAGATAATCCATCTTTTAACGGAAAAATAAAAGCTGATCTGAAGCTGAATGAACTGCAGCGTTTTTTTAAGATCGATACCATTGAAGCAATAAACGGGCAGCTGCAAATGGATGCTTCCTTTAGCGGCGATGCTAAAAAAAATAAAGCCGGAAACTATGAAAATATCTCTACTTCGGGTGACCTGAAGATCATAGGGATGGACCTTAAGCTGAAAAACAATGAATTGAATTTTACCAATATCAACGGTGATTTTAAGTTCGATGATAATGACCTCGCGGTTAATTCTTTTACTGGAAATGTTGCCAGCAGCGATTTTGAGTTGAAAGGTTTTTTCAGAAACATCGTCGGATTTATGATGAAGGAAGGGGAAGACATTACGATAGAAGCCACCTTGAATTCTAAAAATATTAATCTGAATGAACTGTTGTCCAACAAGGAAACCGATTCCAAAAACAAGTACAAGCTCAAATTTTCTGAGCGCATTGATGTAAATCTCAATACCGAAATTCAACATTTGGTATTCCGAAAGTTTGATGCAACAAATATTAGAGGTGTAATCAAACTCAAGGATAAAAAAATGATCGCTGATCCGATCACTCTTTCCACCATGAATGGAAAAATCACTACCAGTGGCCTTGTTGATGGAAGCGACAGCACAAGATTGCTGGTCACTTGCTTTTCCGACATCGACCGGATTAATGTTACTAAAATGTTTGAACAGTTCGAGAATTTCGGGCAAACTGCCGTGACAGATAAAAACATGAAAGGCGTTGCTACTGCTAAAATTCAATTTGCTGCAGTGCTTTCTCCTGAGCTTCATATGGACATGGATAAATTATATGCAGGTGTGGATATGACCATTGAGAACGGTGAGCTGAACAATGTGGAAGCGATGAAGAGCTTGTCGAGGTTCATTGAGCTGAAAGACCTGGAAAACATCAGGTTCTCTACGTTAAAAAACCAGATCGAAATAAAAAACCAGGTGATCACCATTCCCAGAATGGAAGTAAAGTCAAATGCCATCAATCTAACGGCTTCGGGAACGCATAAGTTTAACAATGAAATCAGTTATAAAATAAAATTATCACTGAATGAATTGCTTTCCAAAAAAGCAAAGAGTGCAAAAAAAGAGAATGATGAATTCGGTGAAGTAGCTGATGACGGACTCGGTCGGACCAATATTTTTATATCTATGACAGGAACAATTGATAATCCCATCATCAGGTACGATTCTAAAAGCGCAATGCAAAACGTAAAGCAAGATCTTAAGATTGAAAAACAAACGCTGAAAACCATTCTGAAAGAAGAATTCGGCTTGTTTAAAAAGGATTCGACCCTAACAAGAACAAGCAAGGACGATCCTAAATTCATTATCAAATGGGAGGATGCTGATAAGAAAGAAGAGAAAAAGGAGCTTAAGAAACCGAAAAAACCGGAAGTCGACGACTTTTAAGTTGTTCAGAACCTGCGTAATTTCTTTTATCTCTTAAAAAATACTAACTTCGTATTTACCTTAATTAACGCATACACGTGAGTATTTATTCAAAAAAGCAACAATGGAAATTATGGCTGTTCATGGCCGCGATCCTTATTATTGGTGCATCTCTTTGGTATACCAATACGCTGGTGAGCAAGATTGCGCAGGAAGAACGTAAAAAGGTGAAGCTTTGGGCCGATGCCATCAAAAAGAAAGCCTATCTGGTAAAATATACCAACGAGCTATTCAATAAGATAAAAATTGATGAGCGCAAAAAGGTGGAGCTCTGGGCAGAAGCAACCCGCCAGCTATCGCAGGATCTTAGCGACTACGGCTTTGTATTGAAAGTAGTTTCGGACAATACGACTGTTCCGGTTATACTTACCGATGATCATGGTACCGTGATCACTTCCCGGAATTTAGATCCTGAAAAAGAAAATGACAAGACTTATCTGAAACTCCAGATGCAGGCAATGCGTGCTGTGCAGGAGCCAATCGAAATCAATATTTACAAGGGACAAAAAAATTATCTTTATTATAAAGATTCTAAGCTCTTTTCAGAATTAAAAAACAACCTGGATGATCTGATCAAATCCTTTATTTCCGAAGTCGCAGTGAATTCTGCATCAGTACCGGTAATCTATACTGATTCCACGCGGCAGCAGGTGATCGCTTCGGGGAATGTGGATTCAGCGAAAATTCAGGATCCTGATTACCTGCGTTCAACGCTGGCGACGATGGCTTCGCAGAATCCGCCGATAGAAGTGGAATTTGGCGGCGGCAACAAAAGCTATATTTTTTACCAGGAATCAATGTTATTAACGCAATTGAAATATTATCCGTATGTAATGTTCATCGTCATCGGTTTGTTTCTGCTGGTGGCTTATTTATTATTCAGCACAGCGCGTAGAGTAGAGCAGAATCAGGTATGGGTAGGGATGGCA
>DASWNK010000155.1:0-26180 GCA_036399275.1 Bacteroidia bacterium | reverse complement strand
TCTTTCAATCTTTCCTTCATTGAAGGACATACAATTGTCAACATCGATTTTGCTGTTCAATTCATTCACCGATTTCATGTCGTAAATTACATTGTCTTTTCGGAATGCTTTTTTCAGATCAAAATTCTGAGGCTCTGTTGCGATCAGCATATTCCAACCCGGAATCCATTTTGTTTTCATATCTGATCCTGATGCCGGAGCTGCTCCACCCACCTGATCAAATCCTCCCACAAATTTTGCTTTGGTAAAGTCAAGTCCAAACCAGACAATCTCTGTTGCGGATAGTGCGGATTTAGCATCCTGCGCTTTTACGCCCATGCTTCCTGCAATTGTTAAAACGGCTAAAATGATTTTTTTCATACTTTATATAATTAATGAATGGTTAAATTATTCAATGATCATCATTTCCACGCGTCTGTTTTTCTGACGGCCTTCTTCTGTTTTATTATCAGCAATTGGCTTTTTGGATCCGAACCATTCTACTTTAAATCGGTCGGCTGCAATTCCTTTGCTTACTAAATAAGCCTGTATTGCTTTCGCACGCTTCTCAGATAATTTCAGATTGGTTGCAGGCTTACCCTGGTTATCCGTATGACCTGATATTTTCAGTTTCCAGGTTGGTTTCTTAGCCATTAATGCTGCCAGCTCATCCAGAGAAGCAAATGATTCCTGTTTAATAACATCTTTTGCCGTTGCAAATTCAAGATTATTAAATGCTTTTTTCAATACTTCTTCTTCTTCTTTATTTAATTTGATGGCAACATCTTTTGTGTCTTCCGGCTTCAGTTTATTGTTTTCCGGTTTCAATACAATGAATCTGAAATAACGCCCGCTGGCATCGCGTATCGCTTTTTTAGCAATTCCACCCACAACCACTTTTACTTCCATCAGCACTTCAGTATTTTCGCCATCAAGAGTAAATATAACTAACTCATCAGCAGGTAAATCATCAAAGGTAAAGCTGCCATCTTTCCCTTGTGTTGCGCTCTTCAGGCTATTGCCCGCTCCATCGATCAGCGTAAGCTTCACTTCCGGACAACCATTATTACTTACCGGGCCTGGCTTGTCAGGACATTCATCTGCTTTATCAATGATATTGTCACCATCTCTGTCTGGACAACCTTTAAATAGAGGCAATCCGGCATCATCAGGGCAATCGTCTTCTTTGTCGATGATCTTATCACCGTCTTTATCCGGACAACCATTGAATTCTGCAAGACCTGCAACATCAGGACATGCATCCTGCTTATCGATGATCTTGTCGCCATCACGATCAGGACAACCTGCAAATTCAGGAGAGCCTGCTTCATCCGGACAAGCATCGTCTTTATCCTGAATATGATCACCATCACGATCAGGACAACCTAAAAACTCCCATGTTCCCACAATTTCCTTGCACTTGTCTTTTTTATCGGATACATGATCCTTGTCTTTATCTCTCGGACTGCGGTACATAATTGGAATCTTCAACATCGCGTAGGCGTCAGCCCCATATATGTCGCCACGGGAAACCCATGGTCCCAGACTGTTGGTTCCAACAATCAATGGCCCTACACGTAAAGCGATACCGGCTTTAAAATTTCCTGTAACATCATAGGATAATGGAATGAATGCGCCAAACCATTTGTGGTCCCAACGAGGCGTAATGCTAAAGGTGGTAAGATCATGCACCTTTTCTTTGTCTTTCTTAAAACGGGGCGACCAGTACGTAGTAAAATTGGCGTAGAAATCTTTATAGATATTATAATCAACCTGCAAACTAAATGTTGTCGGAAGGTTCATTTTATAATATTCATCTCCTTTGTTCATGGGGTATTTTGCATTCAGGAGGCTGTCGAAATCATCAAAAGAAGAAACCGAATCAAATTCATGCAGGTTCCATGCAGTAATGTCGGCAGTAAAGTCGCGGGAATAAGTTCCCTTCCTAAATTTAACTCTTCCGATGTCAACGGCGGAAACACCTACCTTTAATTTGTATTTATTTTTGTCCTTTCTCACCAGGCCCGTTTCGCCATCCATGTCGTACTTAAACTTTTCGTAATCAGGACGCCATTCGTATACTGCACCCAAATCAAGTCCCCAGGAGAACAAAGAAGAGTTTTTATAACCCGGCTCCAGCTTTTCACCTTCATAGTTGGTAGAGTGACCATAGCTTACATCGGAATGAAACAAGGATACAGTGGTATCGTTGGTAAATTCATAATCCAGGTTGCTGATATTCATGTAGGCCGATTGCAAGCCCTGAATATACTTTGCGGTAATACCTGCTTTGAGGAAATGAGGGCCGTCTTCTTTAAACACGTGACCGTAAGTAAGTCCGTATTCGGCCCAGGTCATGGTTTGAACACTGAAATCCTGATTGCTGAGTTTCATGTTCCAAAGCGTAGGATAATCCAGTTCATTGTAAATAAGGGTTGCCATCTCCGGCTCCAGTCCGTCAACATTAATAAGCGTGCGCACTTTCGATTTTAAAGCGATGGCATTTTTTGAATTGATGCTTACTAAAAAAGAAGGAGCATATATCTGATTGGAAAAATAAATGGATTTATTGATGTTGTTATTTCTGGCCGTCAGGTAATGATCAGCAAAAAGAGTATCATCAAAAGCGTACAGGTGCCCGTACTGATCTTTTTTTAAAGCCTCGCGCTTAAGGCCGATGTAATTGTTGTATGCGCTTAAGCTGGCGCCTATTAAAGTAATATCCACTTTGTAACGGCTATCTACCACATTTGCCGGATTAAGGTCGGTGCCGGTAACACCCGAATAATTACTGTTGATATAGCCAAGAAAATCCTGTGCAACCGACGAAAAAGAAATGATCACACCTGCAGCAAGTAAAAGTATTTTTTTCATATGATTTTTATTTTTGACAGATTAAAGATACAATCTTTTTTAAAACAAGAAGCCAACCTTTTGGATGGATTTGCCGGGCATAAGTATTGCATGCTTAATCGCTTAAAAATCAGGCTGAAGTATTAGACTGGAAAGCTTTGAGAGGGCTGCGGTGCTATTTAAACTGGTAAACGAAAATGGAATTTTCTGCGCTCCCGGTCACCAGATTATAGCTGCCTTCGTTATTCAGGTCACCAATGCTGAAACTGGTTTTTCCTTTCAAAGGAAAAGCATTAAAGAGTGATCCGTTTTCGTTAAACAGGAAAACTTCATTCGACAGATCCGAAACGATTCCAATCTTACCACTGTTATCCGGAAAAAGGAAGAAACCTGGTGGCTGGGAAATCAGTTCTTTGAATTCGTAATGAAAAAGCAAAGAGCGGTCCTGTGAAAATACTTTCAGCTCGTTTCTTGTCAGCAGAATAAATTCCTTGGTCTTGTCATTATTAATATCTCTCAGATCAAAATACGGTGATGTTTCAAAATTCTGAAACTTGATGCTTTCCTTATTATTTGTTAAGCTTACTTTAATAATATTGCCTGAGGTATCGGAAGCGATGATAAATGATTTGTTATAATCTCTGCCCGGTTCAACAAAGAAATTGCGGATGCCCAGGGAGAATTGCTCTCTCATTTTCACCCTTGTTTCGCCATGTCTGTCGAGAATGTAGATCTTTCCTTTTCGGTCGATGGCGCATAAATGATCTTTGTTAGCGGCATTGAAATACTGCAAGGGAAGGTATACCGGATCGGTGGTTTTATCGAATGCAAAAGCGGTGAGCTGCTCACCATTTGCCTTGTAGCAAACAATGCGCTTGTTCTCAGTAGCGATAAAGATCCGGTATTCCCGGTTTTTCTCATAGTCGATCACAGCAATGGAATTGGTTGCCGGCGAGCGAAGCTTTATCGGAAAACCTTTCATCGGATTTCCATTGCGGTCGTACATATATATAAATGAACGGGTATTAAAGATCATTTGAAATTTATCATTCTTCAATACATCCACCTGGGTAATGTCACTCATTATTTTTTCGTTGAGCTGTTTGGTCCAGATGATCTTTCCCGTATTGCTGATGAGGTAGATCTTGTTAGCATCGTCCTGTACCAATACTTCCCTTGCTTTGGTATTGTGGTTCACGAGTAAATAAGGCTTGCTGCTGATAGTGGTATCCAATCGTGTTTCCCAGAGTGTGCCGGTTTCCTGGTTTTGTTCGGGATTGTATTTTAAATAGACATTGCTGTAAAATAATTTATGATTGGAGGAGAATTGAATTCCCGTTGCTTCGAATTTTTTGAAGAGACTGGTATTCAGCGCCAGCTCATTTGCGAATTCTTCTGTGGCAAACGAATTGAAAATGCCGGTCGACCGTGCAATGGAAGAATAAAGGTAAACATTGGCCTCGGCCGACATGTTTTCTGAAAAGCTTTGATAGTTTTTGTCCTTTGCCAGCGTTTTGTTGTTCTGATAATCCTCAATAAATTTTTTGATGGCTCCAGGCGTGTTTCCGAAAACAATATAATTATCAATGGATGTATAATAGTTTTCCTTGATCTTTTTGAACTGCCATCCGAATAGCTGAGGCAATATCCCAGGCAAATTCAGGTGCCCTATCACATGCCCGTGATAGGAAGAAGTATCCGGTTTTTTGTTCTCTTCCTGAGTGGAATCGGCAAGGGCATTCAACGTAGAAATAGCGTTGTCAATACTGTTGGAACGAATAACCCCAAAGGCATTTCCATCGACCGCCGAATCCGATGGTTCGGTGATCACGAGACCCATTTCATTGTCCATCCAGCTAAGCATGCTGTTTTCTATATCAGCCGGATAGCTGGTGTTTGAATTGTTCACTGAAAGATTTTTCTTTTGCCTCAGATATTTTTTATAATCATCATGAAAGCTTTTGATGTTGCTGATACCAAAGAAAAGCAAGATCGCTGTTTTTGAAGGGATGATTTTTGTGAGTTCGATCTCCTGAGGTTTTTGACGGTTGAAAAGTGAAAGGAATGTTTTACCGGAATCAGTTGCCTGTGTGAAACCACTTAATACCAAAGCGTTTGGTCGTATGCTGATGTCCCAGCCGGAACAATCGGCAAAAGCCGACAATGCATTAGTTTCCTTTGCGGCCGATGGAGAAAGTAGACCCTGAAAGAGTGAAGGGAAGTTCTTGTAGTTAACATATACATTGGCATCTACATTCTTTCCAGCTGTATTGATCACTTTACCGAAATTTCGTTCGCTTGCGAGTGAATTGCCCGAGCGAAGTTGATCAATAGCCGCTTCTACCAGCTTTTGTTTGCTGCTGATGATCAGGATGCCATTAGCAAAACTGAAATGCAGGGTATCTTTGATGTGTGGCAGCAACCATCCCATCGCCTCATCTTCATGCTTTCTGCCGCTGTATATCGCTCGTCCATGGTTGATCTTATTTTCGAAATATTCTTCGATACTGCTTTGATAGGTAAGATCAGGAAGACTGTACACATACAAAAGATCAAACGTGTTTTTTGGAGCAGGGTGGAGAGAGATGAAGATGGAATGATCATCCAGCAATGTAGAAACCGAAGGATTTAATTGAAGCGCAGAATCAATGGACTCTGCTTGCCTGTTAAGTTTTTTGATGGTCTCTGTGCCAAGCAATTCCTCCCACATGATGTTTGTCTGCGACAATTTCTTCCAGCTGTTCTTAGCCTGTTTACTTTCAAATATAATGGCTGCATCGGTTGGAATGGCATGAATACCTTCGCTAACAGGCATTCTGGCTTTCTTGGTATAAATGAACCAATAAACACCAGCGCCAAGCAGCGCTGCAATCAAAATTCCAAAAGTGATTTTTCGTCCCATTTTTTATTAGATACAAGTATAAGTCATTAGTCACTAGTCTTTAGTCATTAGACTAAACACTGAGACTCCATACTCCATACTCAGGACTAAAGACTCAGTTATACGAAATTAGAGAAAGGGAAGGCGATTCGTGTTGAGGGCAGAGGAACTTACTAACAAAGATCTGTCAGCATGAATTTCCCGATAGGGATGCATTCATTCCTTTTCATTATAATTCCAAAAGCAGATGGTCGGGAAGCTGGCGGAAGCTTTTACGATGATGTTCGGTAATGCCATGCTTTTCGATGGCTTCACGATGGGCCAATGTTGCGTAAGCCCTGTTGCTCGACCAGCCGTACTGTGGAAATTGCTCATGCAGATCGTCCATGTGATCATCGCGGTAAGTTTTTGCCAGAACAGAAGCTGCGGCAATGCTTAAATATTTGCCATCGCCTTCAATAATGCAATTATGAGGAATATTCTTGTACTTATTAAAACGGTTGCCGTCAATCAATAAGCTTTGCGGAATGGTGTTCAATTGATCCAATGCCCGGTGCATGGCAAGGAAAGAGGCATTCAGAATATTGATCTCGTCGATCTCTTCCACGCTCACAATTCCTACTGCCCAGGTAATGGCATTTTCTTCAATGATCGGACGTAAGAATTTCCGCTGTTTGTCGCTCAGCTTTTTCGAATCATCCAGGAGGCTGTTCTTGAATTTCTTAGGCAAGATCACAGCGGCTGCATAGACCGGTCCGGCAAGGCAGCCACGACCTGCTTCATCGCAGCCAGCTTCTATGAGTAGTTTGTCGAAGTATTTTTTTAACATTTGCAAAAGATGATTGCAAATTTACTTTTCTGGCTCAACAGTTTTTAAAATACTTTTCCACAAAGCATCAGCAGTCTTGTCCCAGCTGAAAGCCAGTTTTCGTTTTCTGCCTTTTTCAATGAGTGAATTTCGCAGGGATTCATCTTTGTATAACTGAAGCATGGCAGCTGCAATTGCGGTCGAGGAAAAAGGATCGACCAGTAAAGCGGCATCGCCAGCTACTTCCGGCATAGAAGTAACGTTGCTGGTGATTACTGGTACATCACAATTCATTGCCTCCAGGATCGGAATTCCGAATCCTTCAAAATATGGAACATAGGTCATGGCCAATGCTGATCCAATTACTTTATTCAGGTCTTCGGTTGACAAACGGCCGGTAAAGATGACATCTTCCCTATGCTTCATTCCGATATAGGTCCGTTTGATTTCGCTGGTCCAGCGGTACTTTTCACCAACAATCACTAGCTTGACGTCATTTTTATCCAGGTTCTTGAATTGATCGAATGCTTCGAACAGGCGGAAAATATTTTTACGTGGGTGCAGGGAACCGACAAATAAAAAATAAGACTGGCTTTTTGAATACTTTTGGCGGGTAGCCGACTGAAGCTCTTTTGAAACAGGTTTATAACTTTCGTTACAGCCATTGTTAACGACATCGATTTTCTCTGCAGCGATGTGGTAATGCGCGGTAATGTCCTTCTTTGAAAACTCCGAAACAGTGGCTATGCGGCTTGCTTTGGCTGCAAATTTTGGAAAGAAATGAGTATAGTATTTACGAACCAGCCAGGAAACATCTTTAGGATAATGCTCAAAATTGATGTCGTGAATAACAGCAAGCTGCTTGCAATTGGCTTTTAACGACAAGTATCCATCGGGCGATAAAAAAAGATCTGGCTTGTATTTGTTCAGAAAAGCTGCAACAGAGAATTCGAACCACCAATAAAACAGAAAGGGATGACGTGCCGGAGGGCTCAGAATAAGCGGAGTGATGTTATCGGCGAAAATAAAATCTTCATCATAGTTCCTGTCAAACAGAAAAATAAAATGATGCTCCGGATGTGCATTGGTAATGCGCTTTAAAGTCTCGAAAGTAAACCAGCCAATACCTTCCAGTTTATTTTTTATAAGCAAACGTGTATTTACAACTATTTCCATATTTCGTGAGACTGGTTATTCGTATAAAAACCTGGCCGGATTGATTTTAAAACTGCAGTTTCGAAACGAAATTACATAAAATATCATACTTTTACTGCCCTGATGAAAAACGCGGTTAAATATATCCTGCATAAGCTCTTAGGCTTTAAGACCTATCTGTTTGTTTTTTCATTGTTTAAGATTAAAACTCTTAAGCGTGATAAAAATGAAAAGGACTTTTTCGCCTTTTTACAATTGATCCCGCCCAACACCGCTGTTCTCGACATTGGTGCGAATATCGGGATCATGACGGTTCACCTGGCAAGATCAATTAAAAATGTGAGCGTTTATAGTTTCGAGCCGATGCCGAACAATATTGATGCATTTAAACGGATTGTCCGTTATTTTAACCTCGACGATGTAAAATTGTATGAAATTGCCCTGGGAAACACGGAAGGAGAAGTAGAAATGGTAATGCCGGTAATCTCGAATGTAAGAATGCAGGGACTAAGCCATGTAGTGCATGATTCCATTCCCGACAATAATATAGGTGAGCGCTTTAAGGTTCCTTTGAAAATGCTTGACAATATGATCGAGCTGACAAACGGCCCCAAGCGTATCAGTGCCATTAAAATAGATGTGGAGAATTTTGAGTTTTTTGTGCTGGATGGAGCCAGAAATCTTATCAGTAAGAATCGCCCGGTGGTATACGCCGAACTATGGGACAATGAGAACAGAGAAAAATGCTTTCAGCTGTTTAAGCAATTGAACTATAAAACAGTTGTTATTATTGATAATCAAGCAGTTGAATACAATGCTTCAGCTCATATTACCCAGAACTTTATATTCTTGCCTCAATAAAATTAAGTAGTTTTAAATAATGCAAAAGAAGTTCCTTACCAATTTAGGCTTAATCCTTTTTTTGAACTTGCTGATCAAACCCATTTATGTATTGGGCATAGAAAAGGCTGTTCAGACTCAGGTGGGTACAGCGGCTTATGGTGTTTACTTCGCGATCTTTAATTTTTCATTCCTGCTCACCATCATTCTCGACTTAGGAATCACCAATTTCAATAACAAAAACATTTCGCAGAATTCGCATCTTTTTACCAAACATTTTTCAAGTTTGTTTACCCTGAAGCTGCTTCTGGCAGTCATTTATATTGTTATGGTGATTGTTGTTGGGCTTTGCATCGGTTACGATACGCGCTTAATGAAGCTCTTGTTGATACAGGGCTTCAATATGTTCCTCCTGTTCTTTATCAATTACCTGCGCTCCAACCTGGCGGCGCTTCATCTTTTTAAAACGGATGGTTTCATTTCCATACTAGATCGTTCGATAATGATTGTCGTTTGTATCTTCTTGCTGAATTCAGGCATTTTTTACTCAGAGGATGGGATCATGTATTTTGTTTATGTTCAAACCTGCTCATTGCTGCTGACTACTGCTATCGCTTTCTTTATCATTCTCAAGAAGACCAATTCTTTTAAACTGAGCTGGAACTGGCCCTTCTCTCTGATGATTCTGAAAAAAAGCTTTCCTTTTGCCATACTTACCTTATTAATGTCGTTTTATAATCGAATTGATTCAGTAATGATTGAGCGTATGCTTCCGGATGGAGATGTGCAGTCGGGAATATATGCACAGGGCTTCCGCTTACTGGATGCTGCCAATATGATCGCATTCCTGGTAGCAGGTGTACTCTTGCCAGTATTCTCCCGGATGCTGAAACACAAAGAATCGGTTGAATCACTGGTGAAGCTGATCAGCACCTTGCTTTTAGCTCCGGCTATGGTGGTAGGGATCGGTTGTTTGTTTTACAGTACCGAGCTGATGGCCAAGCTTTACCCTCAGCATATCAATGAAACTGCTGAAATATATGCATTACACCTCCAGGAATCTTCAAAGATCTTCGGATTGCTGATGCTCAGTTTTATCGCTATTTGTACCACCTACATTTATGGAACACTGTTAACGGCAAATGGAAATATGAGACAGCTGAATTACATGGCTGCCTGTGGCATGGTGCTCAATGTGATCCTGAATTATTTCCTGATCCTCAAGCTGGAAGCATTTGGTTCGGCCATTGCCAGCATGTTTACTCAGTTTCTTACAGCGGGTATCCAGGTATTCATTGCCCAACGGATCTTCAAATTCAAGATGAATTACCGCTTGATCAACATCTTTATCACATTTTTGGTGGGGGTTATCGCTATCTGCTACGGCTCAAAGATGCTGGATTTCGACTGGCGCATTAATTTTGTGCTGATGGCAGCCAGCTGCGGATTGTGGGCCTTTATTACCGGAATCATTAGCATAAAATCAATGTTTCGTCTGCTTAAGTACGGATAGAAGTGCTTATAAATTGGACAGTTTCCCGATTTTTTCTATTTTTGTTACCCTTATTTATACGTTATTAAAATATATACTACTCCCAGATGGACAAGCAGATGGACAATAAAGCTCAGGCAACAAGTGATTTTAATTCTTTAAACGTGCTGTATTTTATATATAAATGGCGTAAACCTCTTATTATTGTTGGGGGAGCGGCATTCATTATTTCATGCATTGCGGCTTTAACGATCAAAGAAAAGTTCAAATCGACGGTTATTTTGTTTCCTGCTACCACTAATTCGATCTCTAAAGCCCTTTTAACCGAGAATAATGCCAAGCAGGAGGATGTTTTACAATTCGGGGAAGAGGAAGAAGCAGAGCAAATGCTGCAAATTTTAAATTCGGATGAGATCAGGACCACTGTGTGTGAAAAATACAACCTCATGGAACATTATGGAATTGATCCGGATGATAAATTCAAGCGGTCGAAGCTCTATGATGAGTTTCAAAGCAACATTACATTTAAGCGAACCGAATACATGTCTGTTAAGATTGAGGTAATGGACATTGATGCAGAGCTTGCTTCAACAATGGCAAATGACATAGCTGCTTTGCACGATTCAACCAAGATCAGAATACAAAAGGACCGGGCAATCCGAGCATTGAGGATTGTGGAGCAGGAATATTTTCAAAAGGTAGCTGATGTGAAGAATGGAATCGACTCCATGAAAGTCATCAACAGCTATGGCATTTATGATTATGAGTCTCAATCGGAAGTAACGAGTGAACAGCATGCCATTGCTCTTGCAAAAGGTGATATGCGCGCTGTGAAACTGTTGGAAGAAAAATTAAAGATCATTGGTGAGTATGGTGGAGCTTATGTATCGCTCCGGGAAAATCTGTACATGCAACGCAAGCAATTGAATTTGCTGCAAACAAAATACGAAGAAGCGAAAGTGGATGCTACAGAGGTGCTTCCTCAGAAGTTTGTGGTGAGCAACGCTTTTCCTGCAGAGAAAAAATCATATCCTGTGCGCTGGATAATTGTGGTGGTGTCCACCTTTGCAACGCTGCTGCTGGCCATTATTGCGATATTACTAATAGAGAATGTGAGGCAGATCAGGTCGGCCATTGTTGTGCCACCTGCACAAGCGGCATGAATACAGAAACCTGCTTTGGGTTCATACATTGCTAAAGCAGGGAATTTACTTACGGAGAAAACGAGTAACATAAAATTAAAAATAAAGCAAAAGTCAATGCAAGAATATAGTGAAAGCAGTCACAACTTTATCAAGTTGATCGCTAAATGGAAAATACATTTCGCTATAGTGACCGTTGCAGCATTATCTGCGGCTGCCATCTTTTCTGGTGAAATGTTCCTTAAGCCTAAATATAAGTCTTACGCGATCGTTTATCCAATAAACTTAACTCCTTATAGTGAGGAAAGCGCTTCCGAGCAATTGCTCCAGTTGTTTGAGGCGGCTGATGTCCGAAACGCAGTTATAAAGAAGTTCGGCTTATATAAACATTACAAAATTGATTCTGCAGAGAAGTCGAGCCTTGCCACAATGGTTGCCACTTATGAATCCAATGTGGCGATCAAACGCACTCAGTTTGAATCGATCGAGATACAAGTATTAGATACCGATCCTCTTCAGGCTTCCCAGATGGTGGAAGAAATCATTGCTTCAATGAATTTAAAAGCACGGAACCTGCAAAGAGAAAAGACAAAGGAAGTGGAAGCGATCATCAAGGATCAACTCGATATGAAGAAACGCAATGTGGATTCAATCAATGCACAATTGCATGAGCTGAGGGTTAAATACCAGCTTTTTGATTATGATGTGCAGGTGAAAGAAGTTACGAAGAGCTACCTGAAAGCAGTTGGCAGCGGAGGTAGAAACCTGAAGGAAATTGATGCTATGATGAGAAACCTTGAGGAAAAAGGTGGAGAGTACGATGAATTGAATAAAACAATGAATGTTCTTTTGAAAAGCTATAACGGAACCAAACTGGAATATGATAATGTGATCAAAGACCTCACAAAAGAACTTACCTATGCAAATGTGGTAACCAAGCCGGTTCCGTCCTTTAAAAAGGCATATCCTATTCGCTGGCTGATCGTAGCAGTTTCTGTTGCATCAGCAAATTTATTTCTCTTCCTGCTTATCATCATGCTGGACGGCAAAAAAAATTAATACATTCAGACTTGTTAGAACAAAAAAATATCAAATGGGTTTATGCCTTAAGCATTGCATTTATAATGCTGAATGCGGTATGTACTTTTTTTGAATTCTACTATTTCAATCTGATTCCCGCTGTTATTCTTGTTATTCTGCTTGCCTTGTTTTCCTTGGATAAGCTGATCCTAGCCGTAGTTTTCCTTACCCCCTTTGCTATCAACCTTCAGCAGATAGAAGGTGGCCTGGGATTAAGTCTCCCCACGGAACCGATCATTTTCGGGATCATGGTGATCTTTATTTTTAAGCAACTGCATAGCTGTACGCTTGATCAGAAACTCCTTCGGCATCCTGTAACAATTGCAGTGCTCATTAACCTGGTTTGGATCCTGATCACTTCTATTACCAGCGATCTTCCGGTTGTTTCGTTCAAGTTTCTGATCTCCAGACTATGGTTTGTTATCGCATTTTATTTCCTGGGAACTCAATTGTTCCGCAAGTATGCTAACATTAAAATATTCAATTGGTTATACATCGTTTCTTTTTCCATTATCATTTTGTACACCCTTTACTGCCACTCAAAAGTGAATTTTGATGAGCAGATTGCGAATTATATCATGTCGCCCTTTTACAATGATCATACGGTATATGGTGCAATGTTAGCCATGTTCCTTCCCGTGATTATATTTTATACGATGAACAAAAAATACAGCGGAAGTATTAAATTTGCTGCTTGCCTTTTTCTGGTGCTGTTCTTTATTGCTTTGATCTTCTCTTATACACGCGCTGCCTGGGTGAGCCTGGCGGTAGCATTGATTGCTTATGTTTTTCTTTTATTTCGTATACGCTTCCGCACGATCATGATTGCTTTCATTGCAGTTTGTGCAGTGGCAGTTGCTTACCAGACGGAGATCGTTATGAAGCTGGAAAAGAACAGACAGGATGCTTCTCAGGATTTCGACAAGCACATTGAGTCGATTTCCAATATTTCTACCGATGCTTCCAATCTGGAGCGTTTAAATCGTTGGAATGCAGCATTCCGGATGTTTGAAGAACGCCCGTTTTTTGGATGGGGCCCGGGAACATACAGTTTTGAGTATGCGCCTTTTCAACATGCGCATGAAAAAACAATCATAAGTACAAATATGGGCGATAAAGGTAACGCGCACAGCGAGTACATCGGACCATTGTGTGAATCAGGAGTGCTGGGTGTATTGACTTTCCTGGCAATCATTATTGCTGTTTTGTCGACTGGGTTTCGTTTGTATTATACGGTGAAAGACAATGAGACAAAAAAGCTCGTGCTGGTTATTTTGCTGGGCTTTATCACCTACATTGTGCATGGTGCTTTGAATAATTTCCTGGATACCGACAAAGCATCCGTTCCTTTCTGGGGATTCGTAGCAATGTTGGTTGCTATCGATCTTTATCATAAGAACAGGGGAGAAGAAGAAGTGTTAAAAAAGGTTTAGTAGGCCTTGAGGCTGAATAAGGCGATATCGTCAATGTAAGGACGGCTTTGTTTATAATTCATTACCGTTTCCATGATCAGCGTATTCAGCTCCATCATATTCAGGTTGGGATTATCTTTAATGATCACTTTTAATCCGTCGATTCCAAAATCCTCGCCTTTATCATTTTCCAATTCGGTAAGTCCGTCGGTGTAGCAAACAATAGTAGTTCCGGGAGTAATGTTTACAATTCCCTCTTTGATCTTTTCAATTTCATCAAACATGCCTAACCCGGTACATCCGATTTTTAACGTGCTCACAGAGTTACCTGTTGCAAGTAAGGGTGGATTATGTGCTGCATTTACATAAGTGAGCGTTCGGGTTACCAGGTTGTATTTGGCAATGAACAGCGTAATGAATTTTTCACCTTTCGCGTTCGCCATCACCTTTGAGTTCAATTCTCTTACAAGGTCTGTAAGGGAAGTGGTATGGTTGAACAGCACGCGCAGATTTGCCTGAAAATTCGACATCAATAGAGCGGCTGCCACACCTTTTCCGGAAACATCGGCCACACAAAAAGCACATTCGTTTTCATTCAGCCAGATGAAATCATAATAATCGCCACCTACCTGTTGGTGTGGTAAATAGAATGCTGCAGTATCAATATTTTTATCATGGGGCAAAGCACTGGGAAAAAGCATGGATTGCATTTCAGAAGCCAATTCCAATTCTTTGCGCATCGCTGCCTGGCGGACAGTATCTTTTGCCAGTTTTTTATTTTCAATCGCTACTACAATAATGCTGGTAAGCGTTTGTACAAAAGGTAAATGCTTGATGGCCGGACTCACTTCCACTTTGTCTTCCAAATCACCGATCAGCACATAAGCCAACGGATGTTGTTTATGGTATACCGGAATAACAATCTCGAATGCTTTATTCAGGCTTGTTTGAGAAAAGCTTGTGGTTCCGATCTCTTTGATCGGTAACAAATCTTTTTCCACATTGATATCGTTGTATTCTTCCTTTACCCCGTACTTCAGGATACATTTCCATGTATCGTTGTCATTACTGAAAAGAACCAGCTTGCCAATGTTCAGCTGCTTTTCAAGCACTTCTTCAAAGATCTCTAAAAGCTGTTCCGTGGAAAAATTATTGTTGATGGCCTTGGTAATCTCCAACAGGGAATTAAGCTTGATGTCCTTAATTCTTTTAGAAAGATTTTTATGTGTTGGGAAAGCCGACATTATTGGTTCAAAGGTGTTTTTTACAAAAATACTTTATTAGAATGCGTTTATGCTACATTTTAGACAAAAAAGAATAATTACTTAGGGATTCTGTTTTTCAATCATTTTTTTAATCAATTCGGGAAGCATCTTTAGCGCAGCCACTTCCTTCATCTTCGCTCTGGATTCTCCGGCCGGAGATCCAAAATATGTTTTCCCTTCCGGAATATCTTCTCCTAAGCCTGCTTGCGCGAGAAGAACAGCGCCTTTGCCCAGGCGTACATCACTTCTGATGCCGGCCTGTCCCCAGATGGCCACACCATCTTCAATGATCACCACTCCGGCAATACCTACCTGTGAAGCCATCAGGCACATTTTTCCCACTTGTGTATCATGCCCGATCTGAACATGATTATCAATTTTCGTTCCTGCTCCAATCTTTGTATCACCCGAAACCCCTTTGTCAATTGTACACATGGCGCCAATTTCAACATCATCTTCAATAATCACTCTTCCGCAGGAGATCATTTTATCAAAGAAATCTGCCCGCTTTTTATAATAAAATGCGTCTGCACCAATTACCGTATTGGCATGGATGATGACGCTGTTTCCAAGGTGACAGTTATCATATATCACCACATTGGGATGGATAACACAGTTTTCGCCAATCGTAACATTGTTGCCCAGGTATACACCCGGCATAATAATACTGCTTTTACCAACTTTAGCGCTCTCGCTCACTTGTTTTTGAGAATAGTTGAGAGGCTGAAAATGACGTACCAGTTTGTTGTAGTCCCTGAAAGGGTCGTCAGAAACAATAAGTGCTTTTCCGGCGGGGCATTCTACTTTTTTATTGATCAGAACGGTGGTTGCTTTTGATTGTAATGCTTTGTCATAATACTTAGGGTGGTCTACAAATACAATGTCGCCGGCCTCTACCATGTGGATCTCATTCAATCCTGTAATTATATGGTCGGCACTGCCTTCAAATTCACACTGGATCAGGGCGGCTATGTCTTTTAGTTTATAGGCTGATGGTAATTTCATAGCAGATGTATAATTCTATTTCTCAAATATAATAATTATTTGATTGAAAGTGCCGTGTTATTCATTGCTATAATAGCGGTAACGAATAAAAAAAATCCTGCAGGTTTTGCAGGACTTAAATATAATAGGAATAAAGATCTTTTGAGTTATTTTACGCGCTCAACATAGGAATTTGTGCGTGTATCGATTTTGATCTTTTCTCCCTCATTTACGAATAAAGGAACATTCACAACGGCACCGGTTTCCATGGTTGCCGGTTTCAAGGTATTGGTTGCTGTATCGCCTTTAACACCCGGCTCAGCATACGTAATCGTTAATTCTACAAATACCGGTGCTTCCGCTAAGATCGGCTCATCACCTTCAAACGAAACTTTAATTTCCATTCCTTCTTTTAGAAATTTAATAGAGTCGCCTAACAGGAATGCAGGAATGTGGATCTGCTCATAGGTATCATTGTCCATTACCACGATAAATTCGCCTTCAGGATAAATGAACTGCATCTGTTTAAATTCCACACGAACTACTTCCACAGCTTCACCTGCACGAAAACGGTTTTCCACGATTTTGCCGTTTTTTAAGTTACGCATACGCGCCTGGTAAAATGCACGCAGGTTTCCCGGGGTACGGTGTTGGTATTCTTCTATTCTACATAGCTCCCCGTTAAAACGGATCACTGTACCTACGTTAATGTCGCCTGAATTTGCCATTTATATTATGTATAAAATTTAAGAATTTCGAATTGGATTGCAAATATAGGGTTTATGGGCAGGAATGCAAAAAAATGGTGTTTCTAAGAAATGAAAAGAGGGCTTTGCGGGTGGGATCTTCTACAAATTCCCATATTGTCAGGCTTTTGCAGCGAATAGCTTCTCTTTTTTTAAAACAAACCTTCTTGCCCCTTAGCATATAAAAATGCCTTTTTGTTAGTAGGAATCCCTTTTCATGCGTGTTTTGCGGCTTTAGTGGCATTTCATTTTTAAAGCAGTAGTATAAACTATAAAAACCGAACGTCATGAAAAAATATATTATATTCCTGTTCCTGTTCTTAGGATCCTCCATATACAGTTGGGCACAAAGTGCTTCTCACGGAAAAGTTGAAAAGATTCATTCTCAAAAGCGATTGAAAAAACAAATGTCCCATTTCAGCAAACCGAAAATGGATAAAAAGCTGAAGCATAACGGCACACTTGCATGGCGGACCATGAAACTAAAAAGAAGCCATCCTGATGGGATTTCCATCACAGATAAGAATACGTACAAAATGGCAGCAAGAAGCTGGAAAAAGAAGAAAAATAAAAATTTCGGAACCTATACAATGGAGTAAACCCGGATTGTTTATGCCCTTACGAAAAGGAGACAGGAACGCGACATCCGCCGGTACTCCCTTTACTTTTAATAATTGTAAAAAGATACCCATGAAAAAATATGTCTTGATCTTGTTTCTTTTAGTAGGGCTTTCCAATGTTACGTTCGCGCAGGACAGGCAGAAAGGCTCAGAGACAATATCCAATAAGAAGTGGAATAAAAAAATGAAGAAGCAGAGGTCGCATTTCGAAAAACGAAAGAAAGACAATAAGCAGAAGGATAACGGAACGTCCTATCGGAAGGAGCATAAGAAATACCAGGTGGATGGAAACGGATTTGCTGCCGTACTGCCCGTAAAAGAGGATAAAAAGTTCATGCGGAATTCATTTCTGCAAAGAAAGAGCTATAAAAGAAAATTGAAGGATATCATGTATGCGAGAAGATAATGATATCAGGTCCAGAATCTCATATCACATCTATTTATAATCCTCTATATTCAACTGTTGATTGCAAAAAGGGTATTCGTATTCCTGCTGATTGGAAGCGACAATGATCAATCTGTTTTTTACATGATCTGTTGCTAATTGCTGGTACCAGTCGATGGCTTTTTTATCAAGGTTGGAGGTTGGCTCATCCAGCAATAGAAGTGGAGTGTCGGCTAAGATAGCCAATGCTAGTCTCACCCGCTGTTTCATCCCAGAGGAATAATATTTCAACTGTTTGTCTTTGGATTTTTCCAGCTGTGTAAGCGCAATGATTTGTTCGATTGTTAAATGATCCCTGAAAGGCTTAAACTTCGCCTGAAACGCTATCGATTCCGTTAAAGTGAATTCATCGTATAGTTCAAGATAAGGGGAAGCAAAGCTGAGGTGTTTAAAAATGTTTTCTTCCTCAACGGGATTGTTGTTGAGCTGGTATCTGATCGTTCCTTCCGATGAAAGAAGGCTTCCTGCAATAACCTGTAAAAGTGTGGATTTGCCGGAGCCGTTGGAGCCTAAGATTACATAGTTGTTCTCACTGGTCAGTTGCTGATCCACCTTACGGAAGATCCATTCGTAATTGTAACGCTTGCCGATGTTGCTTAGTTGAATGTTCACTTCTTCTTTTTCAGGCAATCAAATTACTAGCTGATTCCTCTCATGATTCCGTCTTTCGATTCGCGGATGAATGAGAGGATCTGGTCCTTTTCTTTGGATGCAGGTGCTTCCTGCTCAATCACTGCCAGGGCATTTGTTACATTATGTCCTTTCACATATAGTGTGCGGTAAATATCTTCGATTTCCAGAACCGATTCGTTTGAAAATCCTCTTCTGCGCAAGCCTACCGAATTGATCCCTACATATTGCAATGGTTCGCGAGCTGCTTTTGTGAATGGCGGAACATTTTTCCGAACCAGCGAGCCGCCTGTAATGAAGGCATGCGCGCCGATGGTTACAAACTGTTGAACAGCTGCAAGCCCTTCCAGGATCACCCAGTCTTCAATGGTAACATGCCCGGCTAAATTCACGCTGTTTGCAATGATAATGTTGTTTCCTAAAATACAATCGTGTGCAACGTGCACATACGCCATCAGCAGGCAGTTGGAGCCTACTGCGGTTTTCATTTTATCAGTTGTTCCTCTGTTAATGGTTACGCATTCGCGGATGGTGGTATTGTCGCCAATCTCAGTGGTTGTTTCTTCACCGGCGAACTTAAGATCCTGAGGGATGGCTGAGATAACAGCTCCCGGGAAAATACGGCAGTTCTTACCAATGCGCGCACCGGAAAATATGGTTACGTTCGGACCGATCCAAGTATCATCACCGATAACTACATTGTCATCAATGAATGAGAATGGTGATACGGTAACATTTTTACCGATCTTTGCTCCCGGGTGTATATGGCTTAAGTTGCTGCTCATGCTGTTACAGCCGCTGCGGCTTCTTTAGGTTGTTTGTCTTTGATTACTTGTGCAAGCATTACAGCTTCTACTACTTCTTTCCCATTCACATAACCAATTCCCCGCATGTTTACTAATCCTCTTCTGATCGGGCTTTCCAGCGTAAGCTTAAACACAATCGTATCGCCTGGAATTACTTTTTGTTTGAATTTAACCCCATCCATTGTCATGAAATAGGTGCTGTAACATTCCGGATCGCGAACACTGGACAAAGCGAATATTCCACCAACCTGCGCCATGGCCTCAATCTGCATAACGCCAGGAAATACCGGGTTATCGGGGAAATGCCCCTGAAAAAAAGGCTCATTCAACGTAACATTCTTTACGCCTACAATGCTGTCGCTGCTCATTTCCATGATCTTGTCGACCATCAGGAATGGGTAACGGTGAGGAAGCATGCGGGTAATGTCGTTGATGTTGTAAAGCGGCTCTTTGCTAAGGTCAAATGTCTTTTCTTTCTTTCTTGTTTTGATCAATTCCTTGATCTTTTTGGCGAAAGCAACGTTTCCTGCATGGCCAGGACGTGCAGCCAGGATGTGCATTTTTAAAGGAACACCAACCAATGCAAGGTCGCCTACAATGTCGAGCAGCTTATGGCGGGCCGGTTCATTGAAATGATGCAAAACGGTATTGTTCAAAACACCTTTGCCTTTAATTTCTACATCTTCACGATGAAATACTTTTTTCAAATGAGCAATCTGCTCTTGTGAAATCTCTTTATCTACCAGTACAATGGCGTTGTTTAAATCGCCGCCTTTGATCAGGTCATGTGCAAGCAATGCTTCCAGCTCATGCAGGAACACGAATGTTCTGCACATAGCGATATCGGTTTTGAAATCGGATAATTTATAGATGTGTGCGTGCTGTGTACCCAATACATCCGAATTATAGTCCACCATTACAGTCAGACGAAATTCATTCTGAGGAACGGCAAGCATTTCTACATTTTTAATAGGGTCTTCGTATGTCAGGTTCTCGGTAAGCTCAAAGTAAATGCGTTCCGCTTTTTGTTCTTCGGCGCCGGCTTTTTCCAGTGCATGGATAAATGGCATAGAGCTCCCGTCCATGATCGGCATTTCGGGCCCATCCATCTGCATCAGCACATTGTCAATCTCCATTCCCACTAAAGCTGCTAAAACATGTTCTGTTGTATAAATGCGGGCGCCATTCTGCTCCAGGGTGGTTCCTCTGGAAGTATCCACCACATTATCCACGTCAGCATTGATGATCGGGTTACCCGGAAGGTCAACCCGTTGAAATTTATAGCCATGATTGTCCGGAGCGGGAAGAAAAGTCAGGTTGGTTTGCTTACCTGTGTGTAATCCCACTCCTGAAATAGTGATGGCTGTTTTAATCGTTCGCTGCTTTACGCTCATATGTTCTTTTTGTTAAATCGTTGTCGGAATTATGCTCCTGAATTGAATGTTTCAAATTTATGCAAATTATTGAATAAACAGGAGATCAATAAGGTTTTTTATTGAACGGTTTGAGTAGGGAATGGGATTATAGGGATTATAAATCCCAGGCTCTTTGTTCAGGATTACAAATCCTGAACAGCGGGAACAAGGGAAATAGATTTAGGATAGCACAGATAATATTTTTTCACCGTTTTGGCGAGTACGGCAATGCTTAGCTGATCGGAAGCTTCAGCAATATCAGTAACGGTTCCGTCTTTAAACAAAATGTTGATGCGGATCTTATCGGGGCGGTAAGCATCATTGGTGACAGTGCCGCCAAAAACAAAGTAGCTAACTTCTTTATCGTTGAGCTTAAAGCGAGTTTTAATATCGTTTTTGATCTTTTTGACCTTATCGTCTTTAAAAGCCAGGTTCTGCAATTCGACCTTAAATAATTTCCGGTCTACCAGGTATTTGCAAAGTGTCGATAAAACTATATCCGGATGGCTTGTCCATACTTTTATGGAAGTCATAATGTCGTTATCATCCAGTTGTGCAAAGGTATTTAGCAATTCCGGCTGCGTTTTAAAGTCGGCTTCGCTGTATTTGTTGTACAGGAATACTTTCAGGGCAGGAGTGCAAAATAATTCCGTCTTTTTCTCTGCCAGTTCTTTTGCACGTTTTAAAATATTTACCAATAGGCTTTCGGCGCTAAGCACCGTTTTGTGCAGATATACCTGCCAGTACATCAGCCTGCGAGCGATAATAAATTTTTCGATGGAATAGATCCCTTTTGCTTCAATGGCCAATTGGTCATTCACTACGTTCAGCATCTTAATGATCCTGTCGGAGCTCACTACTCCTTCCGAAACGCCCGTAAAAAAGCTGTCGCGGTTAAGATAATCCAGTCGATCCATATCGAGCTGACTGGAAACCAGCTGGTGCAGGAATTTTTTCTTGTACTTATTTTGAAATATGGAGATAGCCAGGGTAAGCTGACCATTAAATTCTTTATTGAGGCGGCTCATGAACAGTTCGGAAATATCCTCATGAGTTACATTGCTTACAATGCTATGTTCCAGTGCATGAGAGAAAGGTCCATGCCCGATATCGTGCAATAATATAGCGATCGTAACTCCTGTTGCTTCTTCTTCAGTGATCTCATGTCCTTTCGACCGGATCACATCGATGGCCTGGCCCATTAAGTGCATAGCACCCATGGCATGATGAAAGCGGGTGTGCAATGCGCCAGGGTATACCAGATTGGTGAGTCCCAGCTGTTTGATCCTTCGTAATCGTTGAAAGTAGGGGTGGTCAATAAGATCGAAAATGATTTCGTAAGGAAGGGATACGAAACCGTAGATTGGGTCGTTAAAGATTTTAAGCTTATTGGAAAATGAGTTCATCTGGGGCAAAGATAATTTATCTTTTAACAGGAACAATTTTTTAGTGTAAGAGAAGAATGTGCCAGCTTAAATTTAATAGAATACATAGTCTCAAAGCAGATTAAATGGCTAACTTTATAGACTCAATTAAAACAAAATTTTATGGAAAGAATTAATGTTCTGTGGGCAGATGATGAAATCGATTTGTTAAAACCACACATCCTGTTTCTAAAAGACAAGGGCTATGATGTATCCATTGCTGCAAGCGGCGATGAAGCGTTGGAGCTGGTGGAGAAAAATACATTCTCGGTGGTGTTGCTGGATGAAAACATGCCCGGACTTTCCGGATTGGAAACGCTGAACCGTTTAAAAGCGGCACATGCAGAGATTCCTGTTATCATGATCACCAAAAGTGAAGAAGAACACTTAATGGAAGATGCGATCGGATCGAAAATTTCCGATTACCTGATCAAGCCTGTAAACCCTAACCAAATATTACTTTCACTGAAAAAGACATTGGACAACAGACGATTGATCAGTGAGAAAACTACCAGCAATTATCAGCAGGAGTTTCGCCAGATCGGAATGACGATGGGCGACCGGTTGGATTGGAACGAATGGGTAGAGGTGTATAAGAAGCTGGTCTATTGGGAGCTTGAACTGGACCGCAGCAAAGATGAAAGCATGATGGAAGTGCTGAAGATGCAGAAACAGGAAGCGAATAAATTATACGGTAAATTCATTGAGAGCAATTATATCGGCTGGCTGAATGGAAAAGGCGCGAATCCTCCCTTATTTTCCCATACGATCTTTAAAGCGAAAGTAGCTCCTTTGCTGGATAGCAATGAAAGCACCTTCGTAGTGCTGATCGATAATTTGCGTTACGATCAATGGAAGATCATTCAACCGGTAATCTCCGAATATTTTAAGGTAGAGCAGGAAGATGTATACAGCAGTATTTTGCCGACTGCAACACAATATGCACGAAATTCTTTTTTCGCAGGCTTAATGCCTTCGGAAATTGAAAAACGTTTTCCAAAACTGTGGTTGAACGATGAAGAGGAAGGCGGAAAGAACATGCATGAAGAAGAGTTGCTGGCAGAGCAGTTGAAGCGCCTGGGCAAGGATATAAAATATAGTTATCATAAGATCACCAACAATGCAGCCGGAAAAAAACTGGCAGAGAACATGAGTAATCTGATGCAGAATAAGCTCAATGTGATCGTGTACAACTTTGTGGATATGCTGTCGCATGCCCGCACAGAAATGGAAGTGATCCGTGAGCTGGCAGATGATGAGAAGGCATACCGTTCTATAACCTTGTCGTGGTTTGAGCATTCCCCATTGCATGATATCTTAAAGCAGATCGCTGCAAAGAAATCAAAGCTGATCATTACAACAGATCATGGAACAATAAAAGTAACCGAGCCTTCCAAAGTGGTAGGCGATAAAAATGTAAACACCAACCTTCGTTACAAACAAGGGAAGAGCCTGGATTATGTGAAGAAAGATGTGTTCGAAGTGCGCAACCCGGCCGATGCATTTTTGCCAAAGCAGCACATCAGTACAGCATTCGTATTTGTGAAGGAGGATAAGTTCTTTGCCTATCCGAATAACTACAACTATTATGTTAGCTATTACCGGAATACTTTCCAGCATGGCGGACTTTCATTGGAAGAGATGATCATTCCTTTTGTTACTTTGAGCGCAAAATAGAGGAGCATGGCAACAGCAACTTTAACCGACCTCGCCGAATTGCCGGAACTCGCAAAAAAGATGTTGAAGTATTTCGACGGACAGAAGATCATTGCGTTTTATGGGGAGTTGGGCGCCGGCAAAACAACCCTGATCAAAGCAATCTGCAAAGAATTGGGGGTAACGGATGTAATGACAAGCCCTACTTTTTCTATTGTTAATGAATACCGTGGGCCGAAAGGCCAGAAGATCTACCACTTCGATTTCTTCCGGCTTCAATCCGTAGGGGAGGCTTACGATATGGGCTATGAGGAATACTTCTATTCGGGGGCATATTGTTTTATTGAATGGCCTGAGAAGATAGCGGAATTGCTTCCGCTGGAATTCGAGAAGGTTAGGATTACAAAGGAAGGCGAGACCCGAACCATCACATTTTGATTAATGAACATCCCTTCCTTAATAACCTTTTAGATTAAGCTTCCACTTTAGGATAGTTTTCTTAAATTTGTTTGCTTTCTATATAACTAAGAATGAAAACATCTAAAGAACTACTGGCTTCACTTTCTCAAACAGCCCTAATGCCCCAGGAAGAAATGCTGGAGATCGGGCGTAAAAAAGGCAAACTATTTATTGGCATCCCAAAGGAAATATCTTTTCAGGAGAACCGTGTAGCCCTGGTGCCTGATGCAGTTGCGCTGCTTGTGAATAATGGTCACCGGGTAATTGTGGAAACCAATGCCGGTAAAATGGCGAATTTCCAGGATCATGATTACAGTGAAGCAGGAGCACAGATCGTTTATAGTGCTGAAGAAATATACAAAGCAGACATTATCCTGAAAGTAGCGCCTCCGTCTCCGCAAGAGATTGAGATGATGCAGCAGAAACAAACATTGATCTCCGCTCTGCAACTTACCGTTCAACCGGAAGACTTTATCAAGCAATTAATTTCCAAACGTATTACAGCAATAGCCTTCGACTGGATCAGAGATGAGGATGGCATTTATACCGTTATCCGTTCCATGGGTGAGATCGCAGGAAGTACTTCCATTCTGATTGCTGCCGAATATTTGAGCAATGTGAACAATGGACAAGGCGCTATTCTTGGAGGAATCTCCGGGATTTCTCCAACCGAAGTGGTGATCCTGGGAGCAGGAACGGTTGGCGAATTTGCTACCCGCGCTGCATTGGGATTGGGCGCCTCCGTGAAAGTATTTGATAATTCCATTTATCGTTTAAGACGATTACAAAGTGATATCGGAACACGTATTTTTACTTCCGTGATCCAGCCGAGAGTATTGGCAAAGCATCTGAAAACAGCGGATGTAGTGATCGGAGCGATTCGTGCACAACAAGGCCGCACGCCTTTGGTTGTTTCCGAAGAGATGGTGAGTGAAATGAAAGTGGGCTCCGTAATAATTGATGTGAGCATCGATCAGGGCGGTTGCTTTGAAACATCCGAAGTAACCAATCATTCCAAGCCGGTATTCCGCAAACATGGTGTAATTCATTACTGTGTTCCAAATATTGCATCCCGCGTTTCCCGTACAGCTTCTTATGCATTGAGCACTATTTTCGCACCCATCCTTATTAACATTGGTGAAGAAGGTGGCGTAGAAAACATGCTTCGCAGAGATGCCGGTGTTCGTAATGGTGTGTATTTATATAACGGAACACTTACCAACCAGGTACTGGGCGAAATGTTCAAGCTCCCTTATAAAGACATTAATCTGTTGATGGCGGCAATGTAGTTGTTGGTTGTTGGTTGTTAGTTTTTGGCAATCAGATCGTAACAATTTTATTTGTCAGCTCCTAGATTTTTAACACCCAATAACCAACACCCAACACCCAATAACCAATAACCGACAACCAACAACCAACAATGGCAATCCCCAGTAAAAATTCCGATTTATACAGACGTTTACGATTATATGGTTTTGGCTTTTTGTTGGGCTTGCTCATTGTTTCTTTTCTATACAAAGGAAAAGGTTGTCAAATGCCGGGCTCTGCAAAGCTGGAAGAATTGGGCTGGCAGAAACTGGAGTATAGCAAACACGGCGCTTGTCGTATGGAGTGCCGCCATATTAATGGAGCGGAGATCAGAGAATTGTTAGGAACAGGCGCGGTGCAAGGGAAAGGGAAAGTGAATTACGACAAGAGCAAGGTTCAGGATAAGCCTTATCCGACTTATGCAATAGAAGGTACAACAGCAGCCGGAAAAGATCTTCGCATTGTTATTGCCGATTGTGATACCATCTCAAGAATTGTAACAGTGATCGATCTGAAAAATGATGCGGATAGCTGCGACTGCGAATAAATCATTCAATCGATACTACTTTAATTTCCACCCTTCTGTTAGTGACCACCGCCCGGAGTGGAATCACTTACGCCTGTCGTTGGATGAGCTGCGCTTGTGGTTGGAGAATATACGCCTGGGGGAAAATGATCTGCGCCTCTCGTTGGACGATCTGCGCCTGGGAATTAGTGGCCAGGTCCTGTAGTAAAACTACTTGCGGCTGTCGTGGAGGGAGCTGCGCCTGGGAATATATG